>WFTL01000001.1 GCA_015485495.1 Planctomycetaceae bacterium
GGAACGTCTGTTCGCTGATCTGAAGCGCCTGCGCAACCTGGCCGATCGTCTTCCCGGCCGCCAGCATCGCATCCGCTTCCCGAAGCTTCCGGATGATCTGCTCCGGCGTGTGTCGTTTTCGTTTCATGACAGTCTCCTTGCCCGATTGGGCGCTTGAGACTCTCATACCACCTGGACCAGTTTTTGGGGAGCATGCCACCGCGGGACCGTGACAGCGTGTCTGGCTCTGCACTGGCTGGTCCTGCCTGCGCGGCATACTCAGCATCCCTGTCCGGACTCTTTCGTATCCTGATCACCGCCTTTCTTCCAGCCGTCATCATTCAGTGCGCGCGGTACCTGCCGGAGCTGCTGAACATTATCACCGCTCTGCTGCCGGACGTGCAGCATCCTGCCCGGTTCCTGCGGATTCACGGGCCTCTGCAGGCCCCGCTGCATTCCGCACGGGAATTCACTTTTTCAGAAAATACCGGCCGGATCCGCCGGCGAATCGCGTTTCAGATTACGGACAGTCCCTCAGCATTTCAGGGAGTTCGCCACGCGATGATGCTGCGAGCTGACCTGCGCGGTATCGCCAACGATGTCGTCGGCCTGATACGTCCGCTCAGTTTCCATCGTGCGTTATGTGTGTTGAGGAGTGTCCCGGCCGGCAGTTGTCTGTTCGAACATACCATGCTGCGGTCCGGTTGAGTCGGTCGTTCTGTTTTCGGATTACGAGTGCCGCCATGACAATCACGATGCTGCCGAAACAAATCGTTCCGCGAGTTCTGTTTTCCCTGGCTGTGGCTGTCGGTTCGGCGCCCTGTCTGGCCGGGCCGCAGAGCAATGCCTCAGAAGACGTTCCGGACTGGATACGCGGAGAAGGAGAACAGCTTGAGCTCCGCCTCACAGGGCACGTGACCCGCCGTGACAGTGGATCGGTCGATGGAGCCGAGGTTCGTGTCGACATCGACTACAATGGCCACGTTTTTGAATCATGGCATCTGCAGGTCGAGGACGGGAGATTCCAGGTCTGGCTGCCGGTCAATAAATATGCATGGTACCGGATCACCGTGAATGTGACGTGCCCCGATGGAGCGCGCTGTACCAGGACGATTCTTCGGCACCAGCTCAGAGAACTTGTGCGAAACGGTCTGCGTCTGAATGTTCGGCTGCCGACACGACAGGTGACCGTTCGTGTCGAACAGAACGGAGAAGGAGTTGCCGGCGCACAGGTTCGTGCTGAACTGTCGGGAGGCGCCACTTTACGGTCAGAGACCGACGCCGACGGAGTCGTCGTATTTCGCATGTTCGACCGGGAGCAGCTGACGTCACTCACCGCCTGGTCGGACCGGGGGCTGATTGGCGGATATCAGTTCTCACGAAAGCCTGCGCGTGATCCACGGGCGGATACGCATGTCATTGCGATGTACCGGTGCCGACCGTTTGAGATCCATTTCAGCGACGCGGACGGACAGCCGATCGAAGGCGTTCAGTTTCACTGCGAGGTGGCCACGCCCGCACCGGAACACAACTTCCTGGGCATGCCGGACGACAGCACACAGACAACCAGTCAGGATGGCATCGCCACGCTGTCCTGGTTTCCGGACATTGAAGATGCCCACTGCTCCGTCGACATTACCAGTGGCGGGTGGGTCATCGAATCCATCGAGCGAAGCCCGGACAGGCTCAGAATCACTGCGAAGCGCGCTGTCGAAAGGAAGAAACTGACCGGACACATCAGCGGAAACGGCAGATTCGCGGGTGGTTTCAATGTCCGGCTTGGCAGCTTTCAGGCAGAACGGGAATCGGGCATCGATTACGTCTACAGCTTTTCCGATGCGAGCGGCCGGTTTTCTGCAGAAGTCCTGCCCGACACGACGTATGCCGTTTTTCTGGAAGACGAAAAGTGGGTGACAGACGCGATGGACCTGATCCCGTTCGATTCGCGTACCGGGAAGCAGGAATCCGTCGAGCTGGTTCTTTCAGAAGGCATTCCGGTCCGGATCACTTTGACACAGGGAAACGATCGCAGGCCGATTCCGGGGGCCTGGTTCAACATCGATTCCCTCCACGAGTTCACCTGGGTGGAAGACGGTGAGGTGCGCAGCGGTGTTCTCGCGAGAAGCGTGAGCACCTGGACGAATGCACAGGGCGTCATCGAGACGGTGGCACCGGAAGGATTACTGGAGACCACCGTGTACCTGCACGACTGGAGCGCCGTTCAGACAGTCCATGTAAAACGCGGACACGAACACGTGATTTCGTTCCATCGAAAGGTGGATGAGCCGGTGGAAGTCATTGGCAGGATCCTGCCGTGGAACGAGGGACAGCAGCAGGTCGCCGGCGCGATGGTTCACATCAGGGCGATTGACGGTGAATCCAGCGAAGAGTTCCGCATACGGGCAGATGAAGAGGGGACCTTTCGGATCAAAACGCGGGCCACAAAACTGGGGGCCATCGCCTACTCGGCGGACAGACAGTTCGCCGGATCTCTGGTGATCAGAGATTTTTCCGAGTCCGCACACATTCAGATGTATCCAACCAGGAGCTGTACCGGGCAGCTCACGGATCAGGAGGGCAATCCGATCGCGGGCCACAGGATCTGGGCCAGCATTCAGGTCACGGACGAAGAAAGGTATGGAACCGCCGAGCCCACGGTTTTCCGTCTGCCACGAATTGAAACGCACACCGACTCCGAAGGGAAGTACCGATTCACCGGGCTGCCCTGCCGGACCAGGATTTGGTTGTGGGCGGACACGCTGCCCGATGCGCCGTATGACATGGAATATGTTGGCAGAATCTTCTTTTTGCCTGACGACGGACCGCGCAGCTGGGTCACGAAGATCGGCCCGGCCCCGGAGCGTCCGAAACAACGGACACCGTTACCGCAGCGTTACGCATCGATGCATCGTGACTGTCGTCTGGGAAGCTACCACCTGATGGCCATCGTTTATGACGGTTCGGATGATCCGAGCCGGGAGTTCATTGACAGCCATCTGCTCGACAGCTCTTCGCACCAGACAGTTGCCGGCTTCATGCAGCTGCTGGTGGACGTGACAGAGCTGTCTGTGGAGGACAACAGGGCTTTCGTTGAAAGAGTCGACTGGCACCACGTGCCGCAGCGGGTGCTGGCTGTTGCGTATGACCTCGCTGGAGAGGAACTGGGGCGGGTTCAGCTTGACCCGCAGGATGCGGATGCTGCGAAGGCTGCTTACGAATTCATCGAACTCCATGCGCCACCCCGGCACGATGCCGAAGTGAAGTGGAAACAGGCTTTTCGACAGGCAAAGGAACAGAACAAACGGGTCTGGGTTCGCACATCTCAACGATACTGTGGTCCCTGCTTCATGCTCAGCCGCTGGATCGACGATCACCGCGAAGTTCTCGAAAAGGACTTCATTCTCCTGAAGATCGATGATGTTCGCGATGTGAATGGCCGTGCGATTGCAGAGCGCCTGAAGAAGGGGCGTCGGGTTGGAGTGCCGTTTCATGCCATGTTCGATGCGAACGAACAACTGCTCGCTGACAGCTACGGACCATTGGGCAACATCGGAATGATGTCCGGTCTGGAAGGGAAGCGCCATTTCAAAAAGATGCTCGATGCGGCGTGCTCCCGAATCACGCCGCAGGATATGGACATGTTGCTCGAATCCCTGGAAGACTGATGGCGGATGCCATGGGGCCGCCGCTGCGTGCGTGGAATCAGGGAAGCGGAAAACGGCCTTTGCGAGAGCACATTCCCCTCAGCTTTCGTCCTGCGTTCCACGCAGGTCCTGTTTCCACACCGTTTCCACACAGAATGAACTTTCCGTTCCGCCGGGGACGCAATGGGGCTGAACGAATCGGATATTCTGTACGAAGACAATCACTGTCTGGTCGTTCGCAAGCCGGCGGGCGTCCTGACCGCCGGCGATGCCACCGGGGACGAGAGCATGGCCGACCGGGCCCGCGAATGGATTCGCCTGCACTGTGGAAAAC
>WFTL01000002.1 GCA_015485495.1 Planctomycetaceae bacterium
GGACAGCCACCAGACGGTGCCGGGTGGCACGCAGGGGGACAGCGGACGCGGACCAGACCTGAAACTCCAGCCGCCGATCAGCCGCGGTCGATCGAGTGCGACGCAGGTCACTTGTCCGGTGAGATGATCACCAAGTTTCGATGCTGCTTCGTCAGGGCCGGCGCCCCACCAGTCCGGGGTGCATCTGGCGGGAGAAAGTGCGACGGCCAGTGACGTCGGACCCGGGTCAGCCGATGGCAGCCTCGGAGCCGATGCAAGGCGTTCAACGGTGGCCATGCGTGATTCGCCACCGAGCGGCATGACCGTTGGCCAGCTCCAGTCATCCGGTACACCGAAAACGCCTTCGATCAGTGATACGCCTGGTCGCAATCGTACATAGCGCGGGCTGTACATCGCGTTCTGACCGGTCGTCCGGCTGTCTGCGTCGCGCAGAATGCCGACCCGGCTCTCATGACGGTACAGGTCGCTGCGATGCCGGATGTCGGCACGGTCGGGCACCTCGCCTCGCAGGATTCTCGTCAGTCCGTTGCTGGTGAGGAACAGGTCCGGACGTGGTTCAGGCGGCTTGTTTCGTTGCTGATTCGTCAGTCCGTCGATGCCTGCCGCGCGGTCCTGCCAGCCGGGCGGCAGAACAGGCAGACGGATGCTGCCGCGGTCGGTCGTGACCGGTTCGTGTGACGGTTCCAGGAGAGCGACCGGAACGAACCGTCCGTCAACCGTGTAACCCACGACATGCCGCGGCATGGGGAACAGCAGATGACTCGTCCCGTTCGGGCTGTCGGACTCCATCAGGAACGGTCCGAGAAACGAAAGCGGCCCGAGGTTGTCAAAGCCATCGCCCAGAACCTGCGTCAGTTCGCTCTGTCCGGACCAGGACGGGCCTTTGTTCCAGCCGTTGGCCCGGGCTAAAGCCGCGCGTACCGCTCCGACAACGGTCGAGGCATTGGGAGGAAACTCGCTTGCGATGTCGCTCTGGTCTTCGCCGCGGTTCGACGGACGGCCGTCGCGGAAAAACCAGGCATCGACCGGGTCGATCTTCAGCCAGGTGTACGTTGAAGGGTCAATCATGATCGTCCGCCTTTCCATCCAGAATCTGCCGAATGAACCGGGCCACGCGCCAGCCGTCGAACGCAAACGTGTCGGGTTCCGATTCGACCTGTCCCGGCCCGGTCCGCCGCCAGCGCAGACTGAGCGACATGAGCTGGTCGATGAGCGGTTCGGTGCCTTCTTTCTTTTGCGCCTTCTGTTCCTTCGCCGACAGGCGGCGGCGATACTCGGCATGAGCCAGATCACGCAGCAGGCTGGACTCTGAAGTCGCCAGATCTTCGGGAACACTGGCATACGTGCCGGGCCGGTCGGCCAAGTCGTCAAACAGCCGGCCGAATCGTTCCCGCAGCAGATACAGAAACGAGGCGTTGAACTCGGCCTGTTCGGAATCGGGGCTGGAGCCGAAGTGCTCTTCGACCAGCGTCATGAATCGGGCCGAGCCGTCGGCCTCTCCCCGGAGGACAGCCCACGGCACACTCCAGACGGCATTCAGCCCGCTGCCGAGCACCACGCCCAGCGCCACGGAATCGCGGCCGGTTCGATCCTTGGCGAAGTCGTCCAGCAGTTCGTGAGCGGTGTGCAGCACCTGCCGCAGCGGGTACCGCCAGTGGGCATAGACGATTGCCGCCGAGATCGTCGCGGTGTTTTTCTGCAACTGGCCTTTCTTCACCAGATCGTCAAACGCCGCCCGGTACCGGTCGCACAGCTTTTCCGCCGTCGGCAGCGCATGAATCGCCGGCACGAGAGCCAGTACGTCGTCACCGCCGGCATACACCGTCCGTCCGTCGGACTCCTTGACGACGTCCTTCACCTGGCCGGCGAACTGATTCAGGCACCTGCTAACCTCGCTTGGGTCGCCGATCTGCCGGACCAGCTCGCCCATCGAATCACCATCCATCAGGAGCAGCGCGTAATACGGCACCGGCCGCGATTCCGTGGTCTCCTGAAGCGACCGCAACTGTGTGAGCAATCGATCGACCTGCTGCCGACGGGCCCGCTTCTGATCGTCAGAGGGCTTCGGGCCGAGCTGTTCCCCGCCCGGCTCGTCGTTCCTCACTGCGGTGGCGAACCAGACTGGACCATCGAGGCCGGCCCACGAAATGCCGGCATCCCGCGCCGCAAATCGCTCACTTTCGTGATACCCTGCCTGACGGGCCTGCTGCTGATACTGCTCTGCCGCCGCGCGGGCTTCGCCGGAAAGACTCTTCAGCCACGGCAGCGCCGAAAGAAACGCCGTCGACGGCCAGCTCACCTGATCGAGTTCCGTGCCGATGTCCTCCCCCACCGCCTGCCGCATGACCTGCGGTGAGGGAAACAGCCGCTTGATCAGCGCAATCGCGCAGAGCCGTTCGGTGTCACCGAGATTCAGGTCGCTGACGGTCGGCTGGTTCCGGAATGCGGTCCAGAATTCCTGCTGCCGATCGCGATCGCTGCGGCGGTTGCCCGCGTATCCCGACAGTTCCTGCAGCGCGGGCATCAGGGCACACTTCGTACCGGGCTCTTCGGCCGTGCGGATATTCCGAAAGTTCTTCCGCATGGCGGCGAGATGCCCGATGGTGCCGCTGTCATCCGGAGTCCCGACGACCCAGGCGACTTCCCAGAAGCCGCCAACCTGCCGCTCCCAGATATCGCGGGTGCCGTTGCCGAGCGGTGCGACCGGTTCGACAAATCTGTTCCAGACCGCATCGGCCACACGCCGCCACGCTTTCTGAAGCGCCTGCTCGGCAGCGCGTGCGGCCGCGGCGGCCTGGTCGTGAGCATCGTCGCCGGTGAACGCGACCTCGAACCGATTGGGGATCCCGCCGATCGCGGTCTGTATTGAAGTCAGTTTCCCACGCTGGTCTTTCGGCCGATGAGGAATGACGGCCCGCCCGCCGGCCTGTTCGGCGGCGACGAGCGCACATTCGGCGAGATACGACAGCAGCCAGCTTCCCGCCCACAGATCTCGAGTCCGCCGCGCCTGAGCCACAAACCCCTGCACCGGCCCGATCGAAAACGAAAGATGAATGGTCTCAGACAAGGGACACCTCCTGAGTTTCCGCGCCCTTCTGAAACGCGGTCAGAAAATCAACGATGGGTTTCCACAGATCTACTTGCGGAACACCGCAGGTGGTGGGACGGTGCCGTTGTCGGCTGCGCGATTTGTCAGTCGACGTGTCAGAAATCGTGATACGCGCCGGAGAGGGCAGAAACACCGCAGGCAGAAAGGCCAGGACTCCCACGGGCTGTGCCTGTCCGTCGTCGTGCAGATGAAGAAACAATGGGCTGCCGCGCCGTTTGTAGCCTTTGTCATCGGGCTTCTTCTCCGGAGTGACTTCGGCCTTAATAAACTGTCGCGGCGGATCCGACAGGCTCCTGAAGAAGTAATTATGCGGGAGTCCAAATGCGATACGAGCAGGTGAATGTGCTGGCTGCGTTCCGCTGTTCAGATAGTCGAACATCAAGTCATGGTCCTCGGCAAAGTGCGCGGTCTCTCTGCCGCTCCAGAGCCGAAATGCGGAAAGCGACCGTCCGACCGTATCGAGCATTTCCAACGGCGTTCCACCGGTTGAAAACGAGACAACCCGACTGTTGCGACTCCACGCAGTCCAGTCCGGAAGGCCCTCCTGCAGTTCGTAAAGGACCTGTTTCAGTCGGTCTGCGACCGACGGCGGGACTTCCTGCCCCTCGCCGTTTACAGCGAGCGACACGAGTGTCAGGCTGCCGAAACCTTTTCGCGACTTGCTTCCGAGCCCGCCCACCGTTCCCAGCAGCACCAGGGCACGGCGCACTTCCTCGACCTGTTCTTGCGAGGCGAGCCGCGAGAATCGGCACGAAACGGTGAACTGACCGCCCGGCCGCATCGGGCGGGTCAATCGCCCCGCCTTTGTGTTTTTCCCGTCGAAAGCCTCCATCACGCCATAGCCGAGGTAGTGAATGCCCAGCAGGCGGCCGCCTTCAAAGATTTCGCCTGCATCCACCTGCGGCTGCAGGTCGCATTGCTCACGGGGGATCCTCAGTGAAACAGCCGATTGCCCGACTTTCTGGTCGCTGGCCCCGAACAGCGCCCCTTCCTTTTTCCTCAGTTCCTCGTGGCTGGCAACACGCTTCCACATAAGCGACCGCCACCAGAACCGGAGCGCTCCTTTGAAGCTGGGCACGCGCAGCTCGGCGGACGCCTGATCGGCTCCACTGCAGAACATCGGCGTGACGATGCGGTAGGTTGCGGTGATGGTTGTTGGTTTTTGAGTCATAAACAGGCCTCCGTTGTTCGTAGCATTGCCGATGTGTCTCCGGTTTCTCTTTTCACGCCGCAGTTCAGCGGGAACTTCGCGCTCCCAGCGAACTGAACGCATGCGGGCTGTCATTCCAGAGGATGGATTTCTCCTTGCTGCCAGGGATCGTTCCGTTGTTCTTCGGGTGAACGATGATCGATTAGTACGAACTCGCGGACCGGACGCTGATACTCGCGCGAGGCGCGGGCGACAAGTCGGGAAACGAGTACGCCCATCAGCGTCGTGCCGCCGGTCAGGCAGGCGACGATTTCGTCCGCGTCGAACAACCACAGCGCCGCGCTGTTGACCAAGCCTTCGATTTCGCCAACGCCGCGATGGATGTCCTGCATCTGCAGTCGCTGGACATCAATTGGATGATCATGCTTTGCAAGCGACGCGGCTTTCTCGATGGCTTCGTCAATGGCCGATGCGGATTGCTCGGAACACACGACGAGTACACGATCGGGCGTTGTCTGCGTAATGGCCGAAAAGAGCACGCCCGGCGTCAGTCCGATGGGACAGATCAGCAGCTTGCCGTGGCCACCGCCGAATCGTGACAGCTCTGGCCATGACGCGTGCTGCTCCCAATCCTTTCGGGCCGAATTGATATCGCCGCGATGCGGTTCAAAAACGGCGGGTTTCATCCCGTGGTGTTGCAAGGTATTGCGAATGTCGGCAACACGGTTCCACCGTTTGCCCCACTCTTTTTGGTCGTCGGTGAGTGAATCTCGAATCGCCTGATGCCGGTATCGCTTCTTCTTCGGGTCTGTGGGGTCCCTGGCCTTGACTACCTCGCCAAGTCCGCCAAGTTGGTGTTCAATCGGCTCTCGATTTTGCCGGTCCAGCCATTCCGATTCGCCTGATCGGTTGGCGAGTCGATTGACGATCCACTCACGCAACAACCCGAATGCCAGGTTCAGTTGGCCGGTTTGGAAGTAGCGTTCGATGAATCGGGCCTGTCGCCGAAGTTCCTCTTCGGTCAGTGCAATGTCTCTCTTTCCGGGTTGGGATGACTTTGGTTGGGAATCAAACGTCCGTCCGGCCATCGGCTGGATTTCGTGCAACAGAACTTCATGCAACTGCTCGGCGAGCGGAATATCGGTGACCAGTTGCTGTTTGTCAGCCGCCTCGACTAAACGTGACGCCGCGTCGCCGGCTTCGATGGGCATTCCATTCACAAAGAACAGGGAAAGTTGTTCGATGAGGTCCCGCAGATCACCTTCCGGCATTCGCCGGGCGATCTCGCGCAACGACCCGGTTTCCCGGAACACGGCCAGGGCATGAAACCAACGAGCCAGATCGAGTACCGGTTTCAGGTCAATGAACGGTCGGGGCACGCTGTCGTGCCGTGAAATCTCGAAACGGCAATACCAAGCACCCGCAATCTCAACGTCGCGGAATTCGCCCAGATACAGCGCCAGTGCGTAAAACAGAAACGCGTGGTGCCGGAGCCCCTGAGTGACGTCCAAAGTCAGTCGGCATCCTTTCGGAATGTTTTCGGCCACCTTCTCCAGGAAGATCCGCGAATCATCGGGTACGTCGTTGCCGGGCAGATCGATGAATTGAACGGGCACACCAGCCTGCGTGGTGTCCGCGATGATTTGTTCTTTGGATGCGGCCGCCGCTTCCGGGGTCAGCAAATACAGGATCTCCTGCGGACGGTGTCGTTCGGGCAGCAGTTTCCAAAGCGCCAAAGCTGAAAAGTGAGAGTGGCAGTCATTATCGCCAAGCTGGTACGTCGTCAAACGAGGCGGAGCCGCTCCCATATTTGCCAGGAGCACATGCCGTCTATTCACTGTTTCAGTCATCCCGCATCCTCCGAGACATGTGGTTCCGGGGTTTCAAAAGGAACCTCCAGGAGCGCTTCTCGCCGGGTCGAGCGAGCAGCTCCGACGAGTTCGGCCGGCCTTGTGGCATTGGAGCCGTGATTGCATACCTCTCGAGTCCTGTCTCATCCGGATCATCCGGCGGGACGGTGAGGGTGTCGTATTGATCGTCGTGCAGGCCGGTTTGGGTGGGGATGTTCGGGAGTGTCGGGTTGTCGTCGCGGGGGTGGGCTTTGATGCAGTTGCCCTGGCCGCGGATTTGAGTTTCCGAACCGTGCCTGCCCTCGGTACAGATGAACCAGACGAAATCGGGGCGAAGGTCGCGGATCGCGCGGACGATCGGCGCGTGGCTGCCGCCGACGGTCGTCATCAGAACGGTGCGGGGACATGCTGCTCTCATGGTTTCTCCGGAAGTCAGGAACCGGAAGGTGGTCCCGCAGGACCGCAACGGTCTGCAGGAGTTCCGGCAGCGATTCGCATGCCTGCCGGCGGGCCATGAAAGGCGGAGACACGACGGTCGGCAGCGGGTTCGCCCGTTCGCGAAGAAAAATACGAAACCCGTTTTCGTTCCTTTTTTCAACTCAATCGGTCCGGTTCGATCGTAATGGCGTCGCATTTCTGTGATCCGTGGAGCAGACGAAGTTCCGAGGGCTTTCAGTCGGAAGGCCTCTGTTGTGAATGCGGTTCGGTCTGCAGTCGGTCGATGATTGGGGCGTAACGGTCCGTCAGGGTCTGCAGATCACGATAAATGTGTTCCATGAGTTCCCGCGGTTCGAGCACCGTGGCTGCGGAGCCGAAACTCAGAATCCAGCGGCGGAATTCGGTCGTGTCGCACAGACGGAACTCCGCCAGCAGGCTGCCATCGGGCTGTGGCTGCAGTTTCTGGCTGGGATGCCAGCGGGATTCCTGAACATAACGTGCCACGTCCCGCCCGAAACGCACTCGAACGGTGACCGGATCGCTGTTGTCCGACCGATAGATTCCGAACGTTCCCGCAAGCCATTCTTCCAGCGAAAAATCCACCGGGACCTGGGGACGGAAATTCTGAACGTCGACGGATTCAATCCGATCCACTCGGTAAGTCCTCACCTGCTGCCGCCGGGGCGACCAGGCGACCAGGTAGAGGCGGCCGCGATGATAGACCATCCCCAGAGGATAGATTTCCTGCTGCACCGGTTCGGTCGCCTGCATCGACTGATAAACGATCAGAGTCGTCCGTCGATCCTCAATCGCCGTCATCAGACGATGAATCCATTCTCCCCGGTCTCCATAACGGGCCGCTCCCACCGCCGTTGCCGTCAGCGTTTCGCTGAGTTTTTCCATGTACTTCACACCATCAGGCCCCACGGCATTACGCACCTTGCGCAGAACGTGCTGAATGCCTTCCCAGAAGGGAGTGCCGGCCAGAGGTTCCAGAAACTGCTGGCTCATGAAAACCGACAGAAGTTCTGTGCAGGTGAATGCCAGTTGTTCAGACAGCGGCGCCATCGTCCAGTGCTTGACGCGATCGGGACCCTGACGCGCCGTGAGAGGGAAGACGTCGGAAAGCGTGTTCAGGTCGCGGCGAATGGTCTTGTCCGACACTTCGGTTTCCGCCGCCAGGTCTTCGACCGTCCAGCCGGTTCGGCTGCCTTCCAGAAGCTGGAGAATTTTCCATTGTCGAGTCAGTTGTTCGGAACGGGGCAGACGTGTCATGTCGGCTTTCTACCGGGCGACCTGGACAGATGGGGACCAGCAGGCAGAATTTTTTCCGGTGCGGGCGCCGTTTCGGTTCTGGACGGCCCCGACCGGGCGGACCGGATTCGTCGGAACGCGGTACCAATCTGTCCGTCCGGTTCCGAAATAAAAAGTGAGGGAAGGAAGAATTTCGTGAAAGCGGGTCGCCCCCTGTCAGCAGACTCGAAATGCACTGTTCGATCTGGAAGACTAAAGGGGCCGGGTCGACGTGTGCGACAGTCGATTGCGCGCGAGTGGGGGCCGACAGTCATTGGGGTTCGTCAGTGTGCGTGACGGGCACACCGGACCGTCTTCGGAAGGGAATTCATGATTTCGAAGACTGTTTCAGGAAGGTGCTGTCGATGATCTGCATTTCCGTGACGCCGACGTCGCGTCGGCTGGCTGCGGCGGATCTGTTCAATGCCGCGCGGTCGGGCGATCTGATTGAACTGTGTCTGGACGGACTGAAAAAAACGCCCGACGTCGGCGCGCTGCTCAAAGCAGTCGACAAACCGGTGCTGGTGTCCTGTCGGCGGCGTGAGGACGGCGGCCGGTGGGAGGGCAGCGAAGAAGACCGCATTCAGCTTCTGCGCAACGCGATCGTGGCCGGACCGGACTGGGTGGAGCTGGAGCTGGATGCAGCCCGCCGCATTCCGCCGTTCGGCAGGACTCAGCGTGTGGTGAGCTGCACGAGTCTGGATCGGCCGTTGAATCAGCCGGCCATCGATGAAGTGCTGGAGCGGTGCTGCGAAGCGAAGGCCGACGTGGTGAAATTCACCTGGAAAACGGAAACGCTGGATGACGCCTGGCCGCTGCTGGCCGCGGCGACTCAGAATCGCCGGCTGCCCGTGGTGGGGAAGGGGATCGGACCGTCCGGCCTGGCTTTTTCGCTGCTGGCCCGCCGTTATGGGGCGCCCTGGATCTATGCGGCTCTGGAACGCGGTATGGAGACGTTCGAGGGAGAATGCACCGTCGGACAGCTCAACGAAGAATACGGCTGGTGCGACATCGACAGCCGCACGCGGTTCGTGGGCATCGTGGGACGGGATGATGCGGAAAACGCATCCTCCAGGATTCTCAACGCCGCCTTCCGGGAGTACGGAGTTCCCGTCCGCTGTCTGCCTCTGCTTCCCGGCCGTCCTGGACGGCTGCGGCGGATGCTGGACGTTCTGAAGATTCGGGCGCTGCTGGTGGGGCCGGATCACCAGGACACGATGCGGCATCTGGCGGACGACGTGCATCACACGGTGCGGGACGATGGATATTTCGACATGCTCACGGAAAAAGACGGGCGCTGGAAAGCGCGGGCGTCGCTGTTCGAAGCCATCTATGCAGCCGGTGCGAAGGAGCGGGGTGATGAACGCTGGGTCCAGGGACGGA
Organism: Planctomycetaceae bacterium; assembly: GCA_015485495.1. GTDB lineage: Bacteria > Planctomycetota > Planctomycetia > Planctomycetales > Planctomycetaceae > S139-18. Next base: position 9,224 of record WFTL01000002.1, read on the forward strand.
CGGTGCTGGTCATCGGGACGACACCGCTGAGTCTCAGCATGGCGGCTCGTTTTTCCGGCATGAATGCGGCCGTCAGTCTGGCAGCGCCTTCCGACAACTCAGCCGCTCAGGCCGCCAGGACGATCGGAGTGCGGCATGTGCCGTGGAGTGCGATTCACGGAACGGTTCTGGACACGGTGATTCTGGCGGATGGATCGGTGGCGTGCGGCACGGGGCGATCGGAACTGAATCCGTCGCTGCTGCGGGAACGCATGACGGTGATCGATCTGATGAAGTACCCGGCGGAATCGGCGATTGCTGAAGAAGCCCGGATCCGGGGGTGCCATTACATCTCGCCGTCTCTGGTGTTCGCGTTTCAGCTCCAGACACAGTTCCGCTTTCTGACGGGCCGGTCGATTCCTCTGGACGCCTTCCAGAAGGGACTGCTTTGCTGATCGATGGGGCCGAGCGGGGGGTCAGGCGGTTCGGGCAGAGGGAGCCACACCGGCGACGGCCTGAGCCATCTGCCGGGCGAATTCGCGGGCGGACTGAACAGCGGCATCTGCATCGGCCGCTTCGGCAATGCGGCGGACGATGGCGGATCCCACGATGATGCCGTCGGCTGCTCCGGCGAGCGGTTTCACCTGGTCCGGTCCGCTGATGCCGAATCCCACGGCCAGCGGCAGCCCGGTTTTCTGTCTCAGCTCGCGGAGCTGATCGGCCAGTTCGGCCGGCAGTTCCCGGCGGGCGCCGGTGGTTCCCGCCACGGAAATGCAGTACACGAATCCGCGGGCTGTTCTCAGGATCGTATCGGCCCGTTCGGCAGCGGTGGTGGGGGCAATGAGCTGGACGAGATCCAGTCCGGCCGTTTCTGTTCGGGTGTTCAGATCGCCTGCTTCTTCCGCCGACAGGTCGGGGATGATCAGACCGCTGAACCCGCATGCGGCTGACCGCTCGAGGAACCGGTCGGTTCCGTACCGGAACACGATGGCGAATGACACCATGGCGAACAGGGGCGCCATGGTGTCGGTTGGCAGGTCATCGACCATGCGGAAAATGGCGTCCACCGTGACGCCGGCGTTCAGAGCTCGGGTGTAGGATGCCTGAATGACGGGACCGTCGGCGATGGGATCGCTGTAGGGAAATCCCAGTTCGATCAGGTCGGCTCCCGCATCATGCAGAGCCGTCAGGACACGGGCCGTCGTGGCCAGGTCGGGATCGCCGGCGGTGACAAACGGCATGAACGTCATGCGGCCTTCGCCGGCGGCGCGGTGAAACACGTCGGATGTTTTCGACATGGATTGACTGCCTGCTGGATGGCGGATCCGGACTGCCGGAATGAATTTCGGAACGGCAGCCTATCGGGTTCCTGAATCGACGCAATGAGCACGCCGAAAAATGGCGCCGCGAAAAAACGGGGATCTGTTCGGGCCACTCCCGACCCGGCAAGGACCGCTGCCGGACTGTTCGGGGGAACGGCGATTTTTCAGAAACGCTGTGTTCCCGGCTGCGGCGTGTGTGGCGAACCGATCGGCAACTGTCCGGTCTGCGGCGGTTCTGACGGCGGTTCTGACGGCGGCCGGATGGGGGATTCGAATACGGCTGCGGGGCATCCGGGACGCGTGTGGGCCGATCGCAGCAGTCCGTTTTTCAGCAGGCACACCGCGTGCATCGTGTCGTTTCGCACGTCGAACAGGACGCGGTGACGGACGATGCATTCAGCGGCAGGCGCCGATTTCGGGGATTCTGTCACGAAGGAATCCGATTCCGAATCAGGCGATGCGGTCCGGTGCGCCGCGGGAGTTTCGTCTGTCGGCGGGGCGCCCGGGACATATTCGAAGTACAGCCACACCGAGTGGAGCTGCAGTTCGTGACCGGCCCAGCGGATGACGGCCCCCCCTGGCGGCCGCTCGGAGCCGGACCGGCCCGACAGGCGGGGCGGAGCGCTGACAGCGAACGTTTCCTTCAGATAGGCGATGATTTCTTCCTGCAGTGGTTCGATCGGTTCCAGACGCACGCGGCGCTGCATGCGCAGCGACAGGGCGTCTTCGAGTGCGGCGATGTCCAGGGACATGGCGACTTCCCAGCAGCCGGTCCGGGCATTCCACTGCAGTTCGGTCATCTGCTGGTGGAACGGATGGGCGGTCGCACAGGATGTCAGGCCGACAACGGCGAGCGTCAGGAGGGTGGTGAGCTGTTTCATGAGTTGTCTCCCCGGCCGGTGCTGTCATCTCGAGGTTCGGCGTCTCCGGCGGGCCGTTCCGGGCGGTCGCTGCCGCCGTTCGCTGCGTCCTTCGGTTCGGAACGCCGTCTGGAATCGGATTCATCCGGCGGGCTGCCGAGTCCGGCTTTCTGCATGGCGTTCTTTTCTTTCTTTTCGCGGAAAAGCTGGAAGCGGCTTTTGGGGATGGTGGGCGGAAACACGTTGTTGGATCGGTCGGCATCGGCCGATTCCAGGTGCGGGTCGAGTTCCACGGATGCGAGTTCTTTGTCGGAGATGACCAGGCGGGAGACGTTTCTGGAGTTGCGGACCCACAGTTCGGCCGGCAGGCGGAGTTCCCGGGACGTGCCGTCCGTGAATGTCAGCTTCAGGACAACGGGCATGACCAGTCCGCCGATGTTTTTCAGGTCGATCAGATAGAAGTTCTGTCTGTTTTTCAGCAGCTTCCGTTCGTGCGGTTCCAGTTCGGCCATGGTCTTCCGGAACGCTTCCATGTCGTCCGGTGTGACGTCGAGTTCGTCGAAGGTGTTGTAGAAATCGATCAGTTCGGGATACCGATCGACGCGCCGCGGCAGGTCGGCGCTGCGCTGTTCGGCCAGGGTGCGGGGGCGTTCGTCGCGTTCCTTCTTTTTTCGCCGGCTTTCTGTTCGGGGGTTGCCGTCGTCGATCTGAAACTGCCGCACGCCGGTAACGGCGATGTCGACGTGATCGGTGGTGTAGAACCAGCCGCGCCAGAACCAGTCCAGGTCGGTGCCGGACGCATCTTCCATGGTGCGGAAGAAATCGGCCGGGTACGGACGTTTGAACATCCAGCGGCGGGCGTATTCGCGGAAGGCGAAATCGAACAGTTCGCGTCCCAGAATGCTTTCTCGCAGGATATTCAGCGCGGTGGCGGGCTTGCTGTAGGCGTTTTCTCCGAACTGCAGAATGGATTCGGAGTTCGTCATGACGGGCACCTGGTTTTTGCTGGTCATGTACTCCGTGATCTGCCGGGGTTCTCCGCGTCGGGAGGGATAATCCTGTTCCCATTCGGTTTCGGCCAGGTACTGGAGGAACGTGTTGAGGCCTTCATCCATCCAGGTCCACTGGCGTTCGTCCGAATTGACGATCATGGGAAAGAAGTTGTGTCCGACTTCGTGGATGATGACCGACAGCAGGCGGTATTTGGTGCGTTTCGACCAGGTGCCGTCGGGTTCCGGGCGCGGTCCGTTGAAGCAGATCATGGGGTATTCCATGCCGTACACCGGCCCGTTCACGGACCAGGCGACCGGCCATGGGTAGGGAAACGCGAAGCGGGAATAGACGTCGAGCGTATGGACGATGGCGTGTGTGGAATAACGGCTCCACAGCGGTTCCGCTTCGTTCGGGTACAGAGACATGGCCATAACGGTTTTGCCGCCGACATCGTGTCCCCAGGCGTCCCAGATGAATCGTCGGCTGCTGGCGAACGCGAAGTCCCGCACCTGCTGTGCGGAAAAAATCCAGGTCCGCGTGCCGTTCGATTTGTGTTTCTGACGCCGGGCGGCTTCTTCGGGGGTCACGATGAACACGGGGGCATCCGCGGATTTCGCCTGCTGCAGGCGTTTCCGCTGCCGTTCGGTCAGCACTTCATCGGGATTCATGAGCGTTCCGGTGGCGCCCACGATGTGGTCGTCCGGAACGGTGATGCGGACCAGGTAGTTTCCGAATTCCAGGGTGAATTCACCCAGACCGAGGAACTCTTTGTGCTGCCATCCGGTGGTGTCCGTGTAGGCACACAGCCGCGGGAACCACTGAGCGATTTCGTAGATGCAGTTTCCGTCTTCTTCGAAGAATTCGAATCCGGCCCGCGCCCGGATGATGGTGGCATCCGGAATGTTGTACTTCCAGGAAACGCGGAAGCGGAACTGTTGTCCTGGGCGGAGCGGTTCCGGCAGATCGATCCGCATGCCGGTTCCCACGATCGTGAAGGGAAGAGGTTTTTGCGTGTCCGCATCGGTGACCTGGCGAATGCGGCAGCCGCCCTGGAAGCGGCGGGCATACAGGGCGGCACGCACTTTGTCGAACGGCACCTTTTCGGGCAGGTCGGCGGTCTGATGACGCTGCGATGCGGACTGCGGATGGAAGCGGTTCGCATCGAGCTGCATCCACAGATATGTGAGCGTGTCCGGGGAACGATTGTGGTAGGTGACGGTTTCCTGCCCGCTGATGCGGCGACGTTCGTCATCCAGAGTGACATCGATTTCGTAGTCCACCTGCTGCTGCCAGTAGTCCGGCCCGGGGGCTCCGGATGCCGTTCGCATACTGTTGGGGGTCGGCAGGACTTCGTCGAGCTGACGGAAGCGGTCCGGCTGTCCGGATTTGCGGTTGACGACCGCCTGGCCGAACACGGGCACGCCGACGGCTGTCATCACGATAAGAATCAGGGGCAGCGAAGACCGCAGCAGACGAAATGGCATCATCGGATTCTTTCTGACGCGGGACGGGATGCGGAATGGAACGGGAACGGGAACGGGAACAAAAGACTGCCGGCGCAGGCGAGCCGATTTTCAGGCGGCCGTGTTGCAGCCGTTGCGCCACGGCAGTTGTGTCACGATAGAAGCGTGCTGACGGTGTCGCAACAGGTTCATGGAGCCCGGCCGCGGTTCGCCGGCAGCGGAGCGGGCGGGGACGGAGCGGGGACGTGCAGGACACCTGCGGAGATGTGGCGGGACGGCTGCAGAGCGGCGCGGTCCGGTGATCTGATGCAAAGAGAACAGGCCGTAGAATCGTTTCGGGTTTCCGGAACAGCCGCCCGACGAAAGGCGGAGCAGGAACAGTGAACGAAGAACGGACGGATTTCGCGGTCGGATGGGTTGGTTCGGATCCGGCGGCGGTGCCGGGGTCGGTGGTTTGGGACCAGGCGGAGCCGTCTTTCGGGATTCGATGGATCCTTCATTCCCACCGACGCGGACGGTACAATGTGCCGGGGCTGAAGCGACGCAGAAAACGTGGCGGACATGCCGGCGACGGGCTGCGCGGGCCGGCCGCAGCAGGGGATGTCCGGCGCAGGTCACAGAGAAACCAGCAGGCAGGCAGATATGAAGGCAGCGCAGCGGTCGGCATGGGTGCGAATCGCAGTGTGTCTGGCCGTGGGGGCACTGGCTGCGGGCAGCGTGCCGCTGCGGGCCGACGTGGACACGATTCGCCGGCGCGAACAGCAGCTCAAAGAATCGCTGGATCGGGTGAGTCCCGCGGTGGTGGCTATCACGGACGGGCTGGGTTTTGGCACGGGGGTGGTGGTTTCCGAAGACGGGATCGTTCTGACGGCTTCTCATGTTGTGCTGTTTCCGTCTCGCCGTTACGGGCACGGGCCGCGGCAGATTGAAGTCGTGTTTCCGGACGGAAAATCGGCTTCCTGTCGGCTGCTGGGCAGCAATCGGTACTGCGACGCGGCCATGCTGCAGATCACCGATCCGGTTCCGGAAGGCGGGTACCCTCATGTGGAACTCGGCCGTTCTGCGCAGGTGCGTCGGGGCGACTGGTGTTTCGCTCTGGGGCATCCCGGCGGTCTGCGGGACGATCGTCCGGCCGTTCTGCGATTTGGCCGGGTGCTGTCGGTGAGTGATCAGACGATTGTGTCTGACAACGCGATCGTACTGGGAGATTCCGGGGGGCCGCTGTTCGATCTGCAGGGCCGGCTGATCGGCATCCACAGCATGATCACGCGTATCATCGTGGAAAACCGGCATGTGGCGATTGATGTGTGGCACCGCGACTGGGATCGTTTCACGGCCGGAGAGGAATGGGGAGAACTGCGGATCAATGAAGAGGATCCGGCACCGACGCAGTTCATCGGACTGGGACTGACCTGGGACAACTACCGGGCGCGTGTGCGGCGGGTTCTGGCGGACAGCCCGGCGGACGCAGCGGGACTGCAGCGCGGCGATGTGATCCTGAAAGTCAACGGGCGGACGTATGCCGATCGGCTGGGCCTGGCGTCTCTGCTGGCACGGCTGAAGGAAGGCGAGCAGGTTCGATTTCATGTTCTGCGGGACGGGGAACAACTGGCCATCGACCTGACGACCGGCACCTTTTCCGATGCTGATGCAGAAACAGAGGACGACGTTCTGACCGAAGAAGACCACAAGATGGCTCTGGAATTTCAGCGGCAGATGCAGTTCGACCGGCCGATCGGCACGCATGAGAAACGGACTCGCCGTGTGATGCGTGACTACGCCCCGCTGACTCGGCCCACACGCGGGAGCGTTGTTCGTTTCGAGTCCAGTGGCCGGCAGATCGCGCTGGGCGTGGTGATGAGCGCGGACGGGGAGATTCTGACGAAGGCCAGTGAGATTCAGCGGGCCCAGGATCCGGTGTGCGTTCTGCCGGACGGGTCGGCGCATTCTTTTCGCCGCATCGGATCGGACATCACCTGGGATCTCATGCTGGTGCGTGTGGATACGGAACGGCTGGAGCCGATTGAGTGGTCGGAAACGGTTCCCACGACGGCGACTTTGCTGGTGTCACCGGACCACCGGGGCCGGCCGATGCTTCCGGGAGTTGTGGAGATTCCCGTTTTCCGTCTGGAGACCGCTCAACAGGGTTTCCTGGGCGTCCGTCTGCAGGGGGCCTGGCGGGGAATGGGGTCGCGGGTGGATTCGCTGCTGGAAGGCGGGGCGGCTCAGCGCGACGGTATCGAAGCCGGAGACGTGATTTTGTCAATCAACGGGAAATCCGTTTCGGGAGACCGGGATCTGATTCGGCGCATCAGAGGTTTTCGTCCCAACGAAACGATTTCGGTTCGCGTGATGCGGGGGGATGCAATTCGAACCGTATCGGTCACCCTGACGCCTCGTTTTGTGAGTGATTCCAGCGATGTGCTGCTGTCCCACTACCGGGACCGGGACAATGCGGGCAAATACGCCAGTGTTCACAGTTCCGGATTTCCTGAGGTGATTCAGCATGATACCGATCTGTTTCCCTTTCAGTGCGGCGGGCCGATTCTGGACCTGTCGGGAAAAGCGGTGGGCCTGAACATCGCTCGGGCGGCTCGCATCATCAGTTATGCGATTCCGGCGGAAGCCGTTCAGAAGGTGTATCGCAGTCTGCGGGAAAACGCCCTGGCGGATCGGTCGTGATTCCAGGAAAGCGGACAGCTCCGGAGCCGGCAGCAGGTGTGGACGGCCGATTCCGTGTAGGCTGGATGCGGAGGCTTCCGTTCGGCCGTTTCGGCCGTGATGTCCCGGAAAGACCATTCAGATCCGCAGGTCACCGCTGGTGTGTTCGGGCGCCGGGGACCGCCCGGTGCCGGGAGCGATCGGACGTGATGCGTGGCACCGGCCCTGGCCGCCGGGAAGGTCCCTTCGAAACGGCCGGACCGAATTCTGCCCGTGTACTGCAGGGGGCTGCAGGCCGCATGGCGGCGGTGTTCCGGAAGCGATATTTCTGGCGGGTCTGCTGCGGCGGCACGGAATGGCGGAAGCCGCTGATGGAACGGTTTTCAGCGTCTGCTTCACAATCAGAATTTCGAAACAGTTGTTTTGCTGATGACATCTTTTCGTGAGATTTCTCCTGTCGACCGTCCGGTGCAGGGGACGGTTCGTCCGCCGGGATCGAAGAGCATCACCAATCGCGCGCTCGTCCTGGCCGCTCTGGCCGACGGCACGTCGACCCTGACGGGGGTTCTCGACAGCCAGGACACTCAGGTGATGATTGACAGCCTGCGCCGGCTGGGGATCGAGGTGGTTCATGACGCGGACCGTCAGACATGTACGGTCAGCGGCTGCGGAGCCGTGATTCCGGCGGACACGGCGGAACTGTGGCTGGAAAACAGCGGCACGAGCATGCGGTTCCTGACCTCGGTGTGTGTGCTGGGGGGCGGCCGCTACCGGCTCGACGGCGTGAAACGGATGCGGGAGCGGCCGATCGGCGATCTGGTGCGGGCGCTGCGTCGGCTGGGGGCGGACATCGAGTTCGAACAGCCGGAATCGGAATGTCCGCCGCTGGTGGTGCAGGGATCGGGCGGGCGGATTCCGGGCGACCGCACGTCCGTGGACGGACGAATTTCCAGCCAGTTTCTCAGCAGTCTGCTCATGGCCCTGCCGGGCATCGGGCATCGGGTGGCCGTCGATGTGACCGGGACACCGGTTTCTCAGCCGTACGTCCAGATGACTCTGGCGATGATGGAATCATTCGGAGTGTCGGTGGATTATTCCGCTGATCTGTCGCGTTTCGAGGTTCCGGCGGCCTGTTACCGGGCCCGGCACTACGACATCGAGCCGGATGCGTCGGCCGCCACGTATCTGTGGGGAGCGGCCGCAGTCACCGGCGGCTGCGTGACGGTGTCCGGACTGAATCGCCAGGCTCTGCAGGGAGACGTGGAGTTCGTGGAGGTTCTGAAACAGATGGGGTGCCGCGTGGACTGGCACGATGAGGGCATCACGGTGAGCGGTCCGGTGCGGTGCGGTGTGGATGTCGACATGAATGCCATCAGCGACACCGCTCAGACGCTGGCTGCGGTGGCCGTCTTTGCGGACAGTCCGACCACGATCCGCGGCGTGCAGCACATGCGTCACAAGGAAACCGATCGTGTGGCGGCCGTGGTGACGGAGCTGCGGCGGGCGGGAATCCGGGCTGAAGAAACCGAGGACGGCATGACGATTCATCCGGGGACGCCGCAGCCTGCGTCGATCCGGACCTACGACGATCATCGGATGGCCATGAGCTTTGCGCTGCTGGGACTGCGGGTTCCCGGGATCCGCATTCTGGACCCGGACTGCACAGCCAAGACGTATCCGCACTATTTCGATGATCTGGACCACCTTTGCCGGGAAGCTCTGTGAACCGCCGGCGCCGACATTCTTCCAGGGCGGGTCGAACGCCGTCCGCTGCAGCCGCCGCCGTTTCCAGGCGGGCTGCAGATGCACGGATTCCGCTGACCAGTGGCCGTCTGCTGGCCTGGCGTGTTCTTGGTGAGTACGACAGAACAGGGCGGTTTCTGTTCGATCTGTTTCGCGATCTGGACGGACAGCATTGTCTTTCGAGCCGGGAACGCGGCCTGGCCGTGGACATTGCCGCCGGGACCGTGCGCCACCGTCGCACCATCGATGTGATTCTGAAATCGCAGGTTCGGCGGCCGCGGTCGGATGTCGAACCGGATCTGTGGCGCATTCTGCAGATGGGGGTGGTGCAGATTGTTTTTGGACGGACACCGGATCACGCGGCCGTGGATCGCACGGTCGAACTGACACGGGACATTGGCCGCGGCCAGTGGGCCGGTTTCGTCAACGGGGTTCTGCGGAGTGTCGGGCGGCTGCTGTCCGACAGGATGCTTCAGGAACCGTCGCGTCGTGCGGTGGCGCTGCCCGACGGCACCTGGCGGGAGCTGAATGCCGATCTGTTTTCCTGTCCCGTGACCGGCCCGGACCGGTATTTCGGGGAGGCGTTTTCGTTTCCGCGTCTGCTGGCCCGCCGCTGGCAGCAGCGTCTGTCTCCGGACGATCTCTGGAAGGCCGGTTTTCACAGCCTGAAGATTCCTCAACTGGTTCTTCGTGTGAACACTTTGAAAGCGGCGACATCGGATGTGATTCGTGATTTGCAGGAGGTCGGATGCGACGTGGTGCCGGGCCGGTATGAAGAAGCCGTGCGGGTGACCGGCGGCGGTCGTCCGGAACAGCTTCCAGGGTACGCGGATGGCCTGTGGAGTGTTCAGGACGAATCCGCAATGACGGCCGTGCGTCTGCTGGATCCGCAGCCGGGGGAACGGATCCTGGATCTCTGTGCGGCTCCCGGAGGCAAAACGACTTATCTGGCTGAGTGGTCTGGTGATGAAGCCGTGATCACGGCCTGCGACGTCAGTGCGGAACGTCTGGAGCGTCTGCGCGCGAGCATCGATCGTCTGGGGCTGAAATCGGTCGATGTGCGGCAGATCGGGAGGTCCGGTGAGGGACTGCCGGAGGAACCGTTCGATGCGGTTCTGGTCGATGCGCCCTGTTCGAACACGGGGGTGCTGGCCCGACGTCCTGAAGCCCGCTGGCGTTTCCGTGAACAGGATCTGTCGGAGCTGACGGTGTTGCAGACGCGGCTGCTGATGACGGCGTTCGATCGGGTGCGTCCGGGGGGGCGCATCGTGTATTCCGTCTGCAGCATCGAACCGGAAGAAACGACCCATCAGGTTGCCGCTCTGACGGCCGCTGTCCCCGGCATGATATGCGAAACCGAACGTCTGCAGCTTCCCGGACAGCCGGCCGACGGTGGCTATGCGGCTGTTCTGCGGCGGAGGCAGGAAGCGGAATCGGCAGGAGCGACCAGACCGTGACCGGCGTTCTGACACCCGATATTCTGCACCGCCTGAAGGCGGTTCCGGATCTGTTCGAGGCCATCGGGCGGCAGCAGGAACCGGAAATGAAACTGCAGCAGCGGCTGCGCCGCACTCACGATGCCGATCTGGTGCGGGCCGCGCTGATGGTGGCGGCCGGCCGCCGAAAGGCGGAAGGAATTCTGGACCGGGCGGAACATCTTTGGCTGACGGCCGCGTCTCTCGAACAGGCCACGCATCCGCAGGTCGCCGTGCACCGGGCCCGCCGGTTTCCTTCCGGCATGCCGGTTGCCGACTGGTGCAGCGGAATCGGTGTCGACACGGCGGCTTTGGCCCGGCGCGGGCCGGTCACGGCCAGTGACATCGATCCGGCCATGCTGCTGTGCTGCGAATGGAACCAGGAGGTGTGGGGCGGCGACGATGTGCAGTATCGTCTGGCGGATGCCCGACAGGCGAACGTGGCGGGGGAATGGATTTACGCAGACCCGGACCGTCGATGCGGCCGGCCGCGGCCGGTGCGCCGTCTGGAACAGTATTGCCCGGACCTGAACTGGATGCAAAAGGTCACTCAGAGTGCGGCCGGGGGAGCCATCAAGGTCGGGCCGGCCGCCAATTTCATGCAGAAGTTTCCGGGATGTGAAATCGAGCTGGTGAGTCTGGAGGGGGAATGCCGGGAAGCGACTGTGTGGTTCGGCGAGGCGGCCGGCGACTGTCCGTTTCGAGCGACCGTGCTGCCGGACGGGGAGACGATCGCGGGGGATCCGCTGTCGTGGCGGGCTGAAATTGCGTCGGAACCGGCACGTTATCTGTTTGATCCGGATCCGGCGGTGGTGCGGTCCGGGCTGCTGGATGCCGTGTGCGATCGTCTGAAGCTGCAGCGTCTGGATGACCGGGAGGAATATCTGACAGGAGACGTCCCCGTGGAATCGGCACTGATCCGGCCGTTTTCCGTCGAAATGGTGCTCAGCGGGAACGAACGGGATCTGCGGCGGTATCTGCGCCGTTTTCCCGGCCAGTACTACGAAGTGAAATGCCGTCACCTGTCCGTGCGCGCCAACGACGTGTGCCGTCGGCTGCCGGCCGGAGGCGATGAGCCGAAGGTCGTCTTTTTCCTGCGGATCCAGGGCCGCACCCGCATCGTGGTCGCTCGGCGCTGCACGCGGTGAAGCGACCCGCGGTCATCTTCGTCTGACGGCCCCCCGGAACGAACAGCCCGGCCCCCGGCTCCGTTTTGTGCGTGTGTGCACGGCGAACGACCGTCTGTTGCCCCGTGTCGTTCGTCTCGCGGGTACTCGTCAGGGGGCTATCTGTGCAGTGGGTGCTGCTGAGGTGCCCCCATTTTCTGTACCAGGGGTTATGAGAGTGCCGGTTGGGTAAAGGGTTCCACAGTGTGCTGGCGGAGTGAGGGCGTCGCCCGAACGGCTCCGGCACACTGCAACGCAAATTCCGATGGCGTCTGGATAGTCCTCTGCTTCGTTACATCGATCATCGCGACCAGGCCTGTTACCGGGCCGAGGGTCGCAGGCTGCAGGCGGTTCTGCGCTGCAGTGTCCGGACACAGCAGTCATTACGATTCCGACAGCCCCGCAGACTTCAGCATGCCGCGGGGCGGGGATGTGGCAGCGCATCGAGACATCCCTGGTCGCCCGGTTCGGCCGCATCGTCTGCCGGTCTCGCCTGACTCGACCTGTCGACCGAATCCGGTCGCGAACGGTCTGTCCCGGCTCGACGAAAAATGACAATCAGAGGATGCCCCGCGGAATCGGACTGCGGGACAGATGGTTCCGCCGACATTCCCGGCTGCGCCGGACCGGGGAGGAGCCGATCGGCCGCTCCGCCCGATACCGCGCTGTCATCGTCCGCCACTGAAATCACAGGGGAGCGGTCGTCCGTGGGGCGGGCCGTCACCTCCAGAGTCTTCTCATCCACGATGTAGATCGCGCCAAAAACCCGTTCCGACTGAGACGGCACTTTCAGAGATTCCAGAAACAGGCGTTTGATCTCTTCCGGACTGCGGCCGTCGATCCGCACCGGATTCCATTCGATCTGTTCGGCCGGCACACTGTCGGAAATCAGTCCGGGATCGGTTCCGGCGGTCAGCAGCAGGCCGGCTGAGTATTCCGCCCCGTCATCGGCTGTCGGATGCCAGGACATCACGTCTGCTCCGTGCTGCTGAGCGGCTCCCAGCAGGCGATCCACGCTGTCTTCCAGACTCCCGTCAGAACCAATATTCACGACAACAACGTTCCAGTCCTCCGCGCCGGCAGTCGGCAGAATCGACGGCAGCACACGGCTGATCGAATCACCCCGATCGCCTCCATCCTGCATACTCCGAATGAACGGCAGAATGGCCAGCAGCACCACGGCGGCAGTCACCAGCAGACGCACTGCCGGGCCGAACACACGCCCGGCACCCTGCCGAACGGACCGAATCCGGGACGCCGCGGTAACCGGCTGCCGTTCCCGTTCTTTCCGGACGGCACTCACCAGATCCACCGGATGGTCGGCCTCGACAGCAATCTTCGACTCGTGCAGAAGCTGACGCAGCCGCTGCCATTCCTTCAGAAGCTGGTCTCGCCGGTCAGGCGGGATGTCCGCCGGCTGGACGGCTTCGTCATCGAATTCAGCCGAGAGCCATTCTTCCGGAGACACAGGATGATCGTCACGGGCAGACATGATGCGGAACTTTCCAAAACGGCCTTTGTTACAGCCGACATTCTTCAGAACAACCGGCTTCCGATCCATGGCCGCACGCGGCCCGCCGGCACTCAGCAGCGATTCCCACCGGGCCACCGACCGGCCCGCGGCCGGAACACGAGAGGTGAACGCCTGTTCATGCAGTCACTGATGCACGTTCCGATCGCTGCTGGTTTGGAGTCATGGAGTCTCCGTGGAGTTCCCAATTCCCTGGCAATTGCCAACAATGCGAAAGATGTGCGAAGAGCGGTCGCGTTTCCGCCTGTTCGCAGTATGTTCCTTTGCACAAAGAGTTTAGACGTGAAACATCGAGTCTGATTTCATGTCGGATTTTCGAATTCTGCAACTGACGGATCTGCACGTTTTTCGTGATCCGGGTGTCTGTCTGCACACTGTGGACACACGGGAATCGTTCCGGCGAGTCGTCGACCATCTGAAGAATTCCGGCCAGGAGTTCGATCACATCGTCATCACGGGTGACCACACACACGATGAGCGGCCGGAAAGCTATGAGGCCGTCCGTTCTGTTCTGGCTCCCTGGCTCGATCGACTGCTGCTGGTTCCGGGAAACCACGACGACCGCGCCGTGCTCCGGTCGGTATTCGGCGATGTCACCGACCGGCAGGCGGCGACCGATGTTCCTCAGGACGACCGCATCGTGTTTTCGACGGCCTGTGGTTCCTGGCTGCTGCTCGGTCTGGACACCCACTGTCCTGGAGAAGTTTCCGGCCATCTGGGCGGCCCACAGGCGGACTGGCTGCGGCAGCGGCTGACAGATCACGGCCGCAGCCCGTCGATTTTGTTCTGCCATCATCCGCCTGTCAGTGTGGGCAGTGAGTGGATGGACGCCATCGGACTGCAGGATCGTTCGCTGCTGCGGGATATCGTGGCGGATTTCCCGGACATCCGGGTGATCTGCTGCGGGCATGTCCATCACGAATTTTCAACAGACCTCGGCACTGCTCAGGTGATCACCACTCCATCCACCGGGCTTCAGTTCGATCCGGCCGGATCGTCGCCCGCTTTTACAGACGCCCCGCCCGGCTGGCGTATCATCGAACTGTCAGGAACCGGCATGACAACACACGTCGAACGCCTGCCGGACTGTGCCGCGAGTTCCTGACTGCTGCAGAACGGATTCATCACATGGATGAACTGAGCATCGGCACGCTGCTGCTGAGTTCCGTGGCCGGAGGACTGATTGGATTTTTGTCCGGGGTATTCGGTATCGGAGGCGCATTTCTGCTGGTCCCGCTGCTGAGCAGCCTGCTGGGAATTCCGCTGCCTGTGGCTGTTGGGTCGACCACCTGCTACACACTCGGACCGGCCACAACGGCTCTTCTGGCTCGGCGTCCGAGTCCGGGTTTTTTCGAGCTGCCCATGATTCTGGCAGGCGGGCTGTTTGCAGGAGTGTACGTGGGCACATCGTCTCTGACCGCCCTGCAGTCGATGGGGCAGGCGGAGTTTCTGGGCCGGCCGGTGGCGGCTGTCGATCTGGCTGTGATGAGCTGTTACGCGGTCCTGATCACCTCGATCGCCTTCGCCTCACTGGGCAGCGCGGTGCGTGCGACAGTTCGCCCCCGCTCGGATTCTGACGATCCGTCTGCTCCGGCCGAACCTCCCCGGGGCCTCATCACCCGCTGGAACGTTCCGCCCTTGGCCCGCATTCCGGATCTGACGCCATCCGTTTATTCGATTCCTCTGCTTGCGGCGATGGGGTTCGGCGTGGGCTGCCTGTCCGGATTTCTGGGAATGAGCGGCGGACTGCTGCTGGTTCCGGCGACCGTGTATCTGCTGGGTCAGCGTGTCCAGGATGCCGCCACGCTCACGGTGATCATCGTCTGGATCGTCTCCTGTCAGGCGTCTGTGCTGCACGCTCTGAACGATCGGGTCCATCTGGGACTGACGGTCGCTCTGCTGGCCACGGGACCTCCGGGAGCCCGTCTGGGTGCAGAATTCGGGATGCGGCTGCCGGGGCGTCAGCTTCGGCTGGGATTCGGGATTGTGGTTCTGGCGGCCGCCGGCATCGTGTGGGCGCGCCTGTGGTCGCTGCTGACGGCCGGCTGATCCGTCTGAACGGAATTCAGTCGGACAGAGAAAACCCGGTCTGGTCTTCGGGAGGCGGGCCACCCGGCGGCAGCAGTTCGGTCGCCGGCAGATTCCAGTCCAGGCATGTTGTCCGGGACGTGTCGTCTTCGCGCACAGTGTCATCCGCAACGGGGCGCGAGTCCATTTCGGCAATCCATTGCCTCAGCTCACTGGCGTATTCGCCGCCCCGATCGATCTTGACCAGCTCATTCAGAAACGCTGCCGCCCCTTCATCCGACAGTTCCGCCGCTTCTGCCGTAGGAAAACGGCGCGCCGGATCCGGATCGATCAGACGCTGCAGAAAGCGGGTGAGCGGTTCGATGAAGGCGAATTCCGCCTGCGGCAGCATTCCGGCCAGGCGTTCCGGCAGGGTTTTCCTGGCTTCGATCAGTTCATGGAACTTCAGTCCGGCAAAAGGCCGGGCTCCTGTGAGCATTTCAATGAGCATGTAGCCGAGACTGGCCAGGTCGGACTGAGTGGTGGCCCGATATCCGGCCAGTACTTCCGGCGCCGCATACTCGGGAGAACACGGCTGCCCTTCCGGCGGACGCCCCATCCAGAAGGCCGAACCGGTGTCGATGATTTTCACCTGACCGGTCCGCTTGACCATGACGTTGGAAGGCTTCAGATCGCAGTGCACGATGCCTTCGCGATGCAGAGCCGACACACCGGAAAGACATTCCCGAATGATGGCCATGGCCATGCCAGGTTTGAGTCGGCAGTCGACTTCTCCGCTGGTGACGATCCGGCGGTTGATGTTCTTCCAGCGGCCTTCCGTCACCGCATCCCGCACCAGATCCAGCGTATCCCGCCGGAGAATGCGCCACAGATCGTATCCGTCGATCCATTCCATCTCCGTGTAATAAATTCCCGAATCGCAGATGAACGAATGCACATCGACCAGGTGATCATCCTGAATGCGGGCGATTCGCGACGTGAGTTCCGCCATTCTCAGCATTTCACGGTCGTACTGAGCGGCCGATTCGAAGTGGCGGGGCGAAAAGAACTTCAGAGCAACCGGGAAACTGAACAGACCGGCTCCGCGGCGTTCTGCCAGCATGACCGTTCCCTGACCTCCCGATCCCAGGACCCTCAAGAAAGGGCGGTTTGCTTCCCAGCTGATGCGACCGCGGCCCAGAATGTCCCGATAGGCCGCTTCCAGTTCCTGTTTCGGAGGGCTCTGCGGAGACCGGGCGTCGGATGAAGCGTCCACCTGAAATTCCCGTGCGATGGCGGTTCTGTACTGCAGCCGGTTTTGTTACTGCGGCCGGAAAATGACTGGTTCCTGGCGGGCAGGCTGCGCAGAACCGGTCCGGCCACGCCGATTCCACCAGATGACAACGATGGAGAAAACCCATCGCAGGTTCGGAAATTCGGTTCCCAAAACCTTTTTTTCTCGACGCTGCTTCGGCCGTTTCGGAGAATCGGCAGCGTTCCTCCCTTTTTCGGCCGCCCGGTCCGGAAATCAAGTCCTTCTCTGCAACCTTTCTGAGGTATCTCCCATGACACGTATCGCTGCTGCGGTTTCCGTCGCCCTGATTCTGGCTGTTCCCATGGCTGCCGAAGGCGGATGCCTGTCTTCAGCCCGCCGAAACTGCCGTCCCTGCGGTTCGCAGGTGGTTCGGTGGTATCGTGCCAAAGACGGCACGTTGCGGCAGATGATTCCCTACCGAGAAGCACTCAGCCGTGCCGAAGACGCGGACAATCTGGAAATCGAACTGAAGTCGGTCCGCACTGAACTCGAACAGACCGCCGCCGCTCTCGAATCGAAAACCGCAGAAGCCGCCGACACGATCGCCCGTCTGCAGCAGGAAATCGCGGCACTGAAAACAGAGCTGGCGCAGCAGACACAGCGTGCGGAGAAGGCGGAAGCGTCTCTGAAAACCGCGCGCGAACAGGCAGAAGCAGCCTCGGCAGAACTGAAAACCGTGCGGGCCGATCTCCAGAAATCCGTCGACACGCTCACCGAAGAAAATCGCCGGCTGACCGCTCAGCTTCAGGAATCGCAGCAGCAGATCCGGAATCTTCAGAACGCTGCGACGGAAACGAAGAAGCCGGAAATCACGGAAGAAGAGACTCCGGACGCATCCGCGAAAGAAAAACCGGCGGGCCCGGGACAGGGATCTGAAAACGAGACTCCGGAAGATTCGGTCTCCGAAGAACGGACCCCGGACGCCTGATCGGCCGACAGCCGGGGTCTCCCCCGGTCCGACCATCCCGCAGACGTACAGCGGTCTGGCAGTTCATTCTGTCAGACCGTTCTTTTTTTCGGAACGCGGCCGGCGGCACCAGCCGGCCACAGCCAGCACGGCCAGGACACCCGTCAGCGGTGCGCGCATGCGGGTGTTCGTCCAGTAGAATGTGTGCACGATCAGAAATGAGGCCACGGCCGCCCACAGCACCCAGATGGCCGGCGCCGTTCGGACACGCCGCAGACTCAGCGCCACCCCGGCCAGCCCGATGCCGTACCACACCGCCACCGCTGCTGTCAGCACGCCGGGCAGATTGTCCCGGTTCGTCGGAAGGACGGCCCAGAAACGCTGCCAGCGCAGAATCCCGGCACGCCAGGCCATGTCCGGACGATTCCGCATCTCCCGCAGTGCCTCCCCATACATCCAGCGGTCGACTGCCGGTTCTCCGCCGTGCAGCACTCCTTCCGTCTTCATTCGTTCCTGCAGACGGCCCTGCCATTCCTGCAGAGACTTCCCGTCCCAGACCCGGTGCCGCCCGCTGACCACCCGGTCGTAAAACACAGAATTGTTGCCCAGCAGCAGCGTATACCCGCCATGCGTGGTAGCCGGAACAAACGCGTGCAGCCGCACGGCATTGCGCACCACCCACGGCATGATGGTCGCAGCGGCCACCGTGGCCGGCAGCAGAACGGGCGCCAGGCCACGGATGAGGCTGATCGATCTGCGTTCCTTCCGGCGGCCGGACGAACGCAGACACATGATCAGCAGAACGCCCGTCAGCAGCACGCAGGTTATCAGCCCGATCGGGCGGCACAGAGCACTCAGCCCCAGCAGCACACCGGCAGCGGCTCCGGAGCGGACCATGCGGGCCGGCGCAATCTCTCCGTTCCGACAGGCATCGTCTGCAATAAGAATTCCCGCATAGCGAACGACGCCGCACATCGCGGCGGTGGTCAGGGCGGCACTGAGGTTTTCCGTCATGGGTTCCAGAGAATACTTCAGCAGCAGCGGGTCCACAGCGGCCACGAAACCGGCGGCCGCTGCACTGCGGCGATTCAGGCCTGCCGCACGAGCCAGCGCCGCCACAGACACGACCAGCAACACGACTGAAATCAGGCTGCACAGCAGCACGGCCGTGCGAACCGGCAGCCCGACGGCCAGAGGAACAGAAAGAACGAGCGGATACAGAACGGGACGAAAGGCCGTCGGCGACAGGCCGTCCGCCGCGACGAATCCCCGGCCGTCGGCCAGCATGCGGGCCAGACGCACATAGGCATCCGGATCTGTCACGGGACCGTCGGCGCGAACCGTGAACCAGCCGATCCGCAGCAGCACGGCCAGCAGAATCAGTGCGGCCATCGGATGCCTGCAGACGAACCGGCCGTTATCGGCTGACGCGTCGGAGGATTTCGTCATCGAAATAATTCGTCGACATTCCGGCATCCAGAACGATGCCCTGTGCATTGATGCCGGAAGACCGGGGACTCAGCAGGAACGCGATCGCAGCCGCGACTTCTTCCGTCTGCACCGCCTGTTTCCGCAGCGTCGCCTGTTCGGCATACAGATAACTGTCCACATAGCCGGGAATCCCGGCCGATGAAGCCGTTTTCAGCAGTCCCGGACAGACGGCGTTGAAACGGATCCGGGAGAACTTCGAAAACGATTTGGCCAGAAAACAGACGGAAGAATCCAGAGCGGCCTTCACCGGAGCCATGAAGCCGTAGTTTTCGGCCGCCATGCGCGTTGTGGAAATGGAAACCGTCACGACGCTGCCCTGTTCGGGATCGAGCAGATCTTTCAGAGCCCGGGACAGGGCCGTCAGAGAAAAGCAGGAAATGTCGACGGCCTGCAGAAAAGCAGACCGCGGTGTTTCATGAAATGGCAGCCAGCCGGCGGAATAATCGGCGAAGGCCACCGAATGCACCAGACCGTGCAGACACGATGTTTCTTTGGCCACTTCGTCCCGCAGCCGCTCGATCTGAGACGCATCTTCCACATCGCAGATGAACACGGGGGCATCCGGAGCCAGACGTTTTACTGCAGCCGCCCGTTCTTCCGTATGCACGCTGAACAGCACACGGGCCCCGGCTTCGCGCAGCAGTACTGCGGTTTTCCAGGCCACGCTTTTCCGATTGGCGACTCCCACAACGAGAATGTCTTTGCCGCTGAGCTGAAGAAAGTCCATGTACGGAGCACAACTGTTCGGGGGAACGGGAACGGATCCTTCGGCCTTCTGCCGTAACGCGAAAACCGGCATCGTAAAAACTGGGCTGCCAACATGCCAATCCTGCCGAAACAAGCCGCAGGAACAGTTCGGATGATCTCCGGAATCGCGGATGCCGTCAGCCGCCGGCACACGATCACAGCAGCCGGACCGTTTCTGCCGGCCTCTCATCCTGTGCAGTCGATACAACCGCACCATCGAACCGATGCAGGTGATGCAACAGGTGCATCAGTCAGAATCCGCAGCGAGGCTGGCTGCCGGTCCGGACGATGAAGGGGGCGGGAACCGTGCCGCATCGGCTGCTGTTGATCCACTGAGCAAATGACGACAGGCCGGCCATTGGCCGGTTTTTCGATCGGACAGCAGCTTTCACACTGAAATGATCGCTGAACCAGCAGGGATGCTGCACATGAAACGGACGAAACGTTCTCCGGCACGAGGGCCCCGATTGGGCATCCTGGCCGCCTGTCTGCTGCTGACCGGATGTCAGGCCGGGCGAACTCCTTCGCTGTCAGCCCGCCCCGCCGCGGGAGATCCTTCCAGGACGGAAGTTCGGCACGAACCGGTGCGCTCCGCAGACGAAGACGACCGCATTCCGATCCTCCCGA
>WFTL01000003.1 GCA_015485495.1 Planctomycetaceae bacterium
CAGAGGACCGGCGTTTTCAGCATCCCATGTGTCCTGACGGCGGATCCGAATACGGGGCATCCCAGCCTGTTTTCGGCCTTCGGGACTTTGCCCCAACTCAGCGCCGGCTTCGCCGAGTATCGAGAATGGTCCGATGTGATGAACTTCTCACGGAGCACCGGAAGTACAGAGGTCCGGTACCCGACAGGCCGCCGTCAGATGGCCAGGACAGCGCATGGCAGTGGAACGGCGCAAGCCGGCCGGTCGGTGGGGGGGGAATATCCCCGAGAGGATTCGAACCTCTAACCTTCGGCTCCGGAGGCCGACGCTCTATCCAATTGAGCTACGGGGACATGGGAGGAGACAGTCCGCCCGGGCCTTTCATGGCCGGCTGCGATCCGCTGCGGACCGGACACAGACCAGATCAGACCCCAGATCAGACCGGTTCCAGGCGGCGTCAGTCTATCAGCAATTTCCGACAGTTCCACAGAAGACCGGCTTCTTCCGTCTCCAGGAAACCCGCGGCACATGGCGGCGGATTCAGGTCGGACCGGCGGAAATGCACTGAGCGACTCGCAGAAGTTCTTCTTCATCTGCCAGCAGAACGGGGTGATGCAGAGTCAGCAGGCGTTCGTGCAGGCGATCCGATTCACTCAGATCCCCCGAAGCACGGAAACGGCTGCGGGCATGAATGCGGTGCAGAGCCGGGAATCCGGTGTCCATGGCGATTCCGGCAGCTTTCAGGTGAGCCACCCAGGACTCCCGCGACTCTCCGTCGTCCAGCAGCCAGGCGACCTTGTACCACGTCGGTGCATCATTCGGTCCCCGCGACCGGATCATCCGCAGCGGGGCATCTGACGACACGGCGCGGGTGAGCCGTTCGACAGCCGCCTGGCGGCGGCTGTTGCGTTCGTCCAGGCACTGAAGCTGGGGCAGCAGAACGGCCGCCTGCATTTCTGACAGCGGGTACGCATCGTTGCCGCGCTGAACAGACAGGCGGATACGCTGGGCGCAGCGGGCACTGTCGGTCACCACCGCTCCGCCCCGACCCGCGGTCAGCAGCTTGCTGCCCCCGAAACTCAGGGCTCCCACGTCTCCCATCGTTCCCGCCGGGCGGCCGTTCTGCCGGGCTCCCGGAACCTGACACGCATCTTCAACCACGGCCAGGCCATGGGCGCGGGCAGCAGAGACAGTCTCATCCATTGGAGCCAGACATCCGTGCAGATGCGACACGATGACCGCTCGGGTGCGTTCCGTCACTGCGGGGGCGATCCGTTCCGGATCGAGGGCGGGATAGGCAGGAAGCGTGTCCACGAGTACGGGGACCGCTCCCAGCGCCAGTACGGTGGCGAATCCCGCTTTGTAATCGTAGGCCGCCAGGATGACTTCATCTCCTGGACGCACGCCGACGGCTTTCAGGCACAGTTCCAGAGCGGACGTGCCGCTGCAGCACAGGTGGACATGTTCCACCTGGTGGTAATCGGCCAGAGCGGTTCTCAGAGCGTCTCCATGAGGACCGTGGTAGCGGCCCCAGCTTCCGTCGTGCAGCATTCGGTCCACAGCCGCACGGACTTCCGGATCGGTCAGCGGCCACGAAGGGACACTGCCGCCGACTGGTGAGGGATCTGTCATGACGAGGCGGTTTCACCGTCGGATGGCGGATTTTCGGACAGGCAGCCGCTGTCGGATGGCGGATGGTCCGGCGAACACGATGGATTCGGTGTCGATCCCTCGGTTTCCGCAGGCTCTTCAGCGGACGCCGTAGTGGTCGGAATGCGAACCTGAATGGCGTCGCCTTCGATGCGTACATCGAATGTGGGCGTGCGGATACCGCTGCGGGAATTGTCGAGCCACAGTCCGTCGGACAGACGAAACCGCCAGGCGTGCCACGGACACAGAACGGCGCCGTCTTCCACGTGCCCGTCCGACAGAGACGCTCCCATATGGGGGCAGAAATCGCTGAGAGCGAAATACTGTCCCTGATCGTGAAACAGACCGATCATCGTATCGCCCGCGGGAAAGCAGCGTCCCTGGCCTTCGGGGATGTCGCCGACGCGGGCAATCGTCTGAAAGTCGTCTGTGGCCATGCGTCTGTCCGCCTGCCGCCGGATCGCTTCGAATCGAATCGCCTGGAAACCGCGCGATTCTGCCGGTCCGGCTGAACTGCCGGACCTCCCGCCGGCATCATCTTCGCCCGGCGGGTGTTGTCAAACTGAGAATACCGGGAAGTCGGTCTCCCACGACATTCCGGAGCGTTACAATGGGTGTCGACTGTGTTTTGGGAACCTGCCGGGGCGGACTGTCACGATGTTTGTGGACCGTGTGATTCTGTACTGCCGTGCCGGCGACGGCGGCCGCGGCTGCTGCAGCTTTCGCCGGGAAAAATATGTGCCCCGGGGCGGTCCCGACGGCGGCGATGGCGGCGACGGCGGCAGCGTCGTGATCGAAGCGGACCGCAATCTCGGTTCGCTGGCCCGGCTGAGCGGGCATCGGCACTGGAATGCCGAACGGGGAGAGCACGGCAAGGGGGCACTGAGAACCGGGCGGAGCGGAAACGACACGGTGATTCCGGTGCCTCCGGGCACGCTGGTCATGGATGCTCAGCATGGTCATCTGCTGAAGGATCTGCAGCAGCACGGCGATCGGGTGGTGATTGCCCGCGGCGGAAAAGGCGGCCGGGGGAACAAACGGTTCGCCACCGCCACGCATCAGGCTCCCAGAGAATACGAAGAAGGCCGTCCCGGCGAATACCGGGAAGTGCTTCTGGAACTGAAACTCATTGCCGATGTCGGTCTGGTGGGAAAACCCAACGCCGGAAAATCGACTTTACTGAGCCGTGTGTCCCAGGCGACGCCGGAAATTGCCGATTATCCGTTCACCACGACGCGCCCGAATCTGGGAGTGGTCCGTGTGCGGTTCGACCATGAATATGTTCTGGCGGACATCCCCGGACTGATCGAAGGAGCCCACCGGGGAGCCGGTCTGGGACATGAGTTTCTGCGTCACGTGGAACGGACGCGTCTGCTGATCCACCTGGTGGAACCGGCTCCTTCGGATCTTTCTGATCCGCTGAACAACTATCAGCAGATTCGCCATGAACTGGAACAGTACAATCCTCAGCTTGCCGCCCGGCCGGAAATTCTGTGTGTGACGAAGGCCGAACTGCCGGATGCGGCGGTCTGTGCCGAGCTGCTGCAGGAGGTGTCGGGACGTCCGGTGCATCAGATATCGGCCGTGACCGGACAGGGGATCGACGAACTGCACCGGATGGTGATCGAACGGCTGAACGAACTGAACGAAGACCACGAAGAAACGGACGAGACCGCGGCTGTGCGGTCCCGCACTGATGATGAAAATTCTGCTGGCTGATCCGCGCGGCTTCTGTGCCGGCGTCAACATGGCCATTGCCTGCCTGGACGAAGCCATTCGGCGCGTCGGGCCGAATCTGTACGTGTACCATGAAATCGTCCACAACCGGTATGTGGTCGACCGGTTCACGCGTCAGGGCGTCACCTTCGTGAATTCGCTCAGCGAAGTCCCCCGCGGATCCATTCTGCTGTTCAGCGCACACGGCGTGTCTCCGGAAATCCGCCGCATCGCTCGCGAACGGCAGCTCCAGACGGTGGATGCCACCTGTCCCCTGGTCACCAAGGTGCATCTGGAGGCCATTCGTTACGCCCGGGAAGGCTGTCACATTCTGCTCATCGGCCACGAAGGACACGATGAAGTGATCGGCACGATGGGGGAAGCGCCGGAAAGCATCACTCTGGTGGAAACACCGGAGGATGTGGCGCGGCTGCCGTTCGGCCCCGACGACCGGCTGGCCTGTCTGACTCAGACCACGCTGAGCGTCGATGAAGCAGGAGCTGTTCTGGATGCCCTGCGAAAACGTTACCCCAATCTGAAAACGCCACCGAAGGAAGACATCTGCTACGCCACGACGAACCGGCAGGACGCGGTGAAGATTCTGGTGGAGCAGGCTGACGTGCTCATTGTGCTGGGCAGCCAGAACAGTTCCAACAGCCGACGCCTCATGGAAATCGGCCGGCAGCGCGGCATCGTATCGAAGCTGGTCGACGGTGCGGCCGACCTGCAGGAATCCTGGTTCGAAAATGCGGAAACGGTCGTGGTTACGGCCGGCGCAAGTGCTCCCGAAATCGTCGTACAGGAATGCGTGCAGTTTCTGCAGGACCGGTACGGCGCCACCGTATCGGAACAGACGCTGCGGGAAGAGAACGTGCATTTCAGCCTGCCGAAGGACCTGCAGCAGCTGACGGTTCCCCCAGGCGGCTGCTGAGCGGCAGACGGCCAGCCAGGCTGATGCAGACCCTGTCGGCCGGCCGCTGCTGCGATGGATGGGGGCCGGCGTCCCTTCAGCGACCACCTGGCAGGGGAGGCGGCAGCGGGGGCGGATCGGCCGGTGCCGCAGTGAGATTTTCCGGAGCCGGAATTTCGAGGATGGTTTCGGCAGGAGCGGACGCGGCCGGCCGTTCTGCCAGCAGTGCGGACAGGTCGTGCGGCTGGTGACGCCGATGGCCGCGATACCACACCGAATCGACGATTCCCCATCGAATTCCGATTGGTTCGACCCGGCTGGCGGTGCGGTTCGGCATGATCGGCAGACTCCGTGAGTTCCGTGACAGGTTCCGGTTATTCCGGATCCGGCGACGATGCGGAGCGGTCAGACGTTCAGTGAATAGAACCGACGTGCGGTTTCGCCGAAAATGGCGTGGCGTTCACTGTCGGAAATCGGCCCCAGCACTTCCACCAGAGCATCATAGACCTGTTCGTAAGTGGCGGCGAGTTCCAGGACGGGCCAGTCGCTGCCGAACATGCAGCGATCCGGTCCGAAGGCATCCAGAGCGATTTCCACGTAGGGCTTCAGGTCGGCCGGCTTCCAGTGTTTCCAGTCGGCTTCCGTCACCATGCCGCTCAGTTTGCAGACGAAGTTGGGAAACCGGGCGGCTGCCCGCAGATCGGCTTCCCACCCGTCGGTGCGGCCCTCCCGGATTTTCGGTTTGGACAGATGGTCGATGACCATCGGCAGGTCCGGCAGTTCCCGTCCCAGCGTCACGGCATGTTTCAGGTGCTGCGTGTAGGTCAGTACGTCGTAGGGGACCTGATGTTTTTCCAGAACCTTCAGTCCCCGCAGGAATTCCGGACGCACAATGAAGTCGTCGTCCGGTTCATCCTGCACGATGTGGCGGATTCCGACGAAGGCGGGATGTTCGAGAAACTCCTCAAGCTGGTCTTCACAGGCTTCCGATCTCAGGTCGACCCATCCCACCACGCCGGCGATGAATTCGTGGCGGTCGGCCAGTTCCAGTGCCCAGCGGGTTTCGCGCACGTCGTGCTGCGTCTGCACGAAGACGGTGTGCGAGATGCCTCGATGTTTCAGATGCGGTTCCAGATCGGCCGGCATCCGGTCACGGCAGATGGGGCGGTGTTCGGGACGTTCCAGCCATCCGTGATCGAACGGCAGGTCCAGCCGCCAGAAGTGCTGATGAGAATCGATGATCGGGCACATATTCGGAACTCCGAACGAATCCGTGGCAAACGGCGCACTGTGCTGCACACCGTCGTTGATCGGCTGTTCAGTCTGAAACACAATGAACAGACACGCAACTGTGTCAGCTTCCGGGGCCTTCATGTCGGATGAACACGATCACAGCCGAGGCGATCGGCCACTGCGATTCACCCGGCCGGCCAGTCACCGGCTGCGCCGTCCCGCGGAGTTTCGGCAGTGTTACGAACATGGCCGGAAAGCCGGCGACCGCCATCTGCTGATCTTTGCGATTCCCAACGGGCTGACGCATCCCCGGGCCGGTGTGAGCGTTTCGAAGAAGCATGGAAACGCGGTGAAGCGGAATCGCAAAAAACGTCTGCTGCGCGAAGCGTTTCGGCTGAGTCAGCATCGGCTGCCGGCTCTGGACCTGGTTCTCATTCCCCGCATTTCGGCTGATCCTCATCTGCGCGACTACCAGAAGTCGCTGGAACGTCTGGCCGGTCGGCTGATGCGGGAATTCGATCAGGCGGAGAAGGCTGCTGACAGGGCCGCATCGCCGCAGCAGAGCAGATCGAGCTGACATTTGCGCGTGCAGCATACCTGGGCGGTCGGCCGTTTTCCGGATGTCCGGCCGTCCGGATTCCCGACCGTGGGGAATGTGTCCGGTCTTTTGGCCGGTGTCCGGGCGTCCGGCTACAATCGGGTGTGATCCGTATCCCGTGTCCGGTCTGTCTGTTCCGCATCCGGTCTGGTGCGGCGGTCTGAAAGTTCGGCGGCCGGGTTTCTGTCAGCAGGATGGTTCCGATGACGTCTCCAGTTCGTATTGCAGTGACCGGTGCGGCCGGTCAGATCGGCTATTCGCTTGTGTTCCGGCTGGCTTCCGGAGAAGTGTTCGGTCCGGACCAGCCCGTGATTCTGCACCTGGTGGAAATTCCGCCCGTCATGTCGGCTCTGGACGGTGTGCAGATGGAACTGGAAGACTGTGCGTTTCCCACGCTGGCCGGAGTCGTCAAAGCAGACAGCGATCATCTGGAAGACGGGTTTGCGGACTGCAGTTACGTGCTGTGCGTCGGCAGTGTGCCTCGAAAAAAGGGCATGGAACGCGGCGACCTGATCCGGATCAACGGTCCGATCTTCACCAGCACCGGTCAGGCGATTTCTCGCGCTGCGGCCAAAGACGTGCGGGTCATTGTGATCGGCAACCCGTGCAACACGAACTGTCTGATCGCCATGAACAATGCGCCGGACGTGCCGGCCGATCGCTGGTATGCCATGACGATGCTGGATCAGAATCGCGCGGTCAGCCAGCTCGCTCAGAAATCCGGCCGGCCTGTGTCAGCCGTTTCCGGCATGACGATCTGGGGAAACCATTCGGCCACGCAGTATCCGGACTTCTACAACACGACGATCGACGGCCGGCCGGTTCCGGAAGTGATCGACGACGAAGCCTGGCTGCAGGGAGACTTCATCACCACCGTGCAGAAGCGCGGAGCGGCCGTGATCGAGGCCCGCGGGGCGTCGAGTGCGGCATCGGCCGCCAACGCGATCATCGATACGATCCGGGCCGTGTCCCGTCCGACGGAAGCGGGACAGCGTTTCAGTGCGGCGGTCTGCAGTGACGGCAGCTACGGCGTCGATGAAGGGCTCATCAGCAGTTTTCCGCTCACCAGCGACGGAACCACCTGGTCCATCGTTCAGGGGCTGGAACACAACGCGTTCGCCCAGGCGAAAATCGATGCCACGGTGGCCGAACTGCGACAGGAACGCGATACCGTCCGCGATCTGCTCAGCTGAATCGCGGACGTTGCCGGCAGCCGTTCAGGAACCGGTCCGGGATGTGTCCGCACATTCCGGCACGGTGTCTTCGGCCTCCCGAATTTCTGACATGCGGACTCCCGCCCGCAGAAAGCAGACCATGCCGACAAGGGTCACGGGAATCCACTGCGCCATGTGGTAATACACCGATGCGGCAAAAACGGATTCCAGCTGTCCGGGTGCCACGAACAGTTTCAGCACCACGACGAAGCAGAGCTGAATGAGACCGAAATAGCCGGGGGTCGACGGAACCGTGACTCCGAAGGCCACCACACCCAGCACGATGGCGCACACGCCGGCCGATACGTGAATTCCAAAGGCCCGCAGCGACAGGTCAATCAGCAGTCCGTTCAGGATCCACTGAAGAACAGACGTCAGCAGAATGCCGGCCAGCAGCCGTCCACTTTTCAGAGACGACAGGCCGTGGGCGCCGGCTTCCAGAACCTCGGCGGCCTTCGTTCGGACTGCGCCGGGAACGAACGGCAGACGTTCCAGAAGTCCTTCCACGAACGCGACGAACGGACCGGTCCACAGCAGATACACCGCCGCACCGGTCAAAGCGATGCCTGTCGCCCCGGTAAAGATCCATGCCGACCAGATCACCGAACGGTCCAGGTCATGCGTGTTCGCGGACAGCATGCCCAGAGCCAGAAGGCTGAGAATGGCGATGATGTCGAACACGCGTTCCAGAGCGATGCTGGCAAGCACGCCCGTGCGCGGCACGCGGTGTTCTCTCGCAAACACGTACATGCGAACGAACTCTCCCAGATGGGCCGGCAGAACATTGTTGAACGCGAACCCGATCATCACCGACGGCAGCAGATCGCGGCGAATCGAAAAGGATCCGAACGGCTGCAGCAGCAGTTTCCAGCGCCATGCCTTGAGGACATAGAACAGAGCCAGAGCACCCCACATGACCGGAAGCGTGTGAAACTGCGCCTGGCGGAAGGCGTCGGCGATGTCGCGGAAGACGGCCGATGCCGGTTTGAGTCCGCCGGCGCCGCCATCGCGCATCGAATGGAACGCCCACCACAGGCTCAGCAGTGTCACACAGATGCCGAGAGTCAGACTGAACCCCCGGGTCCGGTACCATGGTCTGCGCTGCGCGTTCAATTGGATGTGTTCCTGCGGAACTGCGGGAATCTGTCGGCGGCCGGCGGCCGGACGCATCCGGCCAGGCGGCCCGATGCCGGTTCCCTGTGGAATGCCGGACGAGCGGGAGCCTCGCATATCGACGAATGCCGGTCCAGACGGATCGGGCGGCCGGCAGCACGCCTGCCGGCCGTCCGTCAGCAGCGATACGGCTGTCCCGGACGGGCGATTTCGACCGGATGGCTGTCGATGCGGGACAGTTCGCAGCAGATTTCGTCGAAAAACGGAGGTTTCAGATGGCAGGCGATTACCCGCACATCGGGTCTCAGCTTTTTCAGTTCCTGGGCGAACAGTTCGGGGCAGAGATGGCCGGAGGCTTCGGCCAGCGCCCGCTGCCGGTCGGGAAAACTGCATTCCAGAAACACGATTCGCAGCCGTGTGCAGTCGGCCAGACGTTCCCAGATCCGTTCCGTGGGGCCGGTATCGAACACGAACGCGGCGGCGGACTGTCCATCGTCCGCCACGTACCCCAGAACCGGTGTCGTGTGGTGCAGCGGGACGGGCGTCATGGTGACATGGGCCAGAGACACGGCCGTTTCCGGCTGCAGCGCGTTCAGTTTCAGCAGAGGCTGCTGCGGCGTGGGCAGTCTGAGAAAGTCGGGCCAGATCTGGTCGTTGAAGATGTGCCGTTTCAGAATGTCCAGAGTTTCTGTTCCCGCATGGACGGTCGGAACGGACGGCATCCTGCCGGACATGTTGTCCAGAAAAACGGGCAGCGACGCGATGTGATCGATGTGGGCATGCGTGAGCACGACGTGTTCAATCCGTTCCTGACGTTCCAGCGGCCGCATGAGGCCCAGTGTTCCCGCGTCGACGGCAATGATTTCGTCGATCAGAATCGTCGTTCCGTACTGCCCGGAACCGGAACAGCC
Organism: Planctomycetaceae bacterium; assembly: GCA_015485495.1. GTDB lineage: Bacteria > Planctomycetota > Planctomycetia > Planctomycetales > Planctomycetaceae > S139-18. The sequence goes on from WFTL01000003.1 coordinate 9,325, forward strand.
CACTGTCGATGGCAGCAGTTCGATCTTCATGAAGAAAACTGTACACGATGCGGCGCGGCATCGTCAGGGAGCCAGCGCGGTTCCGATCGGATCGTCGAGGTCTTCCAGGAAGGCCGTATCGAGTGCTCCCAGACGATCGCCCGAATGATCCTGCACGAACTGACGGGACAGATGCCGAATGCGGTCGGCGGCGGCCGTCAGATCGGCTGCTGTCGCATCGTCGCATTCGGTCAGTACGTGGAGCACTTCCGGAAGGGGACGGATCTGCCCGGCTGAAAGAACGCGTCCGGACGCGTCCGGCTCACTGGTCAGAACCTCGATGAATTCTTCGAGCTGGCCGGCGGCGTCTTCGAGAATCGCCCGCATTTCATCACCCGTGATGCTGTCGACACGAGCCGTGTCCGGAAGGGCCGCCAGAGCCGACAGAGCGACGTGGATTCTTGCGAGCTGTTCCACGATGAAATAGACGCGAGCCCGCATGACGGGAGTCTGACGGCGGCGGGAGGCATCGAGTGTGGGCGAAACCGCATTTCGGCGGCGATCCAGGTGAAAATTGTGCCGCACCTGTCCGAGCAGGGCCGGGATGAGTGAAAAGTCGTCGAATTCCGCCGGATGGCCGGATTCGATCAGGCGGGCATCGGTCACGATGTGACAGCGGTAGCAGTTGCGGGCCACATCGTACTGCCGTTCAGCCCGCAGCATGCCGGCCTGTTCGCAGAAGGCGATCCGCTGCTGCCGGTGTTCGGCTGTTTCCTGTTCCCGCCGCACAATGCCCCTTCCGTACACGGCATGCCGGTTCAGCCATCCGCTTTCTCCGCCGGCGGCTCCGTGACAGGATTCGCACGATGTCCCGAATTCCACCTGCCGGCGACCGGCACGTTCTTCCGCCGGAGGCGCATGACACCTGCGGCACTGTTCCGTGTTTCCTGTGAGCTGCCGGTACATCCCGGCGATGCTGTCGGGATCGGTTTCGAATCGGTTCATCGGACTGCGCCCGTGAGACGAATGGAGCCAGGCGATGTATTCCGAACGGTGACAGTTACGGCACACATCCGGCCCCGCAAAGTCCGATCGGTCGGTGCGCGGAAGAACCGTGCCGGCCGGCAGAGGAGGAGACCGATCCACCGCGGCGTTCTGCGGCGTCTGTTGGGCCGGTTCAGGACGGTCGTCCGCCGAAAGCAGCAGAACGCCTGCTTTCAGGCAGACCATCAGAAACAGCAGCGTGCCGAGAACACGGCGGGGCATCAGGCTGGTCCTGCAGAGTTTTTGAAGGAACCTGGGTGCACATCCCAAAGGGACGCCGGCCGTGAATCGAAACGGTTCCGTCGCCGGGCCGGACACCCGGCACATCAGACGATCAGGTCCAGGTCAGGGCTGCCAGGTGGTGCCCCGGGGACGCGATGAATTCTCAATGAGCGGATCGAGTCCTGCAAGATCGACCTGATCCTGCTCGTCCAGCAGTTGTTTCGCTTTTTCATGGAGGATTTCGGCCGCCTTTCGGGCAGCCGCCTGGTCACGGAAATGGCGTCCCAGAGGCAGGTCGCGAACGGCTTCCACCACGGCCGCCATCCGGGGATCGGGAACCTGTGGACCGATCTTCTCCAACAGTTCGTCCCGCACTTTTTCTGCCCGACCGGCCCATCCGCGCCGGCCGGCGTAGCGTTTCGTCAGATGATCCGGATCGGCCGCCGCCAGACGACGCAGACACGTTTCCAGTTCCGCCAGTCGCCCCGCGATCCACAGCACACGCCGATGCCGACGGGCATCGATGCCGTCCCGTCGGGCCAGCAGGGAGGGTGATTCCGCATTGTGATTCGGATCGACATGGAAGTTGTGGCGCACTTCTCCCTGAATCCACGACAGCAGTTCGAAGCGCCGATGTCCTCCCCGATGTCCGGCCTCCAGCAGCGATTCGTCTCCCACGATGTGGCAGGTGTAACAGCGCAGTGCCAGACCATAACTGTTCTGCGGACGAAACATGCCGGCCGCATCGCAGGCTGCCAGACGTGCCGTCCGGTGTTCGGCGGTTTCCTGGTCATGTGAAAGACCGGACCCGCCGTAGTCGGCGTGAATGGTGAACCAGCCGTTTTCTCCTCCTGAAGCTCCATGACAGGATTCGCACGATACCCCGACCGGTTCCGTGAACGCCGCTTCCTGGGTGTGCGGGGTGGAATGGCATGTCTGGCAGAGGTCGGTGGATCCCAGGGCCCGGATGTAACGGCGGCCTGACGGGGATTCGATGCGCCGGTGCGTACGAAAGTGACGCGTGTGCGTCCAGGCGGAATATTCCGATGCGTGGCATTCCCGACAGGATTCCGCCCCCCGCACCCGCGCCGGATCCACATCAGGACCGCCGCCGGCAGCGACCGCCGGCAGCAGCAAAAGAAGAACAAATGTTCGGGGCCCCTGCAGGGCCGCTGTGACCGGTTTCCGCGGGACCATCGCGGCGAATCGATGCGGAAGGGGTCGGTTTTCAGGCCCCCGGATATGTCGTCGATGATGCATGGAAAGTGTCCGTTTCCGCATAACGAAGAATGCTTCTGTCTGCGGCTGCCGGCGCCGGCCATGCGATTTCTTCGCAGCACACCCGGCAATCCGGCAGACGTCCCGGCAGCCGCAGAAAAGTGGCCGAGGCGGGATTCGAACCCGCACGTTCCGGCTGGAACCCGGGATTTTAAGTCCCGTGCGTCTGCCAGTTTCGCCACTCGGCCGTTTCTGCGTCCGGCCGATCCGGTTCGGCTGACCGGGTTCTCGTCCCGCAGAAGATTCGGGCGGCCGGCCCTTTTCCGGCAGCCGCACGACACCGCAACAGATTGTAGTGGGGACTGATTTTCGTTGGAAACCGCAGAACGCGGACCATGATGGTCCGTACAGGCAGCCATCGGGATTCGGCTGGTGAATCGCACGACAGACTGCCGGCAGAAAAATGCTCATCAAACAGTCAGACGACGTGAAACACGGCTGCTATCGACGGTTGATCCGAATATACTTTAGTGGGTGAGGACGCTGCGGCAG
>WFTL01000004.1 GCA_015485495.1 Planctomycetaceae bacterium
CTCAGAACAGCCACCGTGGCCAGGCCGACCTGCGGATAAAGCTGGTCGATGTAACAGGGAATGAACAGAGCGACTTTCATCACAGACCGTCCGCCGTCACAGCATCTCCAGGGTTTGTTCTGCCAGGTTCTGCACCCGGTCGTCCGGCACCGTGATGCCCAGACCGGGGCGATCGATTCGTTCGGCCCGGCCGCGCCGAGTGAAGGTGAGATCTTCCTGAGTGAGCCGTTCACGGACCAGAAACCGGTCGTAGCTGCCTTCAAGGTAACGGATCCGATCGATATTGCAGGCGAAGTGCCTGCCGGCAGCCGACAGGATTCCGGTTTCTCCGACCTGACTGCCGAGCTGCCAGCCCAGTCCCGCCTGACCGGCCGTGGCCGCCAGACGCACGGAGCGGCGGATTCCGCCACACTTGGACAGACGCAGATTGAACAGGTCGCACGTATTCTGCCGGATGGCTGCTTCCGCATCTTCCTGACAGCACAGCGATTCATCCAGCATGACGGGAACGGCCAGGCTGCTGCGAATGTCGGCCAGTTCTGCCACGGCAGCGTGCGGGACCGGCTGTTCCAGACACGATGGTGCAAACGGCAGCAGTGGTTCCATGCGCGACACCACGTCCTGCGGCTGCCAGGCTTCGTTGGCATCCAGACGCAGATCGACGTTCTTTCCCACAATGCGGCGAACGCTTCGGAGACACCGGCGGTCGTCCTGTCCGGCCGTTCCCACTTTCACCTTGAGCTGCGCGAAACCGAACAGTTTCATCTTGAAGGCCGACAGCCGCTGCCGCCCCGGTGTTTCCGACGTGATCACGCCGCTGTAGAACACTTCTTTCTGCCGCCGTACGATTCCCGCTGCTTCCGGCAGCCGGCAGATGAACTCGCCCACGCTGCAGCCGGCCGCCTGGCAGGCCGCGTCCAGCACGGCCAGTTCCACGGCGCAGCGGACGGAATTGCCGAAACACGCCCGCGGAACAACTTCCGGCGGCGCACTCACATCGGCCAGAACGAACTCGTCGAGCATGTCGGAGGCTTCCTGAGGATCCTGGAAGGAATCCGCCAGACCGTGCCAGGATGTCTGCTGCACATGCTGCACGGCCGTCTCGATGGTTTCGCCGGTGACGTACGGGCGGGGCAGACCTTCCCCCCAGCCTGTGTGCCCGGTGTCCAGCCGGCAGCGGACGATGAGTGTGTCGTTGTGGTGACGCACATGAGACGCATGCCGCACGGGACGCCGCAGCGCGATGGGGACGACGAACGCTGTGAGCGAGCAGATCTTCACCGCGATGACTCCGCTTCCCGAACCGCTATGTGATTCGACAGAACCGCCAGAGGAATCAGGGCAGCCGCCACCGCCAGCACGGCCATGAACAGATAGCCGTTCGTGTAACCACGGACGCTTTCATCGTAGTATGCCACCAGCCCCGGACCGATGGCTCCCACTCCGAACCCCATCATGTTGCTGAAACCGAATCCGAAGCTCCGCCGTCCCACGGCCATGAATTCCGACACGAGCGCGTTGTACAGCGGCTGATTCATGAAATGGAAAAAGGCCCACAGCCCGGCGGCCGCCAGCCGCCAGACTCCGTCGGCGTACGCCATCCAGATCAGCAGCGGAATGTTGGACGCATACACGCCGGCCAGCTGAATCGGCAGAATCCGGGCCACGGCAATGCGCCCGGCGGACCACTGACCGGCCGCACCGCAGGCCAGGGCCAGGGCGGCGGCGAAGTTTCCGGCGGATGCCATCGTGTCTCCGGCCAGAGCCCGAAACGTTCCGGATTCCTCCAGATATCGCGGCAGAAAATGCAGGACGCCTCCGTAAATCAGCCCGCTGATGGCGGCTGATGACACCAGCAGCAGATACGGCACCCACTGGTAGGAATGGCGGGCTGCCCGATGTTCGGCCGTGGTTTTCAGCCGGGCCGGAGCCGGCGGCGGGTGCAGCCGCCACAGAATGACCAGTCCCAGTACCAGAGAAATGCTTCCCAGCAGGGTGTAGTAGTCCTTCCAGGCCCCGTCTCTCAGACGCAGAACGAGACCGGCGATGAACGGAGCGGATGCAATGCCGAGTGAACCGAACACGCCGTGCAGTCCCAGTGCCCGGGCCCGGGTGGCCGGGGTGGTGGAGTTCGCCAGAAGAGCCAGCCCGGCCGGGTGGTACATGCTGGCAAAGGCTCCCAGAGACACCAGCAGCACCGAAAGCGCCGCCGGATGACCGGCGGTGCGGAATCCGAAACACGCCCCCGCCGCTCCCAGAAGGTACAAAACGAGAATCCGTTTTTCTCCGAACCGATCCGCCAGCAGTCCGGCGAACACAGCACCGATTCCGTACGGCAGACGCAGGGCAAACCCGAAGCCGCCGGATTCCTTCATCCGCAGTCCGAAGTCCGCACAGATCACCAGTTCCACGCTGGCAATGGACTGTTCCAGCAGGTGAACCGTCGCGTGCGCTGCCGACACAAGCAGGATGATGAGAATCAGGCTGGACGGACGCGACACGGAACAGCAGTTCGGTTACGGGAGAAGAAGACGCCGCGTCAGTCTATCGCGAACGGGACAGCCGTCCACTCCACGCCCGACCATACTGCGATGCCTGGTCGGCGCCAGAGACCGGACAGCACGGCAGACCCGAAGCGGGTGCAGCGGGACAAATCCCCGGATCCACAGGCCTCTTCGCGGATTCTGCTATTCGGCCGCCAGTTCGCGGGCCCGCCGCAGCGCCTCGTCTCGTGTGGTGAGACGTTCATCGAGCTGTTCGGTACGAAGCTGGTGCAGAATGCGTCCAAATTCCGGACCGGGCCTCACCGACAGATGCCGCAGATCGTCACCGCTGACCAGGGGAGCCGGATCGAGTCGTTCTGCCGGAGTGCGATTCCGGTAGGAAATGATGAAGGCCGCGGTCTGTTCCGACATCAGTGGAGTGCCGGCGGCGGCCTCCGCCAGGTCCTGAAGCAGGGGCCAGCGGGAATCGGCCAGAAGAGGTTTCAGTTCATGCAGCGGCATTGTCTGTGCGTGACGGATGCGCTGCAGAGCATCCGCCAGCCAGCAGATGGTCGCTGTTTCCTCACGGGAAAGACGCAGGCGGCGGCAGATGCGGCCGATGCCGGCCGTGCGTTCACGCAGCGTCTGCGCATCCGCAGAACTCTGTCGCATCAGCAGAACGGCCAGCGACGGTTCGAATCGTTCTTCGCGCAGTTTCGGCAGCAGCTTTTCAGCCGCGGAGTCAGTCGGCGGATCAGCCGGTTCGGACAGTTCCGGGAAAATCACAGGCAGCAGACCGGCTGTTTTCAGCAGGCGAAATGCCGTGTACCGGGACCTGTGAGCGAACATCCGGCGCAGTTCCTGGGCGATTCGTTCCACACTGACCTGTTCCAGATCGCCCGCGTGGCGGCGAATGGCGGCTTCTGTCGCCTGCTCGATGGAAAAGTCGAAACGCGACGCGAAGCGAACGGCTCGCAGCATGCGCAGCTTGTCTTCGGCAATGCGGGCGTCCGGATCACCGATGGCCCGGACCGTCCTGCGTTTCAGGTCGGCGCGGCCGTCGACGTAATCGAGAATCTTTTCTCGGACCGGGTCGTAGAACATGCCGTTGATCGTGAAATCACGCCGCCGGGCATCCTGTTCGGCCGTGCAGAAGACCACGGAATCCGGACGGCGCCCGTCGGAATAGGGACCGTCTGCCCGAAATGTGGCCACCTCAACGTGTCCCGGGCAGCGCCGCGTTCCGCGGACCACGATGACGCCGAATTTTTCGCCCACCGACAGAGTGTTGCGCCTGCCGAACAGATCGGTGATCTGGTCCGGATGAGCCGATGTGGCCACGTCGTAGTCCTGCGGCGCGACCCCTCGGAGCGCATCGCGCACGCAGCCTCCGGCCCACACGGCTTCAAAGCCCGCATCCTGCAGACGCCGGACGATCGTCAGGGCGAGCTCCTTCAAAGGAGTCTCCGGCAGAAACAGGGGCTCGGTCATGCCGGGCATCCTGGCGGACGCAGAAAACAGGAATCAGTCGCCGGACGATGAAGACGCCGCTTCGTCGATGTCCGGCAGAAGGTGGCCAAGTTTGGCTTTTTTGGTGGCCAGGTAGCTGTTGCGGTGTTCATGCGGCGGAGCAATGATGGGAACCTGTTCAACAACGTGCAGATCGACCCCCGTGTACACGAAGGCATCCGTTTTCTTGGGATTGTTGGTCAGCAGACGCACGTTACGCAGACCCAGATCCTTCAGAATCTGCAGGCCGATCATGTAATCGCGTACGTCCGCCTTGAAACCGAGCCGATGATTGGCTTCCACCGTGTCCAGACCTTCATCCTGAAGGCGATACGCCTGGAGTTTGGCCATGAGGCCGATGCCGCGGCCTTCCTGGGGCAGATACACGACAGCTCCGGCTCCTTCTTCACAGATCATGCTCATCGCCATGTGAAGCTGGTCGCCGCAGTCGCAGCGCAGCGAATCGAGCACGTCTCCGGTGAAACAGGAGGAATGCATCCGTACCAGAGGAGCTTCCACAGACGCCAGATCACCCCAGACGATCGCCAGAGGTTCCTGGTCTTCGTGGGCCACCGTGTATCCGATGACATGCGGTGTCCCGAACTGGCGGGTCGGAATGTCGACTTCCACGGCCCGGGTCACAAGCTGTTCCCGCACCCGCCGGTAACGAATCAGGTCTTCGATCGTGATCATGGGAATATCGTGCGTTTCAGAAATCTGCCGCAGTTCGGTCAGATCGGCCATTCCCATGCCGGTCTGACTGCAGATTTCGATGAGCACACCGACCGGCGGGTGACCGGACAGACGCATCAGATCGACGGTCGCTTCCGTATGGCCCGCTCTTCGAAGAACTCCGCCGTCCATGGCTTCCAGAGGCGACAGGTGGCCGGGAACGACGAAATCTTCCGGACGGCTGGCCGGATCGGCCAGAGCACGAATGGTGATCGCCCGGTTGGCCGCACTCACACCGGTTCCGGCATCCACATGATCGACAGCCAGCAGGAATGCTGTTTTCTGTGGAGCCGTGTTCTGGCTGCCGTCCACGACCGGTTTGAGTTTCAGACGCTGTGCTTCTTCGTGCGACATGGGAACGCACATCGTGCCGCGGCCGACGCGCAGCATGAAATCGACCTGTTCGGCAGTGATCGTGTCGGCAGCGCAGATGAAGTCGCCTTCGTTTTCGCGATCTTCGTCGTCGACCACGATGATCATGCGGCCCTGCCGGAGTGCGTCGAGAGCGGTCTCAATCGAATCGAGTGACACGAGGCACCTCACCTGAATTCCTGGGCAGTCAGCAAAGATCTGAACACGATGATTGCGCCCCCTGGGAAATGAATGCTGTTCCGGGCCGTGGACATGGTTCCGGGACATGAACACGGTGATCACGGCACGCCGGACATCCGCCTGCCGTTCCCGCACCGGCAGCCCGTATGCCGGCCGGCGAACCACACCGGCATTCGTCTGTCAAGGTTGCAGCGGTCTGCAGGAGGCCGGACCGGCCTGAGCGGCCGCATTCTTCATTCTGATTCTTGACACCCCCGGACCATCATCTAGTCTGATAGGCGGCCGAACTGCGAATTTTTCAGGAAAATCGCGGCTGTGCCCGAACATCCTGCCTCGTGATCTCCTGCTGCCCGCGGCACGATGCCGTTCCCGCCCCGCCATGGAGTTGTGTGCGATGATCCGAACGTTTTTCGCCGTGTGCTGTCTGACGATGACGGCGGTTTCCGCGCAGGCCGTCGAAATCCGCATCGATCCCGTTCCGGATTCGGGCAGAATCTCCATCCGCAGCCGCGATGCCCGCCAGCAGCTTCTTGTGACGGCTGTCAACACGGATGGTCCGGAAATCGATGTCACACGAAACGTGACCTGGTCGGTGACTCCCGATGGAATCGTGACCGTGGACGAAACCGGTCTGGTGACTCCCGTGGCCGACGGCGATGCTGTCATTCGGGCGACGTGGCGCGACAGCGCATCAGCTCAGGTGAACGTCACGGTCAGCGGCTTTGCCAATCCGCTGCCGATCAGCTTCCGCAATCAGATCGTTCCTGTCTTCACGCGTCTGGGCTGCAACGGCGGCGGGTGTCATGGGAAGTCCGGTGGCCAGAACGGGTTTCGCCTGTCTCTGCTGGGATTTTATCCGGATGAAGATTACGAGTTCATCCGCAAGGAAAACCGCGGGCGGCGCATCTTTCCGGCCGCTCCTGAAGAAAGCCTGCTGCTGAAGAAGGCGACCGGAACGACGCCGCATGGCGGCGGCCGCCGCATGGATCCGGACAGCTACGAATACCGCATGCTGGTGCGGTGGATCGAGCAGGGAATGCCGTACGGCGATCCGAATGCTCCGGAAGTGGTCAGCATTCAGTGCTGGCCGGACGCCCGCGTGATGACGCCTCAGTCGGAACAGCAGATTTCCGTCATCGCCACCTACAGCGACGGGTCGACCGAAGACGTCACCCGAATGGCTCTTTATGAAGCCAACGATACGGAAATGGCCGAATGCACCGAGCAGGGGCTGGTCCGCACGATGACTCTGGCCGGAGAAGTCGCCGTGATGGCCCGCTATCAGGGACAGGTGTCCGTGTTCCGGGCCACGATTCCTCTGGGAGCCGACACATCGAACATGCCGGAACCGGCGAACTTCGTCGATGTGGAAGTCTTCCGCAAACTGAAGCTGCTGGGCATTCCGCCGTCGGAACTGTGCGACGACGCCACATTTCTGCGCCGGGTGTCTCTGGACATCACCGGAACGCTTCCCGATGTGGAACAGGTGGATGCCTTTCTGGCCGATCCGGATCCGCAGAAACGGGAAAAACTCATCGATCGCCTTCTGGACAGCGACGCATACGCGGATCACTTTGCCAACAAATGGAACTTCGTGCTCCGCAACAAACGGACCCGCCCGGAAGATGCCCTGGGGACGTTCCTGTTCCACCGCTGGGTGCGCGACAGCATTTACGAAAACAAACCGTATGACCAGTTCGTCGCGGAAATCCTTACGGCCACCGGACCTCCGGCCGTCAATCCGGCGGTGAACTGGTACCGGGAAGTCGACCAGACCGAAGAACAGGTCGAAGACACCGCTCAGCTGTTTCTCGGTGTCCGCATTCAGTGTGCGCGGTGTCACCATCATCCGTTCGAACGCTGGAGTCAGAACGACTATTACAGTCTGGCCGCCTTCTTCAGCCGCGTGGGACGGCAGCCGATTCCGAATGCGCAGCCGAACAGCCGGGACCGGCTGCTCGTCCACAACGCAGGAACAGCCACCGCAAAGAATCCCCGCAGCGGAGCCGACCTGAAACCGGCGGGACTGGGCGCGCAGCCTCTGGCGATTCCTCCCGATGTCGACCCGCGTGTTCAGCTTGCCGAATGGATGCGGTCCCCCGACAACCCGTTCTTTGCCCGAACCCTTGTGAACCGCTACTGGAAGCACTTCTTCAGCCGCGGCATCGTGGAACCCGAAGACGACATGCGGGAAACCAATCCGCCCACGAATCCGGCACTGCTGGATGCCCTGGCCCGCCATTTCATCGAATCCGGATACGACCTGAAGGAACTCATTCGCGTCATCTGCCGTTCGAAAACCTATCAGCTCAGTGCTCTGCCCAACGAATACAACGAAAACGACAGGCAGAACTTTTCCCGGTACTACCCGAGACGTCTTCCGGCAGAAGTTCTGTACGACGCCTTCCACAAGGTGACCGGGTCCAGCCAGCCGTTTTCCGGCATGCCGGCCGGTACCCGGGCGACGCAGCTCGTCGACAGTTCCGGTGTGCCCTACTTTCTGAAGGTGTTCGGGCAGCCGGCCGGAGACACCGCCTGCGAATGCGAACGCAGTCAGGATGCCAATCTCGCTCAGAGTCTTCACCTGCTGAACAGCAGCGAAGTCCAGACGAAAATCGGACGCGACGGCGGCCGCGCCAGGAAACTGGCTGCCGATTCGTCCCGTTCTCATGCCGAACGCATTCAGGAACTGTATCGCGCAGCCTTTTCCAGACCGGCCGACCAGGACGAACTGAATGCCGCTCTGGCCTATATCGAATCGCACAAAGACAACATCCCCGCAGCCTATGAAGACATCACATGGGCCCTGATCAACACGAAAGAATTTCTGTTCAACCATTGAGCCAGCCACTGAGTCGTGTTTCCTTCGCGGACCTTCCTGTTTCTATTCGGTCCGCTTCGCCGCACGGCGTTCCCTCCCCTCCTGGCAACGGACTGCCCTTTTCTGTGATCTCCCTGAATTTCCGGACAGCCCGTTTGCCATGCTCAAGCGACTTTTGGTCACTGTCAGCGCTGTACTGACCGTGGGTGGTTCGCTGCCCGCATTCGCTCAGCTTCCCCAGATTCGACTCAACGCCCTGTTTCCTCCCGGCGGATGTACGGGAACGACCGTACGGGTGAAAGTGACGGACAGTGCGGACGGCGACGAACCGGCCGAACTGCTGTTCGCCCACCCGGGGATCCGTGCTGAACCCGCCAAAGACGACTCCGGGTCGGTGATCGCCGGAACATTCGATGTGACGATCGAATCGGATGTACCGCCGGGATACTACGACGTGCGCGTTCGCGGTCTGTTCGGCATCAGCAATCCGCGGGTGTTTCGTGTGGACACGCTGCCGGAAGTGTCCGAAAACGAACCGAACAATGACCCCGGCACGGCTCAGAAGATTTCCATCGGACAGATCATCAGCGGACAGTCCGCCGCGGCCGGTGATGTGGATCACTTTCAGTTCCCGATCTCTGCCGGCCAGACGGTCGTTATCCGGACCGAAGCGGCGCGCATCGATTCGGTCATGCAGCCGATTCTCGACGTGCTGAACGAGAATGGCCGTCGCATCGCCACGGCCCGCCGCATTCTCGATCAGGACGCCGCTCTGGTCGTTTCCAGCGATCAGGACCAGACACTGACTGTACGGATTCACGATGCGGTCTATGCAGGCGGCGGATCTGTGCTGTACCGCATGGCAGTCGACACCCGCCCTCTGGTGGATTTCGTCTGGCCGCCGGTCGTGGCCGCCGGATCGGCTGCGGCCGTCGATGTCTACGGACGCCATCTGCCGGCCGGAGAACCGACGGCGCTGCAGCGGGACGGCCGGACGCTTTATCGTCAGCCGTACGTTGTCGATACCGGACAGCCGTCCGGCCCGGCGCCGGGGTCGGTCCCGGCCGCAGCCACGGTGCGAACCGTCTGGTGGAACGGGGTCCCCGGCAATCTCATTCGGATCGCCGTGGCCGATGCAGGCCTGCCGGTCTATACGGATCGGGCCCCGCTGGTCACCGACGGTCGGCACCTGACGGGCAGCTTCGTGGTGGCCGGACGATTCCGTCCACGAGGCGACGCGGCCGTGATTCGGTTTTCAGCGAAGAAGGGAGACGTTCGGGACATCCGTGTGATCTCAGAACGCCTGGGAATACCGACGGCCGCCGTGCTGCATGTGGAACAGATTGCTGTCGACGGGAACGGCCGCGAAACAGTCAAAAATCTGGCCACCGTGACCAAAGGATCACAGAATCCGGGCGGCAATGTGCTGCCGACGTTCACTTCCGATGCCGCCTGGAAACTGGCGGTTCCGGCCGATGGCCTGTATCAGCTCCGCGTGGCAGATCGGTTTGCCGATGATCGCCAGCACCCGGAACGGGTGTTCGTTGCTGAGATTCGCGACACGAAGACAGGTTTTGAACTGGTGGCCTTCGAATCGATTCCATCCGTCGACGGCAAGACCCCGGCCGGGACCGGTGCGGTCAGTCTGCGCCGCGGCGGCCACTGCGAAGTGCCCGTTTACGTTTTTCGACAGGGCGGACACAACGCTCCGATTGCTGTAACCGCTGAAGATCTGCCGGAAGGCGTCACCTGTGTCCCGGCCGTGATTCCGCCTGGGAAACCGAGCACGCTGCTGATCCTGCGGGCGGCTGCCGACTGCCCGGAAACGACGGTTCCGATTCGGATCATCGGCACGTCCGGAGACATTTCGCGTGAGGCGCATGTGGCGACCCTGGTTCATGCGGGGACCAACGGACTGCCGCGAACAGCGCGCATTGCGGCATCTCTGATCCTGAATGTCATGAAGGACGTGCAGCCGTTCACCGTCACCATCGACACCGAACGTGTCGTGGTCCATCAGAATGGCCAGGTGCTGCTCCCCCTGACGCTCAACCGGTACGGAGGTTTCAAAGGAAAGGTGGATGTGACGTTCGAAGGTCAGCCTGGCAACACGAACATCGGTGCTGTTTCGTTCGCTCCCGATGCCACGACGGCTGTCGCCCGGCTGTATTTCCCGGCGAAGGACAGTTCCGGACCTTACGCCGGAAAGGGACCGGCCGCTCCCGGACGGTACCAGCTTGTGGCGCGGGCGAGCGCGAAGGTCAGTTACCGCCGCAATCCGTGGAAGGCCGAACGCGCCCATGCCCGGGTGGCCGACCTGCAGAAGCAGATCGAACAGCAAAGCCAGGCGGCCGCTGCAGCCGAAGCGGAAGCACAGCAGGCGGCTGCTCAGGTGCAGGCGGCCAACACGAAAATCGCAGAAATGGAAAAACAGGCGGCCGCACAGCAGCAGTCTGTCGCGCAGCTTCGGGAACAGCTGACGAAAGCAGCCGATCAGCAGAGCGCCCTGTTCACGGCTCTGCGGCAGCTTCAGCAGGCTCAGACCGGCATCGACAAATCGGCCGCTTCTTCCGCAGCTTCCGCGGAAGCTCTGACCGCTGCCGCCCAGGAACTCCAGGCCGCTTCTCAGGCATTCCGCGAAGCGGCGTCCGAGATCGGTGAGCGGACAGAGCAGCTTCGGAAGGCCGTGGTGCAGGTTGCGGAAACCCGTCGACTGCTTTCGGAACTGTCGGCCCGGCGTGCAGCGTCTCAGAAAAAACAGCAGCAGGCTCAGGCAGCCGCTGCCGCTGCGAAAAAGAAACAGGAACAGCTCACTGCGGAAAAAACACAGGCCGAACAGGCCGCCAAAGCGGCCGATGAAGCCGCGAAGCCGAAGGACGTGAATGTCCGCACCGTCACGACGCCGGTGGATCTGCAGGTGTTCGCTGCGGCCGGAAAAATCACGGCTGCTGTACCGAACGGAGGAGCCGTCAAGCGGGGAACGTCGGTGGAAATTCCCGTCACGATCACCCGACTGAACGGATTCCAGGGCCCGGTCCAGGTCACGCTGGAAGCTCCGTCCGGACACGGGCTGTCGGCGGCTCCCGTCGACATTCCGGCCGATCAGAACCAGGGAACGGTGGTCGTCGCCGCGGCTCCCGATGCGGCTCCTGGAGACGTCCCCCATGCCGTGCTGCGGGCGTCCACGCCGGACTTTCAGGGACGTCCGGCCGCCTTTGACATTCCGATTTCCGTCAAGGTCACTGAATGATGACACAGATTCCTTCCGAGACGACCAGGTGCGTTCGGGGAAGTGCTTCTTTCCCGCGCCCTTTCGGGCGGTCGCAACGACACAGGGCGTGGTTCATTGCACTGCTGATTCCCGCTGTCCTGCTGTCCGGGTGGTCTGTTCCGGTTCGCGCGGATGAAGAGGATGCGGGGGAGATCACTCCGGAGGCCGTGGATCTGGGGCGTCCCGTGGAGTTTCGCCGGGACATTTATCCGATTCTGGCCGGAAGCTGTCTGGCCTGCCACAACCGGACGAAAGCGGAAAGCGATCTGGTTCTGGAAACCGCTGCCGACGTCGTTCGGGGCGGTGCGGCCGGAGAAGCCGTTGTTCCCGGAGAACCCGATGAAAGCTACCTGTACATGGTGGCTTCCCGGTCGGAAGAGCCCGTCATGCCGCCGGTCAGCAACAGTGTGGAAGCGAAACCGCTGACGCCGCGGCAACTGGGGCTCCTGCGGCAGTGGATTCTGGAAGGCGCCAAAGGGGACGACGGAGGTGGCAGTGGAACGATCGCCTGGCAGAACATGAGTGACCGGCTGCAGGCCGTTTATTCGATCGATGCGGATTCGTCCGGTCGGTTCGTGGCAGCCGGTCGAGCGGGAAAGGTGACGGTATACGACCTGAAAGCCCCCGCTCAGGTGCGTCGACTGGTGGATCCGGAACTGCAGAACTCCCAGGCGGCCCATCGCGATTACGCTCATGCGGTCCAGTTCAGCCCGGACGGCCGCACACTGGCCACCGCCGGATACCGATGCGTGAAAGTGTGGACGCGGTCGGCATCGGCAGACGGCAGTCAGCGAGAGCTGCCGAGAACAGATGTGAATGTGTCGGCCGATGGATCCCTGCTGGTGAAGGTGACAGAATCCGGAACGGCTCAGCTTTTCCGAACGGCGGAAAATCAGCACGTGGCGGACCTGAATGTGGATCTGCATCGTCAGCGGCAGCTCGCCGATGCCGAAGCTGAACGCGCCATGCGCGAAGCACGAGTCGGTGTGGTGAAGGCGCAGGTCGGCGAACACGAAAAACGTCTGGAAGAACAGACGAAATCGCTGGCCGATGCGGTGGAACGCCACCGTAAGGCGAAGGAAGAAACACTTCCGGCAAAGGAGAAAGCTCTCGCCGATGCCCAGGCCGCTCTGGCAGAACCGAAAAAACAGCTTGCTGCCGCCCAGGCCGCTCTGGCAGAAGCAGAAAAACAGCCTGCAGACAATGCCGACAGCGAAGAACTGAAAAAGACGGTGGCCGAAAAGAAGAAGGCGGCGGACGCTCAGAAGAAAAAAGTGGACGAACTGCAGGCCGCCGTGATGAAGGCGGAAAAAGCCGTTGAAGATGCCCGCAAGGCCGTTGAGTCGGCGGAACGAGGAATCGAACTGGCGGAACAGGCGAAACAACGGGCCGAACAGCAGCTTCAGGAACGGCGGGATCTTCTGAAACAGTGCGAAGAAGATCTTGCCCGGGCAACTGCACGTCGCGATGAAGTCTCTGCCGCGGCTGCAGTGCCCATTTCCGTTCTGGCGGCCGTTTTTCTGCCGAAAGATCCTGTGGTGGCGACCATCGAAGCCGACGGAACGGTTCGTCTGTGGAATACGGCCGATGGCGCGCCCGTCGATGTGCTGCACATCGGACAGGCCATCGAAGGCAGCCTGAAGGAAGCGGCCACGGACGGGCGTTTTCTGAAGCTGACGACGTCATCCGGACAACAGCACCTGATGGACCTGTTTCCGGACTGGAAGCTGGTGACAGTGCTGGGGCCGGCAGATGATGCGGAGAACGTGTTCGTCGATCGGGTTCTCAGCCTGGCGTTTTCTCCGGATGGCACACGTCTGGCGACCGGCGGGGGCGAGGCGTCGCGGTCCGGTGAGATCACGATCTGGAAAACGAGCGACTGGACTCTGGAGCGGCGGCTGGAAGATGCTCACAGCGATACCGTGTACGGTCTGGATTTTTCGGCGGACGGTCAGTTTCTGGCGTCCGCTGCGGCCGACAAATTTGTGAAGGTGTTTCGAGTCGATACCGGGGAACCGG
The DNA here is from genome assembly GCA_015485495.1 of Planctomycetaceae bacterium. Lineage (GTDB taxonomy): Bacteria > Planctomycetota > Planctomycetia > Planctomycetales > Planctomycetaceae > S139-18. The sequence continues at coordinate 13,388 of WFTL01000004.1, forward strand.
TTCAGGCCTGCGAAGGGCACACGCACCATGTCATGGATGTGAGCTGGAAGGGGGATCGGACGAGCCTGGTGAGTGCCGGTGCAGACAATGCGCTGAAAATCTGGGATGCAGAAACCGGAGAACAGCGGCGCACCGTGACGACTCATAAGAAACAGGTCACATCCGTGGAATTCGTCGGCCTGCAGGACCGGTTCGTCAGTACCAGTGGTGACCGGCGGGTCGTTCTGCACCAGGCGGCAGACGGAAAAGTGGTGCGTGAATTCCCCGGCAGCAGCGATTATGTCTATTGTTCGTCCGTGACGCCGGACGGCAATCTGGTGGTGGCCGGCTGCGAAGACGGCATGGTACGCGTCTGGAACGGAGCGGACGGAAAACTGCTGGCGACGTTCCGTCCCTGACAGACCGAATCGTCTGGAGACTTTCCGCCGTGGCGGGGCCCGCCGTCATTCGTGCCGCAGCGCTTCAATCGGATCCAGACGGGCGGCGGCCCGTGCCGGATAGATGCCGAAGATGACACCGATTCCCACGGCGATGCAGAAGGCGATCGGCAGACTGGCGGGGACCGGCTGCGGGGTCATTTCGGCGAACATCTTTCCGAACGGTGAGGCGACTCCCTGACCATCGAACACGAACCGGTCCACCACGATCTGCACGATGCGAAAGGCCGGAGACGTCAGAAGTCCCAGTGCCACGCCGATCAGTCCGCCGGTTCCGGACAGCACGACCGTTTCCGTCAGAAACTGCCAGGTGATGTCCCGCTGCCGGGCGCCCAGAGCCCGCCGGATGCCGATTTCCCGAGTCCGTTCGGTGACCGTGGCCAGCATGATGTTCATGATGCCGATTCCGCCGACGATCAGACTGATGGCGGCGATGGATCCCAGGACCACGCTGAAGATATCCCGCAGCTGTTCGGCCTGTTTGAGCAGTTCCAGCGGGACGACGACCGAATAATCCGCGTCGGTGCGATGGTTCTTCTTCAAAGCTTCCCGGATGGCTTCGGCACTGGGCAGAACGTCTTCCTGCGATCGAATCTGCAGCGTCATCTGGGACAGTTCGATTTTCTCCAGGGTGAAGGACCCCTTGGTAAAAAACAGGTTCAGGTCGCCCATACGGGACCGCATGGTCGTCAGAGGCAGATAGACATCGTGGCTGTAGTCCTGGCCGGACAGACTGCCTCCGACGGCCGCCGTGGCTTCGCGGGGCTGCATGACCCCCACCACGGCGTAGAAGTGATTCTGAATCTGAACGGCCCGTCCGACGGGATCTTCCTGGCCGAACAGTCGGACCGCGGTCTCCGCCGCCAGAACACAGCAGGTTTCGCGCTGATCGAGATCGGCCTGAGTCAGAAAGCGGCCGTGGGATGGAAACAGGCGGTTCAGTTCCTGATATTCGGGCGTGCAGCCGACCACGCGGGCGTTGAGTGTCCGGTAACCGTTCCGCACGGTTTTGGTGATTTCGCGAACCGGAATGACGGTCTGTGCCGTGGGAAGCGTTTCCTGCAGAAGACGCAGGTCTTTGTAAAGCAGACCGTATTCGAGCACGCGGCTGCTGCGTGTGCCTTTGGCGCTTTCCTGAGGCGGCTTCACGCTGCGGACGATGATGTTCGTGGCTCCCAGCCGCAGAACCTGTTCCTGGGCCTGTTCGCTGGCTCCGCGACCGATGGCCAGCATCGCGATGACCGAAAACACTCCGAACACGATTCCCAGCATCGTCAGCCCGGAGCGCAGCTTGTGCAGCATGAGGCTTTTCAGAGCGAGCTGGATGGTACGCAGGAAGCCGGGCACGGGATGCGGTTTCTGACAACGGACGAAAAGAACAGCCGTTCGCCGTTCAGGCGAACGTCAGATGAACGGTGCTGTCATCCGGGAAAGACGCCTTCCCCGGCGATGCGACCGTCTTTCATGTAAATCTGCCGTCGCGCCTGTTCGGCGACGGACGGTTCATGAGTGACCATGATGATGGTGCGGCCTTCTGCATTGAGCTGCAGCAGGACCTGCATGATTTCCTGTTCGGTCGCGGAATCCAGATTTCCGGTCGGTTCATCGGCCAGAATGATCTGCGGGTCGTTGACCAGCGCCCGGGCGATGGCCACGCGCTGCTGCTGCCCGCCGGAGAGCTGAAACGGCCGGTGATCCAGCCGATCGCTCAGCCCGACCAGTTCCGCCAGAGACACGATGCGGTCGCGGTCCGCGGATGTCAGTGAAGAACGGCCGCTGCGGTAATGCAGCGGAACTTCGATGTTTTCCACAACCGTGTACTGGGGGATGAGATTGTAAGACTGGAAAATGAATCCGATCATTTCATTGCGAATCCCGGACAGCTCGTCGTCAGACAGATGAGCCACATTGCGTCCTCCGATGATGTAATCGCCGGAAGTCGGGCGATCCAGAGCGCCCAGCAGATTCAGCAGTGTGCTTTTGCCGCTGCCGGATGAGCCCATGATGGCCACGAAATCCCCTCGGGGAAATTCCATGGACACTCCGCGCAGAGCCTGCACCACGATCGAACCGAGATCGTAGTGTTTTTTGAGATTCACGACTTTCGCAGCCAGTTCGGTCATCGTCGGCCGATTCGTTCAGATGCCGCCTGACGTGCGGGCTGACGATCCTTCCCGGTCAGCAGGTCCTGTTCGAGCTGATTGATTTCGGTGCTGAAGTGCGTGCGCGGGTTGAGAATCACCTGTTCCCCTTCGGCGATGCCGTCGAGAATCTCCGTGAACACGTCGTTCGATTTGCCGATCGTCAGGCTGCGCAGTTCAGGTCCCTGGTCCGTCAGCACGTACGAATAGTAGCGTTCGGCCAGCGGCAGAACGGCCTGCACGGGAATCTGCAGCACCGGTTCCGGGCGCGATTCCACAATGATCCGCAGCTCGGCTCCCATTCCCGGCTTGAGCTGCTTCATCATTTCCGGACCGTCCGTAATGGTGATGCTCGACTCGAATTCCATCTGGTTTCGATTGGGCCATTCTCCCGGAACCGGAAGCGATGCCACCGTTTCCACCCGGCCGTGAAAAGTCAGGTCCGGCAGCGAACTGATGTAAATTTCCACGTCCTGGCCGACGGCCACCTGGCGGATCCGGCTTTCATGGATCCGGGAATTGATCTTCATTTCCGTCAGGTCGGGCAGTTTGATGATCTCCTGCCGCTCGCGGACCTGAGTGCCTTCTTCGATGGCCACCGGATCGCCGGAACGGCTTTGCGGCGTGGCGTAAACTACTTCGCCGGCCTGTGGAGCCACCAGACGGCACTGGGCGATCTGCCGCTGCAGCCGCAGAAGCTTCTCTTCTTCGACCGAAAGTGTCAGCCGGGCCGCTTCCAGATCGGCTTCCCGCTGGGCAATGGCCGCCTGCCCTTCCAGTTCTGCCCGCTGCGTGTCGCGCCGGGTGTCTTCGGCCATCTGCCGCAGTTCTTCCCGGGTACGCTTCAGCGTGAAGTTTTCGAGGACTTCCAGTTCACCTTTCTTCACGTTCAGAACGATTTCCTTCTGCGTGACTTTCACGCGGGCCGCTTCCAGATTGTACAGGGTCGTGTACCCCTTGCGGGCCAGATCACGCGTGCGTTCGTACTCCTCGCGGGCAATGGCCAGCTCCTCTTCGTACTGTTTGATGTCGCCGCGAATCGTCTGCACCGCCTGCTCGTATTCGCCGCCTTCTGCCAGATACTTTTCCAGATCGAGCTGAGCGAGATCTTCCGCCAGGCGGGCGGCCGCCATGAGTTTTTCGTTGGTGGTCCGCTGAATCTGCAGATTGGTTTCCGCGGTTTCCAGAGCGGCCCGGGCGCTGGTGACTTTGATCTGCTGCGACATTTCCGATTCGACCAGAGCGGACGAATCCAGTTCGCAGACCACATCGCCGACCAGGTAGTCCCCTTTCCTGACACGCTGGCCGTCTCGCACCAGAACGTGCGTCCAGCGTCCCAGAGGCACGTTGTAATCTTTCGTCTGCCCGTCAGCGGATGTGAGACGCAGCTGAGCGGTCGAGGCGGACACATCCGTGATGTGGACGACCCCATCGAAATCCGCTTCCGTGGGCGGACCGACCACCGATCCTTCCGGCACAATGGAAATGATGGTCGTTGTGCCTTTGACCTTGCTGGTCAGAGTCGCGCTGCGAACACTGTCGACCTTGCCGTCTTCCAGAATCTCGATGCGGAACGGTGCCCGCGCCACCGGATGAAGAATGAAACGCCCGGTCGCCGCACGTTCTTCGGACGGAAACAGACCCAGAAGAGATTCCCGCACCGGAGGAATCAGCAGAACCGCAGCACCGGCAGCCGCTGCCAGCAGCAGCAGCACAGCCGGAGACAGGCCTCCACGGCGCGCCGACGGCGGTTCATGAGAGACATTCATTCCGGATCACCTGAATCTGTTTCCAGTGTGAGGACAGGGAGGAGCGGGACGGCCGGAGGGTCAGCGACCGGTGGCAGGGTGTCGGCGAAAGGCAGGATGTCCGGAACCGAGGAGTCCGTCCTGTCGGTCGGATTTTCCGACGAAGGAAGGTGCCGCCCGCCGGTCGAATCGGTGGCGGGTGCCCCGGGCAGCTCCCGGTAAAAGGGATCCGTCCAAAGCCCTCGCTCGTCGATTTCCATAATACCCATGTCTCGGTAGATGTTAAGCCGATTTCGTTCCCATGTGATCCAGTCGTTCAGAAGGGAGTTCTGGGCATTGAGCACCGAATCCAGAGCATTCAGCAGGTTCAGGGCATTGCCTTCCCCCTGCCCGGTGGCGTTGAAGGCCGCGATATCCAGCTGCGTCGCCGCGACCCGGACAGCCTGTCGATCGATCTCCAGCCGCTGCTCGGACACCTTCAGTTGTCGCCAGCCCGTTCGAATTTCCTGTTTGACCTGATCTTCCGCCGCCATGTACGCCCGGCGGGCTCTCTGGTATTCGATCAGCGCGGCGTTGTAAGCATTGCGTTCGGCCATCTTGTCGGCCGGAGTATCGAAAGCCAGACCCGCATTGTAACTCGCTGAAGAACCGCTGAAATCGAACGGTTTGCGGCTGGTGGCCGCCGTTCCCAGCGTGCCGCTGATGGTCACATCGAGCGTGGCTTCCAGTTCGCTGGCGGCCACCTCCACGGCCCGGCGGGCGTCCATGACCATGGCCCGGGCGTTCATCAGATCGTGACGCCGTTCGAGTCCGATGCGCACGACCTCGGAAATGTCGGGAAACTCCGTGCCGCCCGGAAGAACGAAGCGGTTCAGAGCGATCTGTTCCACACGCAGCCCCGCCTGAATGACCTGCAGACTCTTCAGGATCGTGGGGATTCCTTCCCGCAGGTCGAGAATGCCGTCCCGCGCTTCGATGATCACTTCGGAATACGTTCGCGGCTGATTTTCCGACGCATCGGTCCGCAGAATTTCTCTCCAGCGGACCGGCAGTTCCGTATCGTCGATCAGTCCGTCTCCGTTCACATCGCGTGAGCGCGGAAAATCTTTCTCCGACAGGGTCCGCTGCAGCATGTCGATCAGTTCCGAAGCCCGCAGAAAATCCTGACGGGCCAGCTGAAATCGTTCTTCGTCCCGCGCCACATCGTTCCGCACACGTTCCTGCTCGTCTCGTGTCAGGAAGTAAC
>WFTL01000005.1 GCA_015485495.1 Planctomycetaceae bacterium
CCGTCATGCGAAAGGGAACGACCTACGAGCGAGAAGACGTAATCCACGCCGTCGCCGGTCACTTGGGCTTCTCCCGAGTGACCGACGCCGTGCGTGCCCCCATCAAGTCGGCGATCAACAGTGCCATCCGCTTGCGGCTCCTCGGCTACGAAGGCAGCGTAATCTGGAGGGAACAGTGAGTTCAATGGGAAATGAGCGTGACAACTGAGTAGTGAACAAATGACAAAGAAACAGCCACGAAAGAAGAAGCCCGCTCGCCCCGATCTGGTGAAATACTTTCACACGATCAGAGCGGAGTTGGATGCCGTGAAAGATCGCATCCGCAGCTTGATCGAGCATTGGCCGACAGACGGTGCCCATAAAGAAGCGGCACTGCGCTCGGTGTTGCGAAGACACTTGCCAGCATCGCTGGAACTGGCTCGGGGTTTTGTCGTTGGAACGAAGGGTAGTTCTTCAGAGATTGACCTGCTGGTCATCGACAAGGGATGTCCAACGTTGTTTCGGGACGAAGGCGTGGTGATTGTCTCACCACATTTCGTCAGAGCAATCATCGAAGTGAAGACCGAGTTGGTCGGTGATAAGAAGATCGCAGAAGCGATTGAGAAACTCAGCAAGAACAAGGCCGTGTGTCTCAGCGACCCCGGCTATCCGACATGGGCAGGGCTGTTTGTCTATGACGGGAGCCATGCGAAATGCGATGCGATCTTGCGACTCCTCGGCAAAGACTGGAATAAAGGAAAGACGCCGGTTGATGGGGTCGCCTTTGGTCCTGACTTGCTGATTCGACACGCTGAAGGCCGACTGTTCAGATTCAAGGACGAGGGCCACATGTGGTGTTCTTGGAAGACGCCGCAACTTGCCGCATCGTATTTCATAGCCAGTATGCTCGATGATCTGGATTTGATCCCGCATTCCGATCAACGACTGTGGTTTCCGCCACAGCAGGGAAATGAATGGTTGAAGTACCTGTCCTTCGGTGCAAAGCAACTCAAGAAAATGGTTCAGCCGCAACCTAAAGCGAAGAAGTAGGCCGCTATGTCTGAAAACGTACTCACAAAACCACCCAGCCCTGCCGATCTTCGGGCCGAACTCGAAACGATGGTGCTCGGTGATCTACTCGGCCCTGCTGGTGGCGAGAGCGAGGAACTCACCGAGCGCACCGTGCGGGATCGGTACATTGTTGGTGTGCTGGCACCGAGTCGCCGTGGTGCGTGTGGCGTGCAGAGTGAAGGGAAGGATGGCAACTCGCTCCACGCTTCACACTCCACGCTCCACGACCCCAACTCGGATGACGACGAAGAGACGCCGCTCATTCCCGATGAACTGGCCGAGGGGGGCAGTGACACTGCCGACGACGGAACGACCGACAAGGACGTACCGGTTGCGGCTGGGCATCTGCCGTCTTCAATCGGGATGACATTCTCGGTCGAAGAGGAGGCTGAGGCGATCAAGGTTTCGGCTTTCTGGGGACAGTACCTGCGGGAAGTGCGGGAAGATCGGATTGACGAACGAACCGGTAATCCCATCCGGGTCTGGCAGCGGTACTCCCGTGGCGGTGTCAAAGAGATTCCGCTCAAGGAAGGACCGATCAAGGCGATTGCTCCTGATTCACAGTTTCCAGAGATCTACGTTCAGGGCCAGATTCGCAAGCGGGATGCGCACTGGGTCGTCACGCTGTTTCTGGTGAACGCACAGGAAGAAGGGAGGCCCAAGGACGAGTCGCATGTTTTCCAGCCGGTGCTCACCGTCGAAGCCGTCGATGGCAAGCCGATCTTCAGCAAGCGGATGACGGTCGGCTCGAACGACGATCTCGAAGAACAACTGATGGCGATGCTCTACCGCCGTCACGTCGAGTTCGCCGTCGGACACGGGGTCAGTGTTCATGTCGAAACGAGTGATGAGTGGCGAGTGGCGGGTGGCGAGAAAGATTCGGCGTCCAGTTCCCGCCACTCGCCACGCTCCACCCGCTACCCAGACCGGGCCTACCGAATTAGTACAACTTTCATCCCCCGCTACGAAGTTCCAAGGACCGACGCTCCGACACTTCCCGGTCTGACACTTGACATGAAGGAACTGGCCGAGGCCGATGCGAAGATGCTGCCCAAGATGCTCGGACCATTGGTGACGGCTTACGGGGAATGGATCGACGGAGAGGCGAAGAAGCTCGAAGATCCCAGCGAAGGATTGTCGCAGTTTGGTGATGCTCCCCGTGTGGCCATCGAGAACTGCCGACGCACGCTGGAGCGGATCGAGGCCGGATTACAACTTTTGCAGCAGGACGGTCAAGCGTTCGAGGCATTTCAGTTCATGAACCGAGCCATGTGGCTGCAACGGACTCATTCGATCTATGCCGAAGCGGTTCGGCGAGGGGAGCAGCCCGATTTTGACAAAGACATCGACGTTCCCAAGAACCGAAGCTGGCGACCGTTCCAGATCGCTTTCATTCTGCTCAACCTGCCGGGCGTCACGAAACTCGATCATCCTGAGCGGAGCGAAGGGCCGGACGCTCTGGCCGACCTGCTCTTCTTTCCCACGGGCGGGGGCAAGACCGAAGCGTACTTGGGCCTCTCCGCTTACACGATGGGTCTGCGACGATTGCAGGGCACGATTGCCGGTCGGGTTGGTGAGGAAGGGCTGGCCGTGCTGATGCGGTACACGCTGCGGCTGCTGACGATCCAGCAGTTTCAGCGGGCGAGTGCGTTGATCTGTGCGTGTGAGTCGATCCGCCGCAAGTCATTGGAAAAGGGAGACGAGCGGTGGGGCAAAACGCCTTTTCGCATTGGTTTGTGGGTCGGTCGCCGCACGACGCCGAATCGGACGGACGATGCTGCCGAGGCGATCAAGCAACTAAGGGGCAATCAATACGGAACAGCGGGGCTTGGATCGCCTTACCAATTGACCGCTTGCCCATGGTGCGGCAGCGCCATCGAAGCGGGAAAACACCTTGACGCCAAGACATATCCGCACGGCAGCGCCCGTACGCTGACTTACTGCGGCGACAAGTTCGGCCAATGCCTCTTCAGCCGCCGTCAGGCACCCGATGAGGGCCTGCCGGTGATCGTGGTCGATGAAGAGATTTACCGCCGATTGCCAACACTGCTCATCGCCACGGTGGACAAGTTTGCCCAGATGCCGTGGAAGGGCGAAGTGCAGATGCTGTTCGGTCAGGTGAACGGCTTCTGCGAACGGCATGGATTCAAGTCGCCGGAGATCGAGGACTCAAAGTGTCATCCCAAGTCAAAAGCGGGACTACCTGCGGCAAGACTGGTGGAACACGGCCCGCTGCGACCTCCCGATCTCATCATTCAGGACGAGTTGCACCTCATCAGCGGCCCGCTGGGTTCGCTGGTCGGACTGTACGAGACAGCCATCGACAAGCTCTGCACATGGGAAGTGAACGGTAAGCAAGTGCGGCCCAAAGTGATCGCATCGACGGCGACGATCAAAAACGCCGACGTGCAGTTGCGCAGCCTGTTCCTGCGAACGGTCAACGTGTTCCCGCCGCCCGGCCTCGATGTGCGGGACAACTTCTTCTCGGTCCAGCGGGAGCCGACAGACGAGAACTTCGGGCGGCGCTACATCGGCGTCTGCTCGCCGGGTCGCCGGTTGAAAGCCGTGCTGATTCAGGTCTACGTCTCGACGCTCTGTGCGGCGCAGGCGCTTTATGAAAAGTACGGCAGGGCCGTCGATCCGTGGATGACCGTTGTGGGCTACTTCAACTCCATGCGGGAACTGGGCGGAATGCGGCGTCTGGTCGATGATCAGGTATTTTCTCGTACTCGAAAGCAAGATCGCCGTGGTTTGGCAAAGCGTTATCTCAGCGGTGAGTATCTGGCCGAGTTGACCAGCCGCATGAGGTCGGAGGAGATTCCGCAGATTCTTGACCGGCTGGAATCTGGGTTCGACCCCGAATTAGAGGAGCTTCGCAAGCAGGCGTTCAAGAAGAAGGACTACAAGAACATTCCGAAGAAGCCGCTCGATGTCCTGCTGGCGACGAACATGATCTCGGTCGGCGTGGACGTGCGGCGTTTGGGGCTGATGGTGGTGGCTGGCCAACCCAAGGCGACGGCGGAATACATTCAGGCAACGAGCCGTGTCGGTCGTGCCTTCCCCGGCTTGGTCTTCACGGTATTCAACTGGGCACGGCCACGGGACATGTCCCACTATGAGACGTTCGAGCATTATCACGCCACCTTCTACAAGCACGTCGAGCCGCTGTCGGTGACGCCGTTCTCGCCGGGGGCACTGCAACGGGGGCTGGCTGGGCTATTGGTCTCGATGGTTCGCCTGCGTGGGACGGAGTTCAATCCGAACGAGGCGGCTGCCCGAATCACGACCAGCAACCCCTACGTTCAGGACGCTATTGAAGCGATTGCGAAGCGGGCTGAACTGATCGGCGACGGCAAGAAGACGGGCGACTTCTGCCGAGCCGAACTTTTGAGCAAGTCCGACATCTGGCAGGCGGAAGCGCAAAACACTGCAGGTGGTCGGACATTGACCTACCGGGAGCCATACGGCGAAGGGGCCAAGAAGGGAACAACCGTCAGTCTGCTGCACAGCCCGGGCTTGGAACGCTGGGAGGAGTTCACCTGCTTGAACTCGCTTCGAGAAGTGGAGCCGCCGGTTAAGTTCATCATCAGTGACGGCGGTTTGGACGGCAACGACGAGGACGAGGCCGAAATCGCAACACCCGAGCAAGAGGAGGAACAAGCATGACTACCTCCTCGCAGATGCGCAAATCCGAAGTCGGCGAAGTTCGCCCGAGCCAAACGCTGACTACTTACGGAGTGGGATCGCTCGTCGATCTGCCGAACCTGTCGGTCATTGTGATGGGACTGGACGACTGGCAGATTTCGCACTCGACAGAGATCGCCGAAGAGCGTTTGCTGCTGTCGGCGCAGTCGATTCTCGGTCCGCAAGTAACCCGATTCTTGACGCCGCCCCGTGGCCCGGAGTCCATCGGAGCGCAAACAAATTGGTTCGACGAGTCCCGTCAGATCGGCGTGCCGGTGGCTCCGTTTCCCCGCTGGATGGTCTGCTCTCGATGCCGATTACTTGCTCCGCTCAAGTCAGGACTGTTTGAGGCAAAGGTCTATCCCTACCGTCCTGATCGGGCTTGCTACGTCCACAATTGCACGACGCAGGGGCGTGCGCCGCTGGTCGTCCCGGCCCGATTCTTGGTGACGTGTGAACGGGGACATCTCGACGATTTCCCATGGCTCGAATTCACACATCGGGGTCCGACTGAATGCAACGGGCCGCTGCGGATGTTCGAGTTCGGTCCATCGGGCGAGATGGCCGACATGACCGTCGTGTGCGACAAGTGTGAAGCTCGTCGGCGATTGGCGGAAGTGATCGGCCCGCAGGGAGCCCAGCAGATGCCCGCCTGCACCGGACGACGACCGCACCTGCGAGACTACGATCCGAATGGCTGCGATTGCAATGCGGTGCGACCGATTGCATTGGGGGCATCGAATCTCTGGTTCCCCGTGCTGATCTCGGCACTGTCCGTTCCGCAAGCTGCCGACGATTTGGGGCGGCTGATCGAAGAGAACTGGGCTGTGCTGGAAAAGGCGGCAAGTCTCGACGTGCTCAAGGCGTTTCGTCAGATCGGTCAACTCAAAGATTTCAGCAAATACACGGACGAGCAGATTTGGGAGAAACTTCAAGAGCAGAAGGAAGGAACGGGGAGCGAGGCGGAAGACCCGGATGATCTGAAGTCTCCCGAATGGAAGGTCTTCACGAACCCGACGATGGCCAAGGAGAGCCGCACGTTTAAGCTGCGGACTGTCGATCCGCCGCAGGAATTCACGCAGTTCTTCGAGAAGATCGTGTTGGTGGAAAAGCTCCGTGAAGTACGTGCGCTGGTCGGCTTCACTCGGTTGATGTCGCCGAGGGACTTTGATAATCCCGCCGATATGCCCCAAGGACGACGTGCTGCGATTTCCCGAAGGTCACCAACGTGGGTTCCTGCCAGCGAAACTCGGGGCGAAGGGATTTTCTTTCAGTTCAATGAAAAACGGGTCCAGGACTGGGTGAAGCAGAACCATGCTTACGAACGGGAATTCGAGCAAGCGCACATTACGTGGAAAGCGTCGAAGAACATTCCGAACCCGGAGTTCGGTTATCCCGGCATCCGGTTCGTTTTGCTTCACTCTTTCGCCCACGCCTTGATTCGACAGCTTGCCATCGAGTGCGGTTATACGTCGGCCTCGATCTCTGAACGCATCTACTCCCGCAATGCCGATGATGGAGAACCCATGGCGGGCGTGCTGATCTACACGTCCGCACCCGACAGCGAAGGCACACTCGGCGGGCTATGTGCCCTCGGAGAACCGGATAAGCTCGGTCGGCACATCACAAGGGCGTTGGAGAAGGTGAGCCTTTGCTCTTCTGATCCGCTGTGCTCCGAGCACGAGACCGGCGCTGGCGACACGCTGCATGGAGCGTCGTGTCATGCATGCTCTTTCTTGCCCGAAACTTCCTGTGAACGAGGAAACAAGTATTTGGACCGTTCCGCTCTAATTCCGACAGTGGAAAGAACAGACGTGGCCTTTTTTGGATGAGCAATGAGTTCGCATCGTGTCATCGTGGAAGCCGCAACTGCACTGGCAAGCAGCCTGCCGACCAGCACGGCTGAGTCCGTCGCAGCGGCCATCCTGACGACTGGCACAGCAAGTCTCAAAGCTGAGATCGGCAGACGAGTGCCGCATCACCATCACAGGGACTTGGCGCTGGCGTTCGTGGATCGCTGGCACAAAGAGGCTGCCGACCTCGACGCCCATGTTGTGGCGGTTGCTTTGCAGACCGCCGCTGTTTCCGAGCAGAAGCATCGAGATTCGCAGAGTGTCGAACTGGTTTGGACGGGACCAGACACCGGAGACATCCCGTTCCGTCGCACTGAGCAGGCGATAATACAAGTTTTTGATTCTGCTCAGGAACGAATCACGCTGGTCAGTTTCGCCGTCTATCGCATTCCCAACATTGCACGGGCGCTGGTTCGGGCTGCTCAGCGAGGTGTGCGATTGAAGGTGATTGTGGAAACGCCCCACAAGATCGAAGGTGAGGGCGAGTACGACACGATTCGAGCATTGGGGCCGGAAGTCGAGGCATGTTCCTCGGTCTACTTCTGGCCCAAAGAGAAACGAACGCCCGGCGACAACAACAGCGTCGGCATCCTGCACGTCAAATGCGCCGTGGCCGATGGAGAATGGCTGTTCTTGTCGTCGGCCAACCTGACGCAACAGGCATTCACGATCAACATGGAACTGGGCATGTTAGTCCGAGGCGGCACGATTCCAGCACGGGTCGAACAACAGTTCGAGCGGCTGATTCAGAGGGGAGAACTGACGCCTCTCCGAGAATTGATGTGAATGGTCCTTCATCGCCACAATGATTCAGATCCTCACCAGCAACCGTTTGAACGCCGGTCATTCCCCGGCGCTGCAGAAACGGGGCGCCTCAGAAACTGTGCGTCTGCCGATCGGCCGGCCGAGCCGACGGCGACTGCTGCAGCGGCTGCGGAATCATCACGGGCCGGCCGGCGGAATCCGTCATCACCGGAACGAAGACCGGTGCAGACGACACACTGCCCGCCTGTCCGGCGCCCGGCTGCAGCCGGGGAACCGTTCCCACATTCACCCGAAAATCGGGCGACAGCATCTGAACATTCATGGCGTCATTGACGGGCAGACTCTGCACAATGGTGATGAAGGCCAGAACCAGAGAACAGGCGCACAGAGCCACCACACCGCCGTGAAACTGCCGCTTCGGCTGCCGCCGATCCGGTGCCTCCGCAGGCACAGCAGGTCGCGCCGTTCGCCGCTCACGAATCCGGCGTTCCACGTCCGGCCAGATGGACACCTCATCCACGACGGTCGTGTCGTGTCGAAACTTCTGCAGCACCTGCATGGCGTCCGTCATTCCCGCACTGTAGGAACGGCAGTCTGCACAGGAGTGCAGATGTTCCGCCAGTGCCTGTTCTTCGTCCGGCAGATTGTCGTCCCCTGCGGCCAGATGAATCAGGTGTCGTGCGTCAGAACATTTCATCGTGTCACCTTCCCTTCTGTCTGTCGCCGTTCACTCGCGTTTCTGCCGTTCTTCCATGGCCCGATCGCGCCGTTCCCACGCTTCGCGGAACATGCGTCTGGCTTCCGCCAGACGCCAGCGAATGGTTGCTTCGCTGCGTTCCGTGACGGCCGCCACTTCCGACGTGGAAAACCCTTCCAGATCGCGAAGAATCAGCACCGTGCGGTACGCTTCCGGAACATCCGCCAGCACCATGCGGACTTCCTGTGAGGTGTCCAGATGCTGCCGGGGATCATCCGTGGCCGGATCCGGCGGCCGTTCGTACCCCGCCTCACTGAACAGTGCCCACCTGCCCCGCCGACGAACGCGGCGCAAATGGTCGTAGGTCAGATTGACGGCGATGCGGAACAGCCAGGGACCAAACCGGCGAGACGGATCGAACTGCTCCAGACGATCGAATGCCCGCAGAAAGGCCTCCTGAGCCAGATCCTGAGCCATCTGATCGTCCGGCATGAAACGGCGAATGACGCGCAGCACTCTCCGCTCATACCGCAGAACAAGCTGACCGAACGAATCCGTATTGCCCCGCCGAGCTTCATCGACGAGGCGCGCATCGGACACCGCCGAAAAACCCGATTCACACGCATCGTGTTCTTCGTCTTCCGAACGGGATTCCACGTTCGAATCAGTCATGTTCAGCAGTCGAGTGGCCATCTCACCCGAACCTACGGTCAGGCCCGGGGAAATGTTGGAAAGAGCCGGTTTTCGGGGCGGGAGACGGTCCGCTCCACGGAAAATGCGGGCCGCGTCCGACCGGCACCTGAATCGCCAGATCGGCCGCAACACCTGATCTGTGCGAGTTATACGGCAATCCGGGCTGCGCCCGCCACTGCCATTGTGACACCGAATCGGCGAGCTGCCCGGTTCGGCGGAAATCGCCGTTTCATGCGGTCAGACAGGCCGCCGGCCGGTCAGTGAGACGGTGGCAGCGTATTCTGGAAGGCACGGTTTCGATACAGGAATTCGATGATATTGCCTTCGTGCGGCTGCAGCCAGTTGAGCGCACAGGTGGGAATCGGGCCGATGTTGAGCCGATCGATGCTGCGGGCATCGCACAGTTCCTGAATCCACGCTTCATCCTGAGTGATGGCCGTACACACCAGCGTGCTGCCCATGTGCCGCAGCATCTGGTTCTGCGGACACCGAACCACACTGGCAAATGGGAACATGAATTCCGTATTCGCCATGGCATCGGTCGGATCCGACACATGGAGAATCGTCGGACGCAGCCAGGCACAGCGTTCGCCTTCCACCAGTCGGTTTCCGTCCCGGTATCGGTCTGTTGCTTCTGTGACAGCCGAAGATCGCAGCCCGTCTTCGATCATGGTGTTCATCGCCTGGGCGGCTCCGTCGATCGTGAAGGCGGCCAGAGCCGCTTTTTCGTCCGCGGCCGGCAGAACGTCCACCGGGCCCAGCCGGCGACTCAGAGCGTCCGCGATCTCCTCCGTATGCCGCGATGCCCAGATGCCGGACGCGTTGATGCAGCTGCGGCCGCCGTTCACCAGGATGCTCTGTTCCAGAATATCCAGACAGTCTTCCCACTGATCGACCATGTCGTCGCCCAGAAGAATCTTGCTGAAACCGGGACCGTGAACCTGCACGCGCGGGTTCCCGGCGTACTGTTCCACCGTCTGCGTTCCCCCGAAAATCATGGAACGATTGCACTGTTCGACAATGGCATTGCCCACGTCGTGCGGTCCCGGATAGACGGAAAACGCTTCGCGCGGCACGCCGGCTTCCGCAAAAGCTTCGTACAGCCGCAGCGGTGTCCACGGTTCCGATGATCCGGGTTTCAGAGCCAGACCGATCTGCAGCGGCACCGCCGGCAGCCACAGCGTGTGGACTCCGGGAGAATTCGAGGGCAGAACCAGACCCAGAACATCCGTGGTGGCCTGATAACTGAGCATCACGCCGCGTTCTTCCATGCCGTATCCGCGGGCCAGAATATCCAGGGGCAGCCCGCGTGTGAGTGCCTCCAGGATGGCGCCCATGTTCTTCAGCACGAATGCGATCTTGTTCATGTTGGCCCGCGCCATATTCAGCGGCAGGCCCGTCGTGGCCGACTGGATGCGGCAGAAATCGTCCGCATCCTGGGTGCCGTTTCCCAGCGGCAGCCGGGCCGACAGGAACAGATCGGCCGCCTTTTCGCAGCAGGCGATCAGGTCTTCCGGACGAAGCTGTCGCAAAGCGTCGCGGGAAGCCCGCGATCTGCGCAGATCCATGCGGACGAGTCCCGCATTGGCCTGATGCATCTGCGCCAGAACCTCGCCGGTTTCGAAATGCACCACATCGGTCTTATCCAGGGACTCATAGGGACGGCCCTGGCGAACTACGGGAATTTCCAGCATGTCGGTCCTGATCGAATGGTCTGCAGATTCAGAGAAAAACCGAAAACAGAGCCTTCAGCCGGCGCCGGCCGCATCATCACGACTCAGGCTGATGGTTCATGGCCGATCACGGTGTCTGCCCCGGAACCGGCCACACTCGGAACCGGAACGGCGGCGGCCAGGATCCACCCGGACCGGCCCGCATCAGTACACGCCGACGGTCGTCGTTTTGGCGAACACGTGATAGGGCCGCACCCCGCTGACACCATCCCAGGGGAATTTTTCGTGCGGCCGTTCTCGTTCTCCTTCGTCCCGTTCCAGAAATCCGGGTACGAAGAATTCCTTTGTCATGGTGTACAGTTTCACGCGTCCGGTGGAACCGTAATCGACGATTTTCGTGTGATCGTCGAAATCGACAACTTCGATCACGGCACGCGGCTGCGGTGCATAATACGTGATCTTGTAGTTGTCCGCCGGATCGAACGGCTTCCCGCAGGCCAGTCCCATCAGCGTGTTGCCGTAGGTGGGCGTGATGTAGACATTCGGCCCCAGCAGTTCCTCCCGGGCAAAGCGGTACCACTGCGGAGTGAATTCCGTGCCGCCGCAGAAGATGCCGCGGATGCCGGATTCCTCGATGCTGCTGCCTTCGTCCAGCAGCCGCATGGCCAGCGCTTCCAGAAGCTTGGGCGTGGTGAACATGCACTGAATTTCGTTCCCGGCCGAAAGAATCGTCATGGCCTGATCGATGACGTGACGGCTGTATTCCTTCGCTTCTTCGGTGCGGCCCTTTCTGAGCAGCCGGACGACCCAGCGCGGGTCCAGATCCACGCAGAAACAGATTCCGCCCCGATGCTGAGCCAGATGTTCCACGGCCAGACGCAGCCGTCGCGGCCCGGATGGTCCCAGCATGAGCCAGTTGGCACCGCGGGGAAAGAATTCATCCGGCAGCGTGTCGCTGAACAGTTCGTAGTCGATCCAGTGGTCTTCCACGACGACACGGGATTTCGGGATGCCCGTGGTGCCGCCGGTCTCGAACACGTAAATCGGTCGGTCCTGCTGAGCCCGCGGGACCCAGCGTCTCATGGGACCGCCGCGCAGCCAGTCGTCTTCGAAAAGCGGAAATTTCTTCAGGTCATCGAAACCGTTGATGTCGGTCAGCGGATCGAAATCGAATTCCTTCTTCTTTTCCAGCCAGAAATCGCTTCCCGTCTCTTCGCTGAAATGCCACCGCACGTGCTCCCGCGTGTGTTCATCCAGAAGTTCGCGCTGGCGGGCGACCGCAGTCGTCAGGTCCACAACAGAAGATCCTTCAGTCACGGGAAACGCGATGGTCCGGATTGCGGCGGCCCGAACGGCCGAACCTGCAGACAGGGCGGCCCGGGCCTTCTCAGGCGGACCGGCCGGATCATCGGCGGAGGTGCTGTTACAAACGCAGCGACATAGTAGAATGGTGCCTTCATTTTTCCAGTGAAGGTGATTTCGGACGGAGCCGCAGTTCGGCGGCTCCGAATTTCCCCTCGCCGGACATTTGCATCCGCAGCAGAAGATTCGGTGTCCGGAAACACGCCGACACCGCAGAACGGAACTCAACGAAACAGGATCGGTATGGCCTGCAGACGGATTGGAGTGCTGACGGCCGGCGGCGACACCCCCGCTCTGAATGCCACAATGTACGGCATCGTGGAAGCGGCCTGCCGGCGCGGGATCGAAGTGATCGGACTGATCCGCGGCTACGCGAGTCTGCTGAGTGATCAGGTGCCGACAGTCCTGCTGAATCCGCTTCTGTCCGTCATCCCGGAACTGGATCCCTGTTCGGGCGGCACGATTCTGGGTTCCTCGCGGACTTATATCGACCCGGATTCGGATGCTCTGGATCGGGCCCGGTCGGCTTTGTCCCGACTGAAGCTGGACGGCCTGATCTGCATCGGCGGCGACGGCACGCTGAACGGAATGCAGCCGCTGACGGACGTGCTGCCGGTCGTGCTGGCCCCCAAAACGATCGACAACGACCTGGGACTCAACTACGCCGGAGAAGTCCACGACTGGATGATGCCTCCCGACGGCACGGAACCGATCCTGCGGCCGTCCCGGGAACGGATCCGCCTGGACGATGTCATCAATTATGCCACTCCCGGCTATGCCACCGCGGTGTTCGTGGTGGTGCAGAGCATCGAACGGATTCGCACGACCGCCGAAAGCCACCGACGGGTGGCCATTGTGGAAGTCATGGGCCGCCGATCCGGCTACATTGCACTGGGATCCGCCTACGCGCAGCCCGACTGCATTCTTGTTCCCGAAGTTCCGCTGGATGTGGACCTGCTGGCCGAACGGATCCGGCAGCTGTATGAGATCCAGCACCATGCCGTGATCGTTGTGGGGGAAGGAGTCCGGCTTCCGGACGGCAGGGAACTGGGAGCCCGGC
This sequence comes from Planctomycetaceae bacterium, assembly GCA_015485495.1. Lineage (GTDB taxonomy): Bacteria > Planctomycetota > Planctomycetia > Planctomycetales > Planctomycetaceae > S139-18. The sequence continues at coordinate 12,838 of WFTL01000005.1, forward strand.
AGGCGACGCATGACCCGGCCGGCAACGTGCGTTACAGCGGAGCGGCCGATGCTCTGGCCGAACTGCTCGAACAGCGGCTGTGCGGGGATGAACTGTTCACGCGGGTGCGTTCCGGAGAACCGCCGGGCGCCGTCTTTTTCACTCGAAAAATCGGCCACACGCAGCGCGGCGGACGTCCCGTCCATTTCGACCGTTTCTATGGTGCACTCATCGGCGGACGGGCCCTGGACCTGATCGATTCCGGGCAGACCAACGTGATCGCCACGCTGCAGTATTCGGAATCCGGCGGATTCGATGTGTCGTCTTATCCTGCCGGCCGGCTGCGCGATGCCCGCGGGGAAATCCGGGCCCGCATCCTGCACCCGTCTTTTTACGATGCCCGCCGCATGCAGCTGACGGATTTCGGCCGCGACTACCTGGAACCCATTTTTTCCGACGCGGTCGGCTGGGACGATGTGGAGTTCATCCGCAGCCGGACGTTCAGTGCCGGAAGTCTCACCAGTCGGTTTCACAGCGTGAATGTCGATATCCGTCGAAGGATCCGCTACCTGTGAAGATCACTTCCGTTCGCTTTTCGAACATCCGTTCACAGAAATCGGCCTCACTCCGCGCGAAGGGCTCCTGGAAAACAGCCGGCCGTTTCAGCATGCGTTCGATGGGCCGCGTCCTGATTCTGCTGATACTTCCGGCTGCCGCCGTCGCTGCCGAAAACTGGCCGCAGTTCCGCGGACCGGGCGGCCAGGGAGTCTCCGATGCGGTCGGTGTGCCGGTGGAATGGAACCGAACGAAGAACATCGTCTGGAGACAGCCTCTTCCAGGAAACGGCTGGTCGTCACCGGTCCTGCAGGATGGACGAATCTGGCTGACCACGGCCGTTGCAGCAGATGAAGGACCCGTTTCCCTGCGGGTTCTGTGCGTGGATGCCGATACCGGAACGATCCTGTGGAACACTGAGATCGCTCAGCAGGATCCGCACATCACCATTCACCCGAAGAACAGCCACGCCAGCGCCACACCCGTTGTGAACGGCGGCCGTGTGTATGTCCATTTCGCATCGTCGGCCACGGCGGCTGTCGACAGCGACAACGGCCGCATCGTGTGGAAAACGCAGATCGACTATGAACCGCGCCACGGAACCGGAAGTTCTCCTGTTCTGTTCGATGATCTGCTGATCGTGAACTGCGACGGAGAACAGACACCGTTCGTAACGGCTCTGGATGCCGCCAGCGGGCAGGAACGATGGCGGACATACCGTCCGGACATCGCGGGAAAGCCGTTTTCGTTTTCCACACCGCTGCTGATCGAAGTGAATGGTGCTCCGCAGCTGGTCAGCCCCGCCAGCGATCTGGTCGCCGGCTACGACCCGGCCGATGGCAGACAGTTGTGGATCGTTCGTTATCCGGAACGCTGGTCCGTGGTGCCTCGCCCCGTCTTCGCTGATGGTCTCGTTCTCGTCTGCACCGGTTACGTGGGACCGGCGGAACTGCTGGCCATTCGGCCGGATGGTTCCGGTGATGTGACGGACACGCACGTCGTCTGGCGCACCCGGCGGTTCGTCCCGCACAATCCGTCCCCGGTTGTTTCCGACGGAAACGTGTTTCTGGTGAGCGATCGAGGCATCGCATCGTGCCGTGATCTGCAGACCGGAACGCTGCACTGGAAAATGCGGCTGAAAGGAAATTACTCCGCATCGCCGCTGCTGGCCGAAGGACGAGTGTACTTTCTTTCCGAATCGGGCCTGTGCACCGTCGTTCGCGCCGCTGCCGAACCGGAAATCCTCGCGCGGAACGATCTGCAGGAACGGACATTGGCATCACCGGTGCCGGCAGACGGAACCCTTTTCCTGCGTTCAGCGGAAGCGCTGTACCGTATCGGACACCCGACGACCGGCTCAACGTCCCGCCGGACCCCGTGATGTTTCGGAACAACGGCGGTCTATCCCCCGGGACCCTGCTCCTGACCGCACATCCGCTGTGGCCGACCGTTCTACAGCCGGCCCGCGATGTCCGGCCTACGGACGCTGCATCTGTTCCAGATGATGATGCGTGTGGAAAACGGTAAAGAACAGCATTTCCCGAACGGTCAGCGGCCCCAGCGCCGGATGCGGCAGCACGTAACCGTCCACCAGCGATTCAGACCAGCGACCCAGTCCCCGTTCGAACTGTCGACAGCAGCGATCCCAGCCGGCCAGAGCGTCTTCCTGAGAGGCCGTGTTCTGCGGCACGAACCGTCCTCGTGCTTCTGCACCATCCGCCAGCTTCTGATGATATTCTGACTGCAGTTCCGAAAAGGATCGCGATGTTCCGGGACCACGGCCGATTACCAGCCGCAGAATGAACTTCGGCATCTTCAGACCGCCGGCCACGGCCTGAGTCGATTTCGTCAGGTGATCCAGGTTTTGAGCATACGTCCAGCGATCGCCCCGGTCCTGAGTGAACTCATCGGGACGAACGACGGAAAACGTCTGACGCACCTGATGCGATGTCGACTGCCAGGCGTCGCGAATCTGATCGAACGAATGGATTCCGGATCCGTCGTACACGGGTGCGACCTGACTGCAGAAGGAAGAAGCCGTTTTCCTGAAACAGGAACAGACCATACTGTACGGTCATTCCTGCAGAGCTTCCAGCAGCAGCGAACGAACGACTTTCGGATCGGCTCCGGAGACCTGTTTCATGACCATGCCGATCATCGGGCCCACGGCAGCCTGTTTGCCGCTGCGCACATCGGCCGCCGCTTTGGGCAGGGCTTCGATGGCCGCGTGAACAGCGGCCGTCAGCGCTTCTGTATCGCGTACGGTTTCCCGTTCCGCGGCCAGGCTGTCCACCAGGGAGGTGGTCAGAACCTGCCCGTCGGCGGCCCGCTGCTTCAGCACACCGTAGACGTCACGGGCCGCCGATGTGGTCAGCCGGCCGTCCACGATCCAGGTCAGCAGATGTCCCATCACCTGGCTGGTGATCGGAAACCGGGACAGAGACATGCCATCGGCATTCAGATCGCGCAGGACATCCTGAGTCGCCCAGTTGGCCGCCGTTTTCCCGTCTCCACAGGCGGCCGCCACAGAATCGAACCACTCCGCGAATTCCGGTCCCTGATCGATGATGACTTCCGCATCGTAGGCGGACAGGCCCAGTTGTTCCTGATAACGCCGTCGGCGGACATCCGGACGTTCGGGAAGCTGCCGGCGAACCTGTTCCACTTCTTCCCGTGACACGACGACCGGAACCAGATCCGGGTCGGGGAAATAGCGGTAATCGGACGACTCTTCTTTTTCCCGCTGGGCGAAGGTGACACCGCGGTCGGCATCCCAGCCGCGAGTGGATTTGGGGGCGTCCTCGATGGACTGCCCCGTCTTTTCCCACAGCATCCGCTGACGCTTCGCTTCGTACTCGATGGCCAGTTCCACATTGCGAAAACTGTTCATGTTCTTCAGTTCGACAATCGGTGTGGCCGTCGTTTCTCCGTCCGAAGTCCGCACATGCAGGTTGACGTTCGCATCGCATCGCAGACTGCCTTCCTGCATGTTGCAGTCGGAAACTCCCATGAACCGCAGCAGGGTCCGCATCTGCTCCAGATACCGCCGCGCTTCGGATGCGGATCTGAGATCCGGTTCACTGACGATTTCCAGCAGCGGAGTCCCGGTGCGGTTGAGATCCACGCGGCTGTCGCCGCCGCGGCCCGATTCGTCATGCAGATTCTTTCCCGCATCTTCTTCCAGGTGCGCCCGTGTGATGCGAATCCGGCGCGTCGCGTTCGGGTCGTCGTCCGATGCAATTTCCAGCCATCCGGATGCACTGAAAGGCAGGTCGAACTGACTGATCTGATACGCCTTCGGCAGATCCGGATAGTAGTACTGTTTGCGATCCCATTTCGTGAATTCCGCGATATCGCAGTTCAAAGCGACCGCGGTCCGCAGTGCCAGATCAAATGCATAACGATTCATCACCGGAAGTGCTCCGGGAAGCCCCAGACACACCGGGCAGGTCTGTGTGTTGGGGGCATCGGGGCGAAATTCCGTGGAACATCCGCAAAACAGCTTCGTCCGGGTTCGAAGCTGGACATGCACTTCCAGACCGATGATGGTGGTGTATTCTGTCATGAGCGTTTTTTGTTCTTCGGAAGCGCCAGGGAAAAGACGAAGTCCGGGGCGGTCGGCTTCATGGGGCGGACACCCGATCGGGCGACCGAACGATGGCCTGGTGGACCGTTCCGTCGGACAGTCGGACGGCCGCCGTGCCGGCCGCCACGCACGGTACCCGTACCACAGCCAGCCCCACGGGCGGTCCGTCCGCATCGCACAACGACGTCAGTTCCGCCGCATCAGCGGCGTCGACGAAATCCGGCCGGATTTCCACGCAGGCCAGAACACGCTGAATCTGTCCCAGTGCATCAAGACGGGCGATCGGTTCCTGTCCCAGGTAACAGCCCTTGGTATAACTGATGGCCAGCCGGTCGCGGAACGCTTCCGGTGCCAGATGAGCATCTGTGAGATCCTGGCCGATGAGAGGAACACGGGCCAGAATCCGCTGCCGCTCAAAGGCGGCCTCCGAACCCCGGACGATGTTTTTCGATGCTGCCATCAGCGCATCGAGTGCTGTCGGCGTGCCCGACAGAAACGACATGGTCCGGTCGCCCCAGTCGACCGACAGCAGCCGGACGGTCTCACCGGCCACGCTGATATCCCGCCAGGATCCGGCTTCCGCGGGCTGTCCGTCCGGCGCTGCGCGGCCGCAGCCGGCCAGAGCCGCCTGATCGGCACTCAGCGATTCCAGAACCACATCTTCGGTGATGATGTACCGGTTCAGATGATCCAGCAGCCGTTTTTCGCATCCCGGGAGCATCCAGATTTCGTGAGCGGACCGGCCGGCCAGAATCCAGCCATGTGCGATGATCCGTGCCTTCACGTTTGTGAAGAAGGCTTCGCAGGCCGTTCCTTCTGCCAGGCCGTTCACATCGGCCGTGCAGAAGTTGTGCAGGAACCGCACGCGGTCCGTACCGGTCACACGCATGCGCACAAGATGCGGCAGAGGAAACACCGTGAATTCGGAATCGGGAGCGGACGTCATGACTGCGGAAAGAACGATACCGGGAAGACTGTCGTCACGGAAAATATCTCAGAACCGTGAACATACCAGGACCTGCGCGCAGAAACGACCCCGTGCCTGTCCGCAGCAGACACAGGGTCGTCTGTTTCGTTCGCAGACCGCCTGCATCAGATCCGCACGGCCGAATCAGCCGGCTTCCACAGCCGCCTGCGCGGCGGCCAGCCGGGCGATCGGGATCCGCCGAGGCGAACAGCTCACATAGTCCAGGCCGATTTCATGGCAGAAGAACACAGACTTCGGATCTCCTCCATGTTCTCCGCAGATCCCGATTTTCAGGTCGCTGCGGGTGTCGCGGCCTTCGGTCACGCCGATTTTCATCAGACGACCGATGCCGACCTGATCGATGGTCTGGAACGGATCGGCCGGGATGATGTCGTGTTCGGTGTAGTAGCCGATGAATCCCTTGTAGTCGTCGCGGCTGATTCCCAGCCCGGTCTGAGTCAGGTCGTTCGTGCCGAAGCTGAAAAATTCGGCCGTTTCGGCGATTTCGCCGGCCGTCAGAGCCGCCCGCGGAATCTCGATCATCGTTCCCACCAGGTAATCGATCGTGATTCCCTGTTCTTCGAAGACTTTCGCCGCGGTTTCCCGGATGACGGCCGTCTGATTGTCGACTTCCGTTTTGAACCCCGCCAGGGGAATCATGATTTCGGGATGAACGTCGAGACCCTCCTTTTTCAGAGTGCAGGCGGCTTCCAGAATGGCGCGGGCCTGCATGGCCGTGATTTCCGGATACACGATTCCCAGCCGGCAGCCGCGGTGTCCGAGCATCGGATTGCTTTCCACCAGTTCCGCCACCCGCCGATGGACGTCTTCTTCAGTGACTCCGAACGTGGACGCCAGCCGTCCCGCCAGAGTCGGGTCTTCCTGAAGGTGATGTTCTGAAAGGAATTCGTGCAGAGGCGGATCCAGGAGCCGAATGGTCACCGGGCGGCCTGCCATCATGCGGAACAGATGAGTGAAATCGTCGCGCTGAAAGTTGATCAGCCGCGACAGCGCCTTTTCCCGGTCTTCCCGAGTCGATGAAAAGATCATCTCCCGCATTTCGTCCAGATGATCGAAGAACATGTGCTCGGTTCGGCACAGCCCCACACCTTCGGCCCCCAGCTGCACGCTGATTTCCGCGTCATGCGATTCCGTATTGGCCCGCACCCGCAGCCGGCGGTATTCATCGGCCCAGGCCATGAGCTGCGCATAGCGCTGGTACACTTCCGATTCTTCGGGCTTCTTTCGGCCCGTGAGCACTTCCATGACTTCCGACGGAGTCGTTTCGATTTTTCCTTCGAACACTTCACCGCTGAAGCCGTCGATGCTGATCCAGTCGCCTTCCTTCAGCACCGTGTCGCCGACCGTCACCGTCCCGGCTTCATAGTCGATGTTCAGAGCATCACAGCCGCAGACGCAGGTCTTGCCCATCTGGCGGGAGACAAGAGCCGCATGCGACGATGCACCGCCGAACGCCGTCAGAATGCCGCGGGCGACTTTCATCCCGCGCAGATCCTCCGGACTGGTCTCCTTGCGCACCAGAATCAGTTCGAGACTGTTGTCGGCATTCCACTGTTCTTCGGCATCCGACGCGTGAAACACGATCCGCCCCGATGCGGCCCCCGGCCCCGCATTGATGCCCCGGGCCAGCAGACGGTTCTCGCTTTCCGCCTTCTTTTTATCCGCCGGGTCGAAAATCGGCTGCAGTAGCTGATTCAGGTCGTCCGCCGGGATACGGCGTTTTTCCAGAGCCGTTCTGGGGTCGATGAGGCCTTCGTTGACCAGATCCACGGCAATCCGTACGGCCGCAAAACCTGTCCGCTTCGCGTTGCGCGTCTGCAGCATCCAGACCTTGTCGTTTTCAATCGTGAATTCGATGTCCTGAACGTCCTTGTAGTGCTGTTCGAGCGTGCGGCCGATGTTGACAAGCTGCTCCCAGGCTTCCGGTTTGTCCTGAGCCAGAGTCTCCTCGACACGTTTGGGCGTTCTCGTGCCGGCAACCACATCCTCTCCCTGGGCATTGATCAGATAATCGCCGCAGAATCCGGGCGTTCCATCCGAACAGTTGCGCGTCAGCCCCACCCCGGTGGCGCAGTTGTCTCCCAGATTGCCGAAGACCATCGCCTGCACGTTGGTCGCGGTGCCCCAGTCATGAGGAATCCCGTACTGCCGCCGATAAACCATGGCCCGGTCGTTCATCCAGCTTCCAAAAACCGCTCCGATGCAGCCCCAGAGCTGTTCCATGGGGTCTTCCGGAAAATCGATGCCCGCCTGTTCCCGGATCACCGCTTTGAACTGAGTCACGATGTCTTTGAGCGCATCGACGCTCAGATCCTTTTCGTGCGTCACACCGGCCGCCTCGCGGGCCTTTTCCAGAATGTCTTCGAAGTGATCCGGGTCGGTCTTGCTTTCCGGTTTCAGCCCCAGAACGACGTCGCCGTACATCTGAATGAGCCGCCGATAGCTGTCCCAGGCGAAGTGCTCATTGCCGGACTGCCGGATAAGCGCCTGAACCACCTCTTCGTTGATGCCGATGTTCAGCACCGTGTCCATCATGCCGGGCATGGATTCCCGGGCCCCCGAACGGCAGCTCAGAAGAAGCGGGTTTTCCGCGTCCCCGAACTTCTTCCCCATGACGGCTTCTGCAGCGGCCAAAGCTTCATTCACCTGATCCTTCAGTTCGGGCGGATACGTTCTGTCGTTCGCGTAGTAGTACGTGCACACTTCGGTCGTGATCGTGAATCCGGCAGGAACCGGCAGCCCAATCCGGCTCATTTCCGCCAGATTGGCTCCTTTGCCGCCCAGCAGCTCCTTCTGAGAAGCATCGCCGTCTGCTTTTCCATCACCGAATGAATAAACGTATTTGTGAGACATGAAGCTGAACCGTCTGAAACGTGAGAAAACCGGCACCCGACCACACAGGCCCGTGCGCGCAAAACGACCGCGGCAACGGGTCGGCGCGGCAGATCCGGCAACCTAGCACTGCCTGGCCACTGATTCAAGGAGAGCCCCCGACCGTCCGCCCGCGGCTCACGGATGAGAACCGGGACCGTCATCCAGCGCGAAAACACTCCACTCCGCAGCCGTCTTTCCATCGCCGGGCTGCTTCCCCGGTGCTTCCCCGGGGTCGTGCCTTCCAAAGGCTGTGTTTTCAGCGGACACGTTTTCGGGAAAACACCCGCCGAAGAGAAAACACCCGCCGAAGAAACGTGAAGCAACTGCCGGGCAGGCCGTTCCACCCCGCAGAAGGACTCAGGACGACGTCTGCAGTTTCGATCGAAAATACTCTAGGACCGCACGAAAAGCCTTTTCCGCCGGCTCACCGCCGGCCGTGAAATCCCGGGTGAGCACCGAATGCCCGGATCCCGGCAGTTCTGTCAGCCGGATGCGTTCCCGATTGTCATTGAAGACCGCATCGAGCCGTTCAAACTTTTCCGCTCGGCAGATCGTGTCCCCCTCGAACCGCAGAGCCATCATCGGACCTTCCTGATCCAGACGATCCCGCACCGCTCCGATGTCTTCTGTCGACATGTGCAGATGACGCTGACCGAACAGGGGCAGGGACGGCTGAGACGCCACTCCGGCGCGGACGCTTTCCTCCGCCATCAGGGAAATGGCGAAATTGCCTGTCAGACACATTCCGATCACGCCCACCCCGGATGCCCCCTGCGATTCGATCAGATCGCGGCACAGAGCCCGCAGCCAGTCGACCACCGGACTGGTCCCGTTTCGGCGGAAAAGATGAAACTCGCGTCGCATGCACAGGACTCGCACCAGATTGCGTCCGATCGCTTCTTTTCCCAGCGGGCCGAACAGGTGCGGCAGAACCACGCGAAAACCCTCCTGCCAAAGTTTTTCGGCCAGAGACAGCGTGGCCGGCCCGATTCCCGGAAGTTCCTGCAGGATGACAATCGTGGCCGCCGCGCTGCCGCGCGTGTACACATCGTGCGTGACGACAGCCCCGCCGGCAGTGGGTGCCCGAAAGGAGCGTCTTTCGAAGTGTTCCATGCGGACCATTCCTGCCGGGACATCTGCCGTCATTCCGCATCACTCCTCATCGGAATCGGACGATGCAGAATCGTCGGCTGCGGACTCTTCTTCCGGGGCATCGACGGAATCGGAACTCGTGTCCGTCGATTCCTTTTCGCCTTCTTCGTTTTCTTCGCCTTCCGTGCGGTTCAGTTCGATTTCGTACTGTTTGAGCGTGTGTTCGTATGGCTCCGTGTCGTCAGCCGCAGCGATGGCTTTTTTCTGCCAGGCGACGGCCTGCTCCGGTTCTCCACGAGCCGAATACACGTGAGCGGCCAGGGCCAGGGCGTCCGGGTGCGGTTCGCCCACCAGCTCCACAGCTTTCAGTGCACAGGCCAGAGCGGTGTCCAGAAGAGCCGCATCTCCGGCGGCATTGTCGGCAAGAATCCGGGCCACGACGGCCTGCACCTGAAGATCATCCGGATGCGATTCGGCCAGACGCACCGCCGGTCCGGACAGTTCATCGGTTCGTCCCAGCACCATCAGAAGCTGAAGCCGCAGCAGGGCATGCTGCACATCGTCCGGATGATTCGACAGATGTTCTTCCAGAATGGTGAGAGCACGATCATAGCTGCCCGTCTGCAGCGCTTCGTTCAGATGGCGCGACAGCAGGAATTCCGATCTGGCCGATTCCACATCGTACGTGCCGTCCACAACCTGCTGCAGCGGGTCATCCATTCCCATCGGATGACCGATCCACACGACCGTTCCTTCTGCGTTGATGATGAAAGCCGTGGGAATCCCGTTCTGGCCGGCAGCTTCCATGTAAGAAGCCGACGTGCGATCGTTGTCATCACAGGCCAGTGTGTAGGTCACCACATCAGCCCATGTCTGATCATCGCTCTGCTGTCCGGACAGAAATTCCCGCACCGTTTCCGGAGTCTCGCTCGTGACGCCGATGAACCGCACCGAATCGCCGTAGTGAGTCTGCAGTTCCGCCAGATGCGGCATGGATCCCAGACAGGGGCCGCACCAGGTGGCCCAGAATTCCAGCACGTAGATCTGCCCGTCCTGACGTCCCTCGAAGGCGGGCCCATGAACCACTTCGGCCAGGCGGATCGGCGGAGCCGCTCCGCCTGGTTCCAAAGCAGGGATGTCTTCGGCGTCTTCAGCAGATCCTTCGGAAAGATCCGGCTGCATGTCCGGACCACCTGCCGGTCCGCCGTCTGCGGCCACGGTGTCTGCAGCAGATGATTCCGTCGACCGGCTGTTCGCAGCGTCCGATTCATCCTGGCCCGCTGATTCCAGAACTGCTGGAGGATCCGACACGACAGTGGGCGCAGGCTCGCTGTCCGCGGCATGACGGTCGCCTGTTTCGCTGTGATCGGCAGCCTCCCCGGAATCCGAGGACGTGTCCGCTACCGGTGCATCGCTGCACCCGATCAGCCCGCCGGTCAGTGAGACCGTCAGGGTCAGGAGAAGAAGGTTTTTCATAGTTCGGACTCCGTCGGAAGAAGGGGAGTGGGGACGCACCGGTCACCGGAATCGGTCGCGATGGAGAGCATTGGCAGCACCCGATGTTGACGTCACTCTAAGCGACCCGGCCGGTTTCGGCCAGGCAGCAGAACCATTCCCATGAACGGCCCCTGCTCGTGAAGAGCACGGCGGCCTGATGATTTGCCTGAAAAATCCTGAAATACGGCGTCTGCGGATTCCAGCGATCCTGCCGTCGGCAGCAGGATCGCTGGCAACGGAGTCAGGGAAGTGAAATGAGGGCACTCGGGCCGGAAGCAAGTCGCCGCCTTCGTCTTCGATAAACCACTGAAGGCTCCTTCAGCCCGGCCGGTTCTGTGGTCGCTGCCGGGTTTCGGGCCCGCTCCTGCTGCAGGAAAGACCGTCCCATGACTGCGCCGCATTCGCTCGATGCCCTCATTCAGTCCGATCAGGTTCCGACGCTGCCGGAAGTGGCGGTGGAGGTTCTGAGGGTCACTCAGGCCGAAAACCCCTCCGTGAAGGAACTGGTGCGGGTCATTCGCATGGACCCGGCCATTGCCGGACGCATCGTGAAATTCGCCAATTCTCCCCTGTTCGGGATCCGCCGAACGGAAGCCACGATTGAAGGAGCCGTCGTGCTGCTGGGGAACACCATGATCCGCACGCTGGTCCTCGGCTTTTCCCTGGCATCCGGCGGAGTGAGCTGTCCGGAACTGAGGCCCCATTTTCAGCAGATCTGGCGAGAAATCATGTTTCAGGCCGCAGCAGCGGAAACACTGGCGCACCGGCACGAAGGCATCGATCCGGCCGTGTGGTTCCTGGCCGGTCTGCTGCAGGATGCCGGACGAACCGTTCTTTTGAACGTCTATCAGCAGGAATACGTCGATCGTGTGATCCACGGCGACACCCTGGACAGTCTGACAGAAAAAGAAACGCGGGCATTCGGGTTCAGCCACGCTGATGTTTCCGCCGCGCTGTGCAGCCGCTGGAATCTGAACAGCGGACTGGTCCGGGCGGTGCGGCAGCACCATGATGAACCGAAACATTCCAGCGGGAACGCGGCCACGGCTGCCCGGGGACTGTATTCGGCCGCCCTGTGCTGCCAGTACATGGAACAGATTCACACGCAGCCGGATGTGTCCCGGGAAGCGGTAGATCGGGAACTGATGGATGTTCACCACTGCCTGCCGGATGAAGTGGTGGAGGTTCTGGCGGACATCGATCAGCAGGCCCGGGCTTTTGCAGCCGTTCTGAAGGCCGATGTGGGTGTCATGACGAATCGGGAGGACCTGCTGCATCGGGCGCAGCAGCAACTGATGAAAATCGCGCTGGCGGAACACGTCCGCAGCCTGAACAGCGAGTCGAACGGTGACGACTGCTCCGACGAACCGGAACAGCCGGAACAGGAGGACCGGGGAAGCTGGCTGGATGGAGACACCGGAGCGTTCGCAGAACGTCTTCTGGACCGGGTGGTCCCGGACGAGATCGAGGACTGCCTCTCCGATCAGAAAACACTGGGCATGCTGTCCATCGAACTGCTGGAAGCAGGACAGCCATGCTGTCCGCTGCGGCTGAAAACGGCTGCCGACATCGTACGCCGCAGCGTACGGCCAAGCGACCGGATGATCCGTCAGGGAGCGGCCGGCCTGCTGGTTCTGCTGCCGGAGCTGAGTCTGAACATGCTGGCCCGTGTGGCCCGGCGCATCCAGGAACAGACCTCCTGCGAACTGGCCCGGACGGGCGTTGCCATCAGCATTGGTGGCCTGATGATTGTCCCGGCAGGAAAGAAACCGGCCCCGCTGAAATCGGTTCTGGCGGCCCTGGAGCGTTCGCTCAGCCGATCCCGAAGGGCCGGCTGCGAGCAGTTCCAGATTCTGCAGGGACGGTGTGCCGAGGAAGTCCCCGTGGAGCAGATGGCCGAAATGGACGCCTGAAACGTTCGCCGTTTCCGAACCGGCCGCCTGCCGCCCCGCCATTCCGACTCCACCAGGTGGCGAGCAGCCCCCCTGCCGAACGCCCCACGACATCACACCGCAGCGACCTGTTTTTCCGCGGTCCGGCGGGAGTCGCGAAATCTGAAAAAAACTGTATCGACAGGCGTCCTTTTGCCGATACACTTCCTCACCGCTCGCACGGGTATCTGAGACCGTGCGACTGAACACCCGACAAACAGCGATTTCGGGACGAGCTGGCATCAGAGAATCCGGTGGATTCGAAGAGCCGGCCGGAAACCATGTCGCGGGGTGGAGCAGCCTGGTAGCTCGCGAGGCTCATAACCTCGAGGTCGTCGGTTCAAATCCGGCCCCCGCCACTTGAACCCCACGGAAGCGAACGCCGCGACCGTGGGGTTTCTTTTTGGGTTCTCCGAGATATTATGAGCGCGGGCATGGGCTGTGGTTATCCGATGAGCCTGAAGCGTGATCGGTGGAGGGCTTTGATCCTGAGCTTGAAGTACTCCTGATCGCGAAACCCCCAGGCCTGACGCTTGAGCGTCTTGATCTTGTTGTTCGTCCCTTCCAGGGGGCCGGTCGAGATGGGGTAGTCGTACCAGGCCAGGATGCCGGTGC
>WFTL01000006.1 GCA_015485495.1 Planctomycetaceae bacterium
CCCGAGATCTCCACGTGACGGACAGTGAAGGGACAACCAGACGACCATCTGTCGCAGACGGTTCCGCTGCCTGTGAGCGGAATCGTTCTGAACACGCATTGAGGTCCGGGCCGACGGCGCCCACGAGTTCGTCATCAGGGAAAGGGTCTTTATCCCTTCTTTCCGGCAGCCGGCCGATCTGGGCAGGCACGACGGCGCTGAGCTGGTATCTGTCGCTGCTGCTGCACACCACGGGATACGGAGTGGCGACAGTGGCGTTCGGATGGGTGGGAATGGCTTTGCTCCCCAGGGACGTGGACCGGGAAACCATTCCGATTCGGGCCACTCTGGCGGACGACACGGTGAGCGACGATCTTCCGGCCCTGGAAATCCCGCCTCCTGCGGCAGGGTCAACGTCGGATCCGACGCACAGCACGCTGGAACAACTGGCGAGGGAACTGGCCGTTTCGGAAGAATCTCCTTTGAAAACCGCTCGGGCGGACGCGGAACTGGCTTCGATCAGCGGCATGGAAACCGACACGATCGACAGCGAGTCGACTCCGTTTTTTCGTGTTCCGGAAAGCGGTCTGGCGGTCACCCGCGGCAGTTTCACGGCCTGGACCGATCCGGCCCGTCCGCTTCCTGGACAGGCGTATCAGATCATTATTGAAATCCGTCTGCCGAAACGCATGCGGGTGTATCGTCTGAGCGATCTGTCGGGACGCGTCGTGGGGACCGACGGATACGAACAGAATCTGCCCTGGGATTCCCGACCGAAGTTTCGCTATGCGGCCCGGGTGACCGGTGGTGCGGAACCGCAGGTCATCGACAGCCGATCGATGAAAGTCCGGGTGACCGGGCAGAAACTTCAGCTGGTCATCCAGGTCCAGGGAGCCGATCGTCTGGTGAAGGACACGATTTACATTCGCTCCCGCCGGCTGAAAGAAAAACAGAAACTCGTTCTCGTATTCGGATCGGACAGTGGCAGCGATTCGGATCCGTGATCGGAAATGTCTGTTTGGGGGGGCATCGAGGATTCACGGGCGCAACGCTTCAGGACAGTCCGTTCTTCCGGGTCGGTGTCGCTCCGCCCCTGGATCCGGCCTGCGGACTCACGAACCACCGACCGTGCACATCACCCGTCTAAGCCTCGCTTTTCTTTCTGCGGTACCACACGCTTAGAAAGAACGCGGCGGCGCTGACGTTCAGAGCGATGAACCACCAGAGCATCGTTCGGCGGGACCGCGGAACGCCCTGCAGAGGCATCTCGGGCAGGCCGTAGGCCGCCAGCGTGAAATCTTCCGGAGAAACCGTACCCAGAGAAATCGTGTGGAACTCGATGTGTTCGATCGACACAGTATCGAACTCGTCATCATGCACGTCTGAAGCCGCGGGGACTGCTTCGTAGCGGATCGTGACGCTTTTCGGAAAAATGACCGTCTCGCCCGCTGCTGTCATCCATTCCTGGCTTTCGACGGTTCCTTTCGTCACTTCGACCCAGGCCTGTTCGGGGACATCGTTGGTCAGCGTGTATTCGCGAATCGTCCAGCCGAAATCCGGGTCGAGCGTCACCGATGCGGTGTCGTAGAACCACCACGGGTCTTTGCCCAGCCGCAGGTCGACCGTGACGGTATTGTCATCACCCGGTCGAACGGACAGGATGTCGCAGGTCGATCCGTCGAACAGTTCTTCGAACGGGACTTCACGAACCGCATGGGTCGCATCCACGAAATTCCTGCAGTAGGTTCCAACGAGCACCATGGCCATTTCCATATCGCGCTTGCTGGCGGAGTGGGCACGAACCGTCCAGGGGCTGTTTTCCGCAGAACGCTGCAGGTGAAACATGTACCGGGGCGTTTCGCATCCGACCTCCGTTTCGAACGGGAGCCGTGGAGCGGAACGGTCGCCGACCATGTCCGGACGACGTTCGACCAGGCCGAAGCCGTCCAGAATCCTGCAGTTGATTTCCCACCGCCGCAGCGACGTTCTTTCTCCTTTGACGAGCTCGTAATCCTCCATCGTTCCGGTGCACTCGAAGTTCTTCAGGATGAGTTTTTCGAGTGCTTTCGGGTATTCCTCAAGCAGTCTTTCGTAGAGTGCCCGTTCGGAATCGGGAAGATCCGCCACACCGCCGTACGCACATGTCAGCGTCAGCATTCCCAAAAGAATCATTCGCTCAGCGGTTCGCAGCAGGATGGTCATAACAGACAGCCGTTCACGAAACGTGACAAACAGAGGAAGTGGTGGTTCCGCCCGGCGAACTCATGTGGCAGTCCCTGCGTGAATCGGGACCGCAGATCAACAGGAACCTCCATTCTGAAGTTCATATTGTCAGGACACTACTCCGGACACACGTTCACACCATGATCCGCCTTACAAATGATGGTCGAACAGGTCGATCCAGGAACGCACGCTGCGCCTGCCGCCGTGCCATTGCAGGTCAGGCCCGAACCGTTGTCGTCAGCAATTGCCGGTGCCGTGCCCGCAAACAGCAGTCCGGCCACGGCATACCGCAGTTGATTCCAGCCGAAAGGCCTCTGCGTGGCCGCTCGTTCTTCAGTCGGTTCGTGATTCCGCCCTGGCATCAGCCGCGATTTCCTTCCGCCGCACGGGTGAGCTTACAAGGATAAAACGACTCCGGTTCGCATCTCATGCTTCCCGCGCATCGCCGCGGCTCCCTGGATCCGAACTGTCGCTGCAGCGAAACCGTCTACCGCGCCCGCCACCAGCGGACCAGCAGCACCACACCGATCACGGCCAGCACACCGGCGTTCAGAATGAACAGCCGACGGACCCGAGGTTTCATCATTTCTATGCGCTTCCGCTGCCTCGCTTCCCGAGCTTCGTCTTCCGCAATGATCTGTTCTTCGATTTCAAGAACGGCGGCTTCCAGTTCGTGCAGCTTCGCTTCCGTCAGCACGACGTCTTCTGTCAGCCTGTACCTGCTGGTCGTTGCATGTTCCACCAGAACGGTGTGCCCTTTTTTCGCCTTCAGCCCCAGCGACACCGGATCGATGTCATCCGGTTTGCTCAGTTCCGTCACTTCAAACAACGCAACGTTTTTCGTTTTCCTGTTGTTACGCAGCCGCCACAGGATCCGAACACCGGTCTTCGGGAACGGCAGGCCATAGGGAGATTCCTGATATTCCGTAAAAAAGCCCGTAGACCCAGGCTGTGCATCGTCTTCCGCCAATGCGAAGTAGTCGATTCGTCTGAGCAGCATCATGCCGAATACATCCGATTCCGCAAAGTAATACACCAGTCGATTTGCCGGCGGTCCTTCAAGAAACACTTCCACCCGGACGGAACGGTCCGGTTTCCCGTCGCCGTCCACGTCGGTTGAATCGTCATACGCCGCCGTCGCGTTCCCGTCCGCGTCAGCCACACGAATCATCTTGTGGACGCTCAGCCTTTCCGTACCGAATTCGTGAGCCGTCCCGCCCATCATCCCGATGGACACCGGTGTAAAATTCGGTCCCCAGCCTTCCTTTTCGTAGTTCCCTTCGGAACCGATACTCATCACCGCGAAGTTTTCACTGTAGTCCACTCGTATCCGCGGCGTCGACAGATAGGCCTCCGTGGTATCTCGGATGAACTGAATGCTTCCGGTGTATCCTTTCGGCGGGTCAACCGGTTCCGGGTCGTACCGTGGCGTCAATGTGCACATCACCGTGCCCTGTTTCGCAATATACAGTCCATCGGTGATGTACGCCCGGCTGTCTTTGTCCCGGGCAGGAGGCATCGTGTCCACGCGGCTCGCTTCATAGAGCGTAAACACGTACCGGCACACCAAATTCCGGTGCTGTTCCAGCAGCCACGCGTACTGTTCCGCCAGCAGCCGGGGATCCGGCGCATCCGCATCATCGGCCACCGCCTGCGTGCACCCCATCACGGCGATCGCGGCCGCAAGTCCGGTCCTCACCATTCCTCAGTCTCCCGCAGTCACCAGGTCACTGCGTGCCCGTCAGCGATGCGGACGCAGGTGCCGGTGCATTCTCAGTGGTCCTGGTATCGCACTTCAGAATTGGCGGCTCCAGCCGCTGAAACACGTCCGTGACAGGTGACCCGCCGGTCGCGCGAATCCGTCTGGCATTTTTCGAAAAACGAGGTCACCCGCGCGTGATGGAGTGTGTTGTCCAGAGACGCATGGTTCATCCGGCGGTGGAAAGAATCGACGCGGAGGGATGATCGGTTCGCATGTTCAGCAGCCGTTTTCCGAAAAGTCGGGCGGCTGTGTCGTTGACGGACGTTCCTGCTGCGGCCATCGTGCGGTGTTCCGGCCGGATGCCCAGGCACAGGATTTCGTCAGACGTTCCTCCCCGGGGCAATGGCCGGCATCCATAACACAAGTTCCGTTCGTCTGATCGACTGTGAGGCAGACTGATGACATGCCGGTTTCCTGTTTGTGTTCTTCTGTTGGGAATCTGGATGGTCCCGGCCCCTGTGTCGGCCGGGAGTCGGCCGAACATCGTTTTGATCATCAGCGATGACCAGGCCTGGACCGATTACGGGTTCATGGGGCATCCGGTGATCCGCACGCCTCACCTGGACCGGCTGGCCGAACGCAGTGCCGTATTTCGCCGCGGCTACGTTCCCACGGCTTTGTGCCGCCCCTCTCTGGCAACTCTGATCACCGGCCTGTATGCATCGCAGCACGGAATCATCGGAAATGATCCGGCACATCTGTCGGACGATGCGGAAGACGACGCGCGGCGGCGGGCGGCCCTGATTGCGAAAATCGATGCCTGCGAAACACTTCCGCGTCTTCTGGGAGCAGCCGGCTATCGGTCTCATCAGAGCGGCAAGTGGTGGGAAGGCAGTTTTCGTCGAGGCGGTTTTACGGATGGAATGACGCGCGGTTTTCCGGAACCCGGCGGACGACATGGCGATGACGGTCTGGCAATCGGCCGGAAGACGATGGAGCCGGTTCTGCAGTTCATTGACCAGGCGGCTGCGGACGATGTCCCGTTTTTCGTGTGGTATGCACCGTTTCTGCCGCACGAACCCCACAATCCTCCGAAGCGCATTCTGGACAGATACCAGACTCCCGGCTGTCCGCCGGAACTCGCGCGGTACTACGCCTGCTGTGAATGGTTCGACGAAACGTGCGGCACGCTGCTGGACCATCTGGAACAGCACCGTCTGACCGAGGACACGCTGGTCGTCTATGTCACCGACAACGGCTGGATTCAGCGCACGGCGGACACTCCTGTCGGACCGGGCTGGCGCAGCCGCTTCGCCCCGCGTTCCAAACAGTCGCCGTATGAAGGCGGTGTTCGGACACCGGTGCTGCTTTCATGGCCGGGACACATCGTTCCCTCTGAACAGACAGCGGTGGTCAGCAGCATCGATCTGTTTCCCACGATTCTGGCCGCTGCCGGACTGGAACCTCCGGCCGAGTGCCCGGGCCGCAGTCTGCTGCCCTTCCTGGACGGAAACGCTGCCGTTCCGGAACGTCCGGTTTTCGGAGAAGGCTTTGCCCATGATGTGATCGACCTGAATGATCCTCAGGTCACCCTGCTGTCCCGCTGGATGATCGACGGCCGCTGGAAGCTGATTCTCAGCTACAACGGCCGTGCGGTGCGATACCGTTTCGTTCATGAAAACGCCCGCCAGGGACCGCAGTTGTACGATCTGATGGCTGACCCGCACGAAACGACGAACCTGGCCGATCAGCATCCTGATCGCGTGGCGCGGATGGCCAGGCAGATCGCCGCATGGTGGTCCGTCGATCACCCTCCGATTCCCTGAACCGATCTGACGTTTGCACGTTCATCGGCCGAAGCTCCCGGTCTTCGCGACCGGGAGCCGACAGTCGGCAGAAGCCGGATTCGTGTCCGGAGTTGCCGGAACGTGGGACTGTCAGAACGTGAAGGTGGTCATCATGTACAGCTGGCTGGCGTCGGGACGCGCCGCCGGGCCGGCATTGATGGCCTGGCCGTACCAGAACCAGAAGTAGCCGAACTGCAGCGACAGGGATTCGCTGTGTTTCCACGTGGCGACCAGATCCAGTTCGTTGCCGATATGACGTCCTCGATTCGCCACTGAAAACGGGGCGCCGGCGATGTTGTAAACCGCATCGCTCTCGGTCGCCCGGCCGAACCAGTGGAACGTCGCACTCAGACTGAGCTTCTCGTGCGGGCTGACCGAACCGCTCACACCGAAATCCAGCAGGTTCTGTCCGGAAAAGTTGTCGATGAGTCCCCACCAGGCGTGTCCCAGAGGATACAGAGTGTACACCGTATTGATCGTTCCGTCGTTCGGATTCGTATCGCCGGAACCCCAGTACGCAATGCCGCTCAGTTTCGGAGTCCACGCGCGGTCATTGTACGTGTAGCTGAAGATTCCTGAAAAGAATCCGGCCAGAACGTCCTGGGCGAGTCCTCCGGGAGCGACCGCAGTGAAGTCATCTTTGCCGAACTGGATGGCTCCTTCCACATCCCAGGCCCAGGTGCCCACGACCCGGCTGCACTCTCGGATCGGCCACTTCCCGTCCACGCGCATGCCGATCGTGTGCCGGCTGCCGTCCTGCCGGTTGGCAGCCTGCCCGGCCACATCGGACCAGATCCAGTAGATGTCGACGATGTCGCTGCCGGACCCCGTCCAGGTCCCGTAGATCCCGTGTACCTGACGGTCGGAATCCACCGTATCGAACGCGCTGGGAGCATAACCGGCTCCGCCGGCCGCATTGTTGACACTGGCCATCGAAAACGCGTCGACCGTCCAGTCGCCCGACTTCCAGATCAGTTTGTGCCCTTCGAAGTTTCGGAACGTGTTGGACCAGCCGAGCGGCGAAAGGAGATGCTGAGAACCGTACTTCAGGAACTGCCGACCATACCGATATCGCAGACTGCCTCCGGCCACGTCTCCCAGGTTGATTTCACCGTAATAACGCAGCAGATCGCCTCGGTTGACATCGATGCCCAGCGGAAACAGGGGGGCATCGTATCCGAAGGCCGATGCATCGATGGCTTCCACATAGCCGGTGATCAGGTTGTCCCACGTCACAGACACATGGGGCGTCAGACGCCACAGGTCATATGTGGAACTGGCCGGTCCCCCGGGCCGCAGGCGGTTCCGCTCATCCATGAACCGATAGCGGATGCCGCCGCCGACCGAATAGGTCACGTCATCGCTGAAGGATGCCGGTCGGTTTTTCAGACCGTCCAGAACACTGACAGCACATTCGCTGCACTGTCCGCCGCATGTGCCGTCTTCGGTACATCCGGAAACGCAGCCGCTGTCGACACAGGCTGCGGCCGAAACCGGCTGATACAGGGACGCAGACGGGCCGGGCACTGCCGGCCGGAACGTCAGCGGAGCGGTCATCGATTCGGGTGCCGAGACGCCGGTCAGCCCCGGATAACGGCCGCCCGTATAACCCTGAGCGGATGCCTCACTGACCGGAAGAACCAGCAACAACAATGCGAACAGACTTCCTGGCTGCTTCATGGCAGAATCCATTTCGTTTCACGCGGACGCGCCCGGACGACGCTTTCGGTGTCCTTCGGCAGATTCAGCCGGCCGCCGCCCCGCATTCCGGTGCGGCTGTATCGACCGTACTGATCGTGCCGATCCTGTCAGTCGACGTCGTCCGTTCCGGGAAATGGATGCAGCCTGGCTGGCGGAAACCCGGTTGCCCGACCGCAGAACATTCCGCCGAGCCGGTCAGGTTTCGCTGAATTATGCAACCGGCCTGTGCAGCCCTGTGCCTTTTCGCACGCAGAAGGAAAGAAGGTGGAGTTTCTGCTCCAGCGCCGGTCGGTGGCGGGACAGCCCGATCGCAGCGCACACCGTCAGAACAGACGATTTCTCATCGTCGCCCCGCCGCTCAGATTGATCACTTCGAAGCCATGCTGCTTCAGGATGCGGCAGGCGATATGGGCCCGCGCTCCGACAGCGCAGGATACTGTCACCGGACGTTCCGGATCCAGTTCCTCCAGACGTTCCCGCAGTTCGTCCACGGGGATGTGGATGACGGAATCCGTTCCGCCCAGCGGCTGCCGTTCCACTTCGGCCGCGGTGCGCACGTCGAGTACCTGGCGGCCCGACAGATCGGCGTCGGACCGTTCGAACGATTCCAGACGGTCGCATTCGTTTCCTGCCACGAAAGCCGCCAGGTGCACGGGGTCTTTGGCCGATCCGAACGGAGGCGCGTAGGCCAGATCGAGCCCGGCCAGATCGCGAATCGTGCCCTGGAAATGCATGGCGGTGGCAATCACATCGATGCGTTTGTCCACGCCGGCTCCACCGACACACTGAGCCCCCAGAATGCGTTCGGTGTCCGGATCGTACACGACGCGCAGCGTGATCATTTCGGCTCCTGGAAAATAGCCGGCGTGATGCCGGGAAATGATCGTGGCGCTGCGAGCTGTCTGGTTCTGCCGCCGGGCAGCCGCTTCGGTCAGACCGGTCAGACCGGCGCTCACACCGAACACACGGACAATCGCGGTTCCCATTACCGGAGCCATCGGCTGACAGCGGCCGGTCGCCGCATGTTCCCCAGCCAGACGCCCGGCCCGATTGGCCGGACCGGCCAGCGGCACCCGCTGCGGGCTGCCTGTGGGACCATAGATGTATTCGCAGGCATCCCCCACGGCATAGATGTCCGGATCGCTCGTCTGCTGAAACGCGTTGGTGGCGATCCCGCCGGTCGGACCGATTTCCAGCCCGGCATCCTCCGCGAGCGACACGTTGGGGCGGACACCGATTCCCAGGATGATCAGGTCCGCCGGGACGCTCGTACCGTTCTGCAGAACCACACCGACGGCGCGGCCGCTGTCATCACAGCGAATGGCATCCACGGCGGTGCCCAGGTGCAGCGCAACGTCCCGGTCCCGCAGTTCCTGTTCGATGATGCGGGCCATGTCGAAATCCAGCAGCGGCAGAACCTGCGGCTGCAGTTCGACCAGCGTTGTGGGAATGTCCCGGCGGGCAAGCTGCTCCACCATTTCCAGACCAATGAAACCGGCTCCCACGACCACGGCCGACCGCGTTTCCGTGCTGTCGACGATCGCTTTGATCCGATCGGTGTCCTGCAGATTGCGCAGAGTCAGCACGTTGGGCGCGTCGACGTTGTCCAGTGGAGGCACGAAAGGCGATGCACCAGGCGCCAGAATCAGCCGGTCCCAGGACTGTTCCGTGATTTCGTCTCCACTGCGCACCCGCACGATGCGGCGTTCACGGTCGATGGAAATCACTTCCGAGTTCACACGGACATCGATCCGAAACCGCTTCTTCAGAAACTCAGGCGTGGCGACCAGCAGGGAACGGCGTTCCGGAATTTCCTCCCCGATGTAATACGGCAGACCGCAGTTGGCGAATGAGACATGTGCGTCCTTTTCGAACAGGATGATTTCGGCCTGTTCGTTCATGCGGCGGGCCCGAGTCGCTGCGGACGCCCCACCGGCCACACCGCCGACAATCACGATCGTGGGTGAATGTTCTGTCATCACCGGAATTCCTTACTGAATGAAGTCAGATGCACAACGGCAGCCGTCCTGCCGGGCAGCCAGGGTCAGATTGATTGGTCTGTGCTGCCGGACAATCGAAGCAGAACAGGTCGACGGCGGACCGGCCCGGGCCGGTCATGTCAGAAAACGACGGTCTGCACAGAACATCACGTTCTGCCGATGCGGTCCGACACGCCGGCAGCAGTTCCGAAAGCGCCGGTGTTGAGGGATGAACGAACCACATCGCAGCATCGGCTGCAGATATTCAGAAGCCACGCTGTCCGGTTCGGCACAGTCTTCGGTCGGACAGTCTTTTACCATCCGCCGGACCGGACGGCGGTTGAACAGACAAAACGGTACGAAATCCGGCCGCACCGCACGTCCCGATGTCCGCAGAGATGCAGAACTCTGCCGAAAGCTGTCTGCGATTCCGTCCGGCCGCTGTGCCGCGCTTTCACGCAATGAACGATGCATCATGAATCGGTTTCCACGATGGCAGCATATCGCGATCTCCGCGGAATACCAGGCGACCAGGCAGTCGGACGTCCCGGTAAAAAACGAATGGACGAGCCGGCCTCAACCTTCGGGAGAACTGTTCAGTCGGCCGGCGATGCATCGGGAGACGGGTCGCCGGACGGGGCATCGCCCAGCCCCAGCTCCTGGACGGCGATTTCGCGGATGCGGTATTTCTGAATCTTGCCGGTGACGGTCGTGGGAAAACGGTCGACGAATTTCCAGTACCGCGGCACCTTGAACCGGGCCAGGCGTTCTCCGCAAAAAGCCCGCAACTGATCTTCTGTGGCCGTTGTGCCGCTGCGCAGGCGAACCCACGCGAGCACCTGTTCTCCGTAGCGGGGGTCCGGAACTCCCACTACCTGAACGTCTTCAACGGCCGGGTGTGCGTACAGGCATTCTTCGATTTCGCGGGGGTAAATGTTTTCGCCGCCGCGGATGATCATGTCGGTCAGCCGTCCTGTGATGCGGTAGTATCCGTCGGGAGTCCGCACGGCCAGGTCTCCCGTATGCAGCCAGCCGTCTGAGTCGATTGCTTCGGCCGTTTTGTCGGGCATGTTGTAATACCCGATCATGATGCCATGTCCCCGCCCGCAGAATTCTCCCTGTTCGTTGTCTCCCAGGACCTTCCCGGTTTCCGGATCGACGATGCGGGCTTCGCATCCGGGCAGCGTCCGCCCTACGGTTTCGGTTCGCAGTTCAATGGAATCGTCCGGACGGGTCTGCGTGATCAGAGGCGATGCTTCTGTCTGTCCGTAGCCGATCGTGATTTCCGATGCGCCCATGCGATGCATGACTTTTTTCATCAGTTCCACGGGGCACGCGCTGCCGGCCATGATGCCGGTCCGCAGTGAGGACAGATCGAACGACGAAAATTCACTGTCTTCGAGCTGAGCGATGAACATCGTGGGAACGCCGTAGATGGCCGTGATGCGTTCCCTTTCGATGGCCGCCAGAACCTTTCGCGGATGGAATCCTTCCGACGGGAAGATCATCGCGGAGCCGTGCGTGACGCAGCACAGTGTTCCCAGCACACATCCGAAGCAGTGATAAAGAGGCACCGGCAGTCCCACTCGATCTGTTTCCGTGAGACGCTGACATGATCCGGCGTACCAGCCGTTGAGCAGAATGTTGCGGTGCGACAGCATGGCGCCTTTGGGGCTGCCCGTCGTCCCCGACGTGTACTGGATGTTGACAGGATCCGCTGCCGACAGACCGGATTCGGCTGCGGCCAGATGGTCCGGCGGAACGGAGTGTCCCGACTGCAGAAACTGTTTCCAGGACACCATTCCGGCTGTCGGTTCGCCGCGCAGCAGAATCACGTGCTGCAGCCGGGGGAACGTTCGGCTGGACAGTCTCTGCGGAGCCGGGGCATCGATTTCCGGACAGATTTCTCTCAGCGTGTCCACAAAGAAACTGTCGCGGAACTGATCGATCAGCGCCAGGCCGCGGATGTCGGCCTGCTGCAGCGTGTACTGCAGTTCGGCCGGACGGTATCCCGGGTTGATCGTGACCAGCACAACGCCGATCCGCGCGGTGGCGAACTGCAGAATGACCCATTCCGGGACATTCGTGGCCCAGATTCCGAAATGATCACCGCGCTGAAAGCCCAGGTGCAGCAGGGCCCGGGCGGCCTGGTCGACGTGTTCGTCGAGCTGCTGCCATGTGAGCCGGACGCCCGGTTCGCAGAACACGCACGCATCGCGATCAGGAAACCGGCGGGCCGTTTCCCGCAGGACGTCGCCGATCGTCCGACCGTCTACCCAGGGACGGTCCGCATCGTCGGATTTTGCTGCCATCGACGAATTCCCAGAAGCGGTTCGCGTTTCGTCGGTCTATTGTTTCTGCGGACATCCGGCCGCGTCAATCCGGCCGGCGTTCCAGGGGGTTCGGTCCGCAGAACGGTTTCAGCATCGGGGACAGGAGCACCGCGAGGCCATGGGCGGCCGGCACATGGACCGCAAACAGCAGGGGAACCACGAAACGCCCTTCCACAGACCAGGTGGCAGCGATGGCCGATGCGTTGATCAGGTGCAGCAGCAGAATGACGCGGATGTCGCGCCGGCGGAAACCGGCAGCGGCCCCCAGCACGGCGGCTGTTGTGATCACCCAGGCGGTCAGGCTGCGCGGCCGGTATTCCTGGACGCACTTCCACACAGCCAGCTCGACCGTCTGCCAGGGATGCTGTCGAATCCACCGGACGGCCCGCCGCCGGCTTTCGTCGGCCAGCATCCGTTCGGCGTCCAGACGTGTGGCCGGTTTCAACGGCAGTTCGCGTTTGAGTTCCTTCTGGGCTTCCAGAGTCCACACGCCGCGCTGCTGCACGGCGTGGTCGCTGAACCCGGCGTAAAGCTGCGTCATCCCCTGGGCTCCCAGCGGCATCATCCGCCCCAGAACAGTGATGTTGCGAATCGACCAGGGCAGCAGGCAGACCACGACACATCCCAGAAAGACGGCCGCATGGCCCAGGCGGCGTGTCAGTCGCACCGGCGGCTCGGGCGGAACGCTGCCTGTGAGACGATCGGGCCAGATCGTCAGCAGAGTCAGCCCCGGCAGCCACAGAACGAACATGGTTCGGTCCAGGATCAGCAGAGCGAACAGGATTCCCAGAGCGGCAAAGAGCCATCGGGACGAATCGGCTCGAATTCGGAACAGAATGAGCGTGATGACTGTCAGCAGAAGCGCGGCCGTGGCTTCCGTAAGAATCGCCCGGCCGTACAACCGGATGCGCGTGTCCACCACAAGAAACAGGGCGGCGGCGGCCAGAACCACGGGCAGCCGGTATCGGCGGGACAGGTACCACACGAGCAGACCGCCGACGGCGGCCATCGCCAGCGCATTCCAGATCCGCGCCACATAGAACTGCCGGCCAAACAGACGGCTGGCGGCGCTGAGCAGAAACGGAAACAGAGGAGGCCGGTAGGTGACCGGTTCCGGAGGATCCGGAGTCGGTCCGGCCGCCGGCATGAGGTCCGGAAACGCCTCCCGGTACGGCTGACGAAATTCCGCGTCCTGGCCTCCTTCGGAAAACCCGTTCCCGCGACTCAGATTCCAGCCGATGATGTCGTAGGAAATTTCATCGCCGGTCGGAGACGGAGCCACATTGAGTCCGTATTCGACCGCATAGTGCGTGATCAGAACGACGGCGAAGACCACACCGGCGGCCACACCGAACCACCGGGCCCGACGATCGGCGTCAGGCATATCCGGCACCGCCTGCGTCGATATCGAACGGCCGGTCAGCGCCCTTCACGAAGCCGGTTGCCCAGAAAGTTGTCCAGATCGGGGATTTCGTAGATTTTGAGAGCCGTCCTGTCCACATCGTATTCGACTCGATGAAATTCCAGCACGTTGCCGTCGACGGTGACATAAGATGCCCGCGGGTCGTTGTCGCGCGGCTGCCCCACCGATCCGACATTGACCATGACCCGGGTGTCCCCCAGTTCCCAGCGGTAATCGATTTCCTCCGGCGCACGGAATTCATGAGCTTCCGTGAACACTCCGGGAATATGCGTGTGTCCCTGGAAACAGTACTGAGGAATCTGGGCGAAGATTTTTTCCATCTTCACCTGATTGAACACGTCATCGGGGAACACGTATTCGTTGAGCGGATTGCGGGCTGATCCGTGAACGAAGATCGTTTTGCCGTCATCGGCTTCCGCCCGGCGTTCCAGTTCTCCGAGAAATTCCCAGCGTTCCGAAGCGTGTTCGTCGGTCGCATTTTCCAGAACCGAACGGGTCCAGAAAATCGCCCGCTCGGCACCGGCATTGAAACCTTCGGGGTCGAACAAAGCCGCCTGGTCGTGATTGCCCAGCAGGCACACGTCCAGTTCGCGGACCAGGTCGATGCATTCGCACGGATTGGGGCCGTAACCCACGACATCCCCCAGACAGTAGATCTCGTCGACCGGTTTCGATCGAATGTCTGCCAGCACGGCTTCCAGGGCTTCGAGGTTGCCGTGGATGTCACTGATGATTGCTCTCAACCCGATCTTCCTTCCGTCCCGCCCGGCCGATGCGTCCGCAGAATCGGAACGGTCGAACCTGATGTCCGCCGTTCACACCATCTTTTTGCCAGGGAAAGACGGCCGAGTCTAGGAGTGAATTGGACGTTGGGCAAGTTCAGCATGATCCGCTACCCTGCGTTCTTCCGACTGGAAATCCCGTCTGGTCAGGCCGGTTTCGTGTGTTCATCCGACCGGTGATTCCGCCGGGATCGGCCGTCCCGGCGGTCTGTCTGCCCGGTTTCCGGCGCCGCCCGCCGGATGATTTTCCGTTCCCGGTTTCCGTGGAACCTCTGCCTCCCCAAGCCCCATGCCGCTGATCCGCATCGCGACCCGAACCAGTCCCCTGGCCCGATGGCAGGCGCGTTTCGTCGCCGATCGTCTTGCTGCGTCCGCTGCGGACATTCGTGTGGAATTCGTGCCGGTCCGGTCGGGTGGCGACCGGGATCGCACGACGGCCCTGAAGGATTTTGGGGGCATCGGAGCCTTCACGTCGGCCGTTCAGAATGAGCTGCTGGAAGGACGGGCCGACGTGGCCGTCCACAGCCTGAAGGATCTGCCCACCGAACCGGCGGAGGGACTCGTTCTGGCCTGCGTGCCGAAACGAGCTGCCTGCTCGGATGTCCTCATTCTTCCCGCGGACCGCCCTGTCACGGCCGCCGGTCTGGATGTTCTGCCGCACCAGGGCCGTGTGGGAACCGGCAGCCCCCGCCGTCAGGCTCAGCTCCTGCATGCGCGTCCGGATCTGGTGATGAAGGAAAACCGGGGCAACGTGGAAACACGCATCGCCCGTCTGGATGCCGGGGATTTCGACGCCATTGTTCTGGCAGAGGCCGGGCTGCAGCGCCTGGGACTGACCGAACGCATCCGTGTGCGGCTGAATCCTCCGATCATGCTGCCGGCGGTGGGCCAGGGAGCACTGGGGATCGAATGCCGTTCAGACGATTCCCGCTGCCGCACGCTGCTGAAACATCTGATCGATGAACCGACCTGGCAGGCCGTGCGGGCCGAACGCCGTCTGCTGCATGCCCTGCGAGCCGGATGCCACGCACCGGTGGGGGTCTACACGCAGTATGAAGATTCCGGTCGGACCCTGTCCCTGACCGCCGTGCTGCTCAGCCCGGACGGCCGTCGGCGTCTGGAAGCGACCGCCCGCGGTCCGGCCGAAAATCCGGAAGCCGTGGGCCAGGCGGCCGCCGACGATCTTCTGGCCGCCGGCGGAGACGATCTGCTGTGAGGCCACGGCGGCCGCCCGCGAAACGGGCTGCATCCCGTCAGCTTCCCAGCACTTTGTCGATCGTCTGACGCAGCACACTGCCGCTCCGCACCAGGGCGGCCTGTTCTTTCGCCCACAGTTCCACTTCGATGTGTGTTCTCACCCCCCGCCGACCGACCACCGTGGGAACCGACAGACACACATCGCGCAGACCCCAAGCACCGTTCTGCAGACTGCTGACCGGCAGAATGCGGCCGGCGTCCAGGGCGATGCAGTGAATCACATCGGCGATGGCGACTCCCACGGCGAACCCGGCGCCTCCTTTGAGCCGAATCACTTCCGCGCCGCTGCCGCGCGTCTGTTTTTCGATGTCTGCGATCAGGGCCGGAGTGACGCCGGGATACCGATCCAGCGGCAGTCCGGCGATCTGGGCCTGAGACCACACCGGGACCATGCTGTCGCCGTGTTCGCCCAGAATGGTCACGCTGACCTGAGTGGCGGGCACATCCAGCCGCATCGCCAGCAGACTGCGCAGCCGCGTCGTGTCCAGCGCCGTGCCCAGTCCGATGACCTGAGATGCCGGCAGCGGCAGTTCCTGAACGGCCAGGTACGTCAGCACGTCCACCGGATTCGACACGACGAATACGATCGCATCCTGCCGCAGACCATGCTGCCGGATGTCTTCCAGAATGCTGCGGAACAGGGCGACGTTTCGGCTGATCAGATCCAGACGGCTTTCATCCGGTTTGCGCCGCAGGCCGGCGGTGATCACCACAACATCACTGTCCGCAACGTGCTCGGTGCTTCCCGACGAAATTCTCTGGTCGGCCGTCAGAGCCGCTCCGTGCAGCAGGTCCAGAGCCTGGCCTGCACAGAGATCCTGGTTGACATCGATGAGTGTGATATCGCGGACGATCCCGCCGGCCTGCAGGGCAAACCCGGCACACGATCCGACCAGTCCGCCGCCGCCGATGATGCTGACTTTCATGGAATCCTCTGTCGCTGTTCCGGCTGCCGGGCAGCCGCTGCTGTCGAATGGGAAATCGGCCGGCCGATCGGCCGGTGGAATCGGATGCACTCAGAAATCGGCCGTCAGGAAGCCTTTTGCAGAGCGGCCAGGACCTGATCGGTCACAAGCTGCACAAGGCGTTCATCGACATCCGCCGCCGACGGTTCGCATGCGGCCCCGCACGGTTCCTGCAGATAGCCGGGAAATTCGGGAGCTTTCGGGAATGCCCGCTGAACAGGAATCTGTTCGCGGTATCCCTCACGAAACGCACTGTTGCCGCACAGATCGCAGTTTTCGTTGTGAAACCGCGGATCGTCGAAACCCAGTCGCTTTTTCAGGTCCAGCAGTTCACGGTTCTTCTGTTCCGACAGATAATCGACATCGCCCATCTGGCGGGCCAGCAGCAGAATGCGGCAGTAGGCATCCAGAATTTCCGTTTTCCAGTACGCTTCGG
The DNA here is from genome assembly GCA_015485495.1 of Planctomycetaceae bacterium. GTDB lineage: Bacteria > Planctomycetota > Planctomycetia > Planctomycetales > Planctomycetaceae > S139-18. The sequence continues at coordinate 16,628 of WFTL01000006.1, forward strand.
TCAGATCTTTGCCGAAGCTCACGGTGCCGTGATTTTTCAGAATGATGGTGTTGGTCGACTGCAGAAACGGCGTGACGGTTTCAGCGAACTGCTGGTTTCCCGGAGTTTCATAGGGGGCAATGGGAACTTCTCCCATGAACACTTCCACTTCCGGAAGAATGCACTGCGGAATGGGTTCTCCCACGACGGCGAATGCCGTGGCGTGCGGCGGGTGACAGTGAACCACCGCTTTCACATCCGGACGATGCCGCATGATTTCCAGATGCAGGAGCACTTCGCTGGTGCGTTTGCGCTTCCCGGCAATCTGGTTGCCTTCCATATCGACCGCACAGATGTCTTCGGGTTTCATGAACCCTTTGCAGATCATCGTCGGCGTGCACAGAACTTCGTTGTCGCCTGTGCGGATGCTGATGTTGCCGTCATTGGCGGCGGCAAAGCCCTTGTTGTAGATGCGTCGGCCGATTTCACAGATTTCTTCTTTCAGAGACCGACTGTGAATTCCGCTGTTCCAGCTTACCATGGGACAAATCCTGTTGTCTGAAGACGCACCGGCACGACACGCGCCGATGCACACTAAAGGTTGATCTGATCGAGAATGGCGGCGTTGTAGCCGTCGACGGGTTTTGTCTGCGGATGGAACGGGGCGGCCGCTTCCGCGCTTTCACTGACAGCCACGCGACTGCCGATCCCGGCCCCCAGTTCATCGCAGATGACGACCGGTTCCTCCCGCCCGGATGCCTGGCCGGCCAGACCGTCGCGGGTCAGCGGTACAGCCACTTTCCACACGAGCGAGTCCAGAGACGGATGGCATCGCGACAGCGTGACCGTGCCGATGATGTCCATGATTCTCATGACAGCTCCTTCCAGTGCGCCGGACACTCAGCATCGCGGCCGCCGAACTGCCGCACCAGATGCAGAAGCGACACGAATGTCCAGTTCTGCGGATTCAGGCAGAGAATGTCAGGGGCCATCTCCGAACACAGTTCCGAAAGGCAGGTGGTGCGGCTGACAACCGCGGCGCGGCGATCGGAACAGCGGTTCAGAAGACAGGCGGTGACAGACGGCTGCCGGCAGCAGCAGATGGTTCGACACGTCCCGTCCGCGGCTGCCAGCCGGGCCGCGGCGAATGCGTCCTCGGCGGCCACCACCTTCCAGCCGGCCGTGCGTGCCGCTTCGGCTGCCGTCCCCGCCGTGTCCGTCACAATCATCCGGCCGGAGGCGGGCGGCGCGCCCTGAGAATCGGGAGAATCTGTGCTGCGGATCAGCCGGATGCCGTGCCGATGGATGTAGTCGCGGCCGGACGGAGTCACCACCGCCGCGGGAAGGATCCGGACGATCCGGCCGGCTGCTTCCCGGCGCTGAAGCAGTTCTTCGGTAATCACCTGGTCGGAAAGGGACAGAGCATCTGCCGCGGCCGGCGCAGACGAACCGGCCGATGATGCGGGACGATTCAGTTCCCGCATCACGTTCTGCACCACAGTGTCGATGAATTCCGGAGTAAACATCATGATGACCGGTCGAGAATTCCCTGAACGGCGTATCGAACGGGACTGTCCGGTCGTCCCATCTGTTCTCTCACGGCGCTGCCGTCGCTGGTGAAGAACACGGTGTCTCCCCGTCCGGCGCCGAGATCATCGATCGCCAGAATCGGGCAGCCGTCAGCCGCCCCGTGAATGTCCAGCGGCTGCAGACACAATAGACGCCATCCTTCCAGTGCCGGATGGCGGACGGTGGCGTGAGCGTTTCCCAGAACAACAGCAGACTGCATGTGAAACCTGTGTGGAATTCGAAAAAGGACCGCCGCAGCGACCGGTTGTCTGTTCGGCCGGCCGGAATTCAGATGATCCGCAGGCCGTCCGCCATGGCACAGCGCCGCTGGCGGGTGAATGTGAGCGGACTGGTGACGCCTTCTCCGGTCGGAGTCGCGATACTGAAGGACGGATAGCCTTCTCCGCCGATTCCCAGTCCCGCCGTGCAGGGACCGTTTTTCACATAAAGTGTGGTGTTCATGATGCGGCCCATGCGGGTGATGTTCCGGACGCTGTTGGAATGGATGATGGCCGTGTGACCGAATCCGTGTTCGTACTTCTGTGCCATGGCGATGGCGGCGTCCACATCCGGCACACGGACGAACGGGACGAACGGCATCATCTGTTCTTCCGACACGAACGGGCTGTGTTCGTCGGTTTCTCCGAACAGAATCTGAACGTTCTGCGGAATCGACAGGCCGATGCGATCCGCCAGCCACGCCGCGTCCTGACCGATGAAATCGCGGTTCAGGACCGGATGCCCGTTCGGTTTCTGCGGCGGCGAAAAGGCCTGCGATGTCAGTTGAGCGATCTGGCCGGCGTTCAGCCGGTATCCGCCGTGCCGTGAAACGGATGTCATCAGCGAATCGAAGATCGAGGACACCGCGAACACTTCCTTTTCCGCGATGCACAGCAGGTTGTTGTCGAACGCAGCACCGGTCACGATGGAACGGGCCGCGTTGTCGATGTCGGCCGTTTCATCGACGACGACGGGCGGATTGCCGGGGCCGGCCACGATGGCCCGTTTGGGGCTTTTCAGAGCCGCACGGGCCACAGCCGGTCCGCCGGTGACCACTGCCACCCGCACTCCGCGGTGATCGAAAATCGCCTGAGCCGATTCGATGGTCGGGGTGCCGATGATCGTCACGAGATTCTTCAGTCCGGTGGCCTCGAAAATCGCTTTGTTGAATCGGCGGACTCCTTCGGCTGCGATACCGGCTCCCGACGGATGAGGATTGACGACGATCGTGTTGCCGGCCGCCACCATGTTGACGAAATTGCCCGCCAGCGTCGGCAGAGAATGCGTCACCGGGGTGATGGCACCGATCACTCCGAACGGAGCGTATTCCGTGACCGTCAGCCCGTGGTCTCCACTGACCGCGTCGGACCGCAGGAATTCCGTGCCCGGAATGCTGCGCACCAGACGCAGTTTGGCGATCTTGTGGTCCAGACGGCCAATGCCCGTTTCTTCCAGTTCCAGCCGTCCGAGTTCTTCCGCCTGTTCGTCACAGATCCGCTTCACGATGTCCACGGCCGTTGCCCGCAGGGAGACGGGAGATTCGCTGAGCTGCTCGAAGGCGGTCTGAGCAGCATCCACGGCCGCGTCGACGTCATCGAACACGCCCCAGTCGCCACGATCGGCAGCAGTCGGAACAGTCGGTATCACCGGGGAGCGGCGCTGTCCGAGCTGACTGAGGACCTCTTCGACAACCTGTCGGATTTCCTGTTCTGTGGCCTGCATGATGAATCCCTTTTCGGTGTGAAGTGCGGTTTCCGGGTGAAGACGGAAGGCTGCGGAAACGGGCGGCCCGCTACCGGAATTTCATTTCGAGCTGTTCTCGGGTCTGACGCATCCAGTCGCTGATTCGGCCTGTTGTGGGGAATTTCAGCAGCAGCAGCCCCGCCAGAACGACGCCCGCTGCCAGATTCGTTTTCGCGGGGGCCACGAAACACAGGACCAGATTCAGCATGGCACCGCCTTCCAGCAGCGCACACCCGGTGAGATGACCGGCCTGATAGACGGGAAAAAGCTGCGTGAACCAGCCCGATTCCGGAATGTCCTGGAAGTCTTCGGCACGCAGCTGTTCGAGCTGATATCGGCGAATCAGTCCGGGAACAAACAGGTGCGAAAACCAGACGAACACGACGACCGCCATTCCGATGCCGGACAGCAGTCCGGCATCGCCCGGGATGTCTCCTTCCTGCAGAAACAGTACGGCGGCATACATGACCAGAACCCCCACGGCCATGCCGACGGTCAGCATCTGAAGCCGCAGCACATCCGCCCGCTGCTCCGGCGGCAGGCGGATTGCTTCACTGTCGGAAAAGCGGCTGTCGAATGACGGTTCCGATGTCATGCCACCTGGCCTCCGGAAAAGATGGTTCGGTCATGCACGGTGACCGTGTCGATGATGCCCACAATGGCCGCATCCACCGGAAGTGTTTTCGTGTCGGCTGTGAAGCGGGCGCTGCTTCCCTGCACGCACAGGACGACTTCCCCTTCGCCCGCTCCCACCGTGTCCACAACCACGAAGGAACGGCCCGTGGGCTGCAGATCGCTCTGGTCTTCTTCGTTCACGCGCAGCGGTTCCACAATGAGCAGTTTTCGGCCCGTCAGTTCGCGGACTTTCTGAGTGGAAACCACACTGCCGGTAATTCGTCCCAGAAACATGTTGCCTGCCTGTCACTGTCGGTCTGGCGATGCGGGCGGCGGCCCGTCATCCTCCCTGTGATGTCAGAAGGTCGGCCGTCTGACGGGCCACCACGAGTTCTTCGTTCGCAGGAATCACCCACACTTCCGTCTGGCTGGTGTCCGTGCTGATCCGCTGTTCCTGTCCGGGCCGCACGGCCGCGTTCCTCTGCGGGCACAGATCCGGTCCCAGCCACTGCAGGTCACGGCACACCTGACTGCGGACCCGCACGCTGTGTTCCCCGATTCCTCCCGTGAACACGAGCACATCCAGGCCGCCCAGCAGGACCAGATAGGAGCCGATGAAGGAACGTACAGACGCCTCGAACAGTCTCAGCGCCAGTTCCGCTCGTTCGTGACCTTCGGCGGCCGCCTGTTCCAGATCGCGGCAGTCGCCGCTCAGTCCGCTGATTCCCAGCAGGCCGCCGCGGACCGACATCTCCTGCAGGACCTCTTCGAACGACAGGCCGGTGGACTGCATGACCAGAGGAATGGCATAGGCATCGAAATCGCCGACGCGGTTTGCATTGGGCAGCCCTCCCTGGGGACTCATGCCCATCGATGTGGCCACGCTTTTCCCGTCCCGAATCGCACACACCGATGCACTGCCGCCCAGGTGACAACTGATCACCCGCAGGTCATCCCGGCCGCACAGGTCGGCCGTGCGGCCGGCCACCCAGCGATGACTGGCTCCGTGATAACCCCAGCGCCGAATTTCCCCGTCCGTGTACCATTCCCAGGGAACCGCGTAGGCCCGGTGTTCGAAAGGAATCGTTTCGTGAAATGCGGTTTCCAGGGCCGCCACCAGAGGAACTTCGGGGAACGCTTCCTGAAGCTGACGCATGGCGCGGACATACGGAGGATTGTGAGCCGGAGCGATCACGGACAGCCGCTCCATGGCATCCAGAAGTTCTTCATCCACCAGACGGACACCGCTGAGCCGGCCGGCGAACACGGCTTTGAAACCGATTCCGCCGACGTCCGCCGCCGAATCCAGACACCCGCGGTCCGGACAGGTCAGCCGGTCCAGACAGATCTGCACGGCCGCCGCATGATCCGCAACGTGCCGACGGCATTCCTCCGAGTGGGAGCCGATGACCGTCCGACAGAGGCTTTCCGCGCCCCCGATCCGGTCGATGGCTCCGCGCGCCAGTTCCGTTTCGTCCGACACATCGAACAGCCGGTACTTGAAACTCGTGGAACCCAGGTTGGCAACCAGAATCTTCATTCCGTCAGGCGTCTCCTGTCCGCTGCCGGTCCGCTCCGCCGTCTGAACCGGCGGTGGAGCGAACGGAATCGTCCGTCACACGAACTGGTCGAGCACGGTGGCTTCCGGGCGGGGGATCAGATGAGCGCTGATCAGTTCGCCGGAACGGGATGCGGCCGCAGCGCCCGCATCGACGGCCGCACGGACCGACCCCACGTCGCCGCGGATGATCGTGGTGACGAATCCTCCGCCGATCTGGACCTGCCGCACCAGGCTCACATTGGCGGCCTTGAGCATGGCGTCGGATGCTTCGATCTGGCACACCAGACCGCGCGTTTCAATCATTCCGATGGCTTCTGACATCTGTCTGCTTTCTGTTGTCTCGGTTCTGTCGGTCGGTCGTTTTCAGGAAAGGAGCCGGCAGGATCGTTTCGTCCCGCGGATCGGTATGTTCCCGTCATGTCATTTGGAAGATCGTGTGGTGCGCTTCGGCAGGACTCCGCTGAGTTCTTCGTGGGGGCGGGGAATCACATCGACGCTGATGACTTCCCCCAGCCGGGATGCGGCCTGAGCGCCGGCGTCCACGGCCGCCTTGACGGCCGCCACATCCCCCACCACGAAGGCGGTCACCAGGCCGCTGCCGACCTTGTCCCATCCGATCATTTCCACGTTGGCTGCCTTGAGCATCGAGTCCACGGCTTCCACCAGACAGACGAAACCTTTGGTTTCGATCATTCCCAGTGCTTCCATCGCTTTGGCCATTTCTGTTGTCTCCCGCATCCGTCACCGGTGTCCTGCCGGTGCATCAGCGATTTCGTAAGGCGACGTTCCCTTGTCGCCGGAGCTGTTTCGTGTCAGGGATTCTGAAAAACGTTCATGAATGACAGGCACAGGGCACCGCTTTGAACAGTTCCACCTTCGTGGCCTGCTCGATGTTGATCGCATTGCCTTCGTCCGTATCCAGGTGCACCTCCAGACGAATGTTGTCTCCTGATCGGACCACCAGGTCTTCCAGAACCGTCGTGCAGCCGGGAGATTCCACACGCAGATGCATCGTGTGGCCATCGGCCACGCCGTAGTGCGCCAGATCGTCCGGACCCATGTGGACGTGACGCATGGCACGAATCACGCCCTGCTGCAGTTCCACGACGCCGTGCGGGCCGACCAGAACGCAGCCGGGCGTCCCCTGAATGTCGCCGCTGATGCGGACCGGCAGGTCGATCCCCAGAGAAATCCCGTCGGTAAAGGCCAGCTCGACCTGCGATTCCTTCCGGCAGGGGCCCAGGACCCGGACATTGGGAATCATCCGCCGCCGAGGACCGACCACGGCCACCGTTTCCCGGGCCGCGTAGTATCCGTCCTGGTAGAGATCCTTTTCCGGCGTCAGAGTGCGGCCGGGACCAAACAAAGTTTCCACGTCGTCGGCCGTCAGATGAACATGACGGGCCGAAATGTTGACGACGAGCGGATTGCGGGACGGCGCGGCGACAGCGGCCGCCGCAGGATCCGGAAACGAACCGACCTGCTCGTTTCGCAGCACCGGGATGTCGGCGGACGGACGGCCGCTCTGCACGGCAGACTGACGCCTCAGCACGTCCCGCACGACACGTTCAATGTCAGATCGACGAATTTCAGCAGTGGATACCACGGACTGTCCCTGAATCGTTCTGTGGACACGTCCGTGTGACCGGTGAAGCTGCCATCCCGACAGCCATTCCGCCGCCGCTGCAGTCAGCTCCGTGCGGAACCGACTTCATCGACGTGACTGATACTGTTGTCGTCCTTTCCCCCCGCCCGTCGGACAACAATCCCGCGCCGGCTGAGCGCATCCTGCCATTCCTGACCAAGCCGGTCGTCCGATACCACCTGATCGACCTCTTCAAGCGGACACAGATGCGACAGGGCCCGCTGGCCGAACTTGGAATGGTCGGCAACCAGAGTCACACACTCGGCCGAACGCATCATCTGACGTTCCGTATCGACCAGCAGAGCGTTGCTGTTGAACAGGCCTTCTTCCGTAATGCCGCCGGCACTCATCACCAGCCGCGAAACATAGATTTTCCGCAAAGCCTCTACAGCCTGATCCCCCAGCGCCACCCCGGTTTTCGGATACACATAGCCGCCGATGAAAATCAGTTCGATCAGAGACTGATTCATCAGCAGACCGGCAATCGGCAGCGAATTCGTCACCACCTGCAGACGTCGGTGCGTCAGATGACGCGCCACCTCCAGCGTCGTCGTCCCGCCATCCAGCAGAACCGTTTCCCCATCGGCAATCAGAGACGCCGTCAGCCGGGCGATTGCCTGCTTTTCCGCCGATGCCTGAGTGCGGCGAACGGACAGGTCCGTCAGCGACTCCCCGGCATAGGCCGCACCACCCCGCGTCCGCTGTATGTGCCCCTGGCCGTGCAGTTGCTCCAGATCCCGCCGGACCGTCGATTCGCTGGCGCCGACCGCCGCTGCAAGCTGCTGGAGTGGGGCGAACCCATTCCGCTCAACAATCTCCAGAATTTTTCTGCGTCGCTGTTCCGCAAGCATCGATGACAGCCTTCTCCCGACTCAGGACGCCGCCATAACCGGACACCCCCAACGCGCCGCCCTGTGAACGATTGGATTCCAATTACCACCATATTTGTTCTGTGTCAATCAATTTCATTCATAAGATACTCATATTCTGTCATATTCTGTCATATTCAGGCAGGCTGCTGGTCGGGGTGCGGGGAGGAATCGGCAGGATCAGACGGCTCCTCAATCGTCGAAAATCGCCACACCGTCGGTGCGAAATGCGTCAGTCGGTCGACCGGAGACCGGGCAGCAGGCGGGAAAAACGGGGCGTCGGAAAAAAATGAACTCCGGCACGCGACGTGCTTTCACGGTCTGCACGGGTGTCGTGGGCAGCGAGCAATGGCCCGCCTTGCTGTTCCGACATTGCAGCGTCCCCGGGAAACCGGGGACGCTATTTTTTTTTGACGCCGCCGGGAAAACCTTTCTGCGCTTTTCGTTTGGTCAGCAGCGCGTGCCCGCCTCGCTCCCCCCGCCCCGCTCAAATGCGTTCAGGAAAATGGGAACAAAGCGGGCCTCGGAAAACACGTTGCTCGAAGGGCGTTTCGAAAGCTGCCCCGTGCTGAACACGCCCCAGTCCTGAAGCCTGCGGGGCAGCAGGGAGACCCGTTTGGAACGTTTCAGGAAGCAGCGAGCAGGCACCGGACCGGCGTGACCGTTTTGTCCGATACGGGGCAACGACTGCAACAGACGCCAGGGGACGCTCCGTTCTTTGTTGCGCAGCAAAACGTCTCGACGGCCTCCCGGGGGACCGCCGAGACGTTATTGTACGTTCGTCGGATTCGAACGCCCTTGTGGGTCGCACCGCTTCTCAGGCGAACCCGCACCGGGCCGGTCGAAGGTCAGGCCGCGGCCCGGCGCATGTAGGCGGACATCGGTACCACTGTGATGTTCTGCCGGCGACCGGCCGCATCGACCAGCGATTCGATGATCTGGACATCCAGGTCGGAGGCCGTCCGGTTTTCCGGATGCCACTGCACTCCCATGCAGTACCAGTCGTCTGATGTGGTTTCGTAGGCTTCGATGATGCCGTCCGGACACGTGGCACAGACGCGGAACGGACGGGCCAGTTCCTTCACGGCCATGTGGTGATGGCTGTTGACGCGGACTTCCCCCGGACCGTAGATGCGATCCAGCATGGTTTCCGGCACGATTTCCAGCACATGCCGCAGATCGTTTTCCACGGCATCCCGATGGTGGAGCGCCCGCGGCACTTCTTCCGGAATATCGACATACAGCGAACCGCCGCACAGCACGTTGATCAGCTGCATACCCGACCCGATGCCCAGAAGAGGCAGCTTCATGTCGATCGCCATTTTCACGATCCGGCGGTCGAAGTCTTCTCGGCGCCGCGGCATGCAACGGACGGACGGATGCGGATGAAGTCCCATGCGCACGGGGTCCAGGTCGAGATGGGATCCGGCAATCACCAGGCCGCCGAGATGTTCGAGCGCCAGACGGACATCCTTGTCGGAATCCATGGGCGGGATCAGGAACGGCAGGCCTCCGGCATCCAGGACACTTTCGTAATAACCGGCATTGAACCAGCTCAGTGCTTCCGCGTTTTGCCGTTCCGGCCGATAGTCGCCCGTGATTCCGATGGTTGGCTTTGCAGAACTCATCACAGATACCCTCCCTGGTAAAAAACAGACTGGTCGCAGCAGCAGCGGCGACCGAAGAAAACGCCATGCCGGCTGCGTCGGAGCGGCCGACGGCAGCATTCATGCGAAAAACCGAAATTCCCTTCTCGGGACCGCAGCGAAAATCTGTTTCAGCCGCGATCGTTCATGACCACATCCTTTGGTCAGGCAACGGCAAAAGCCCGTTGCAACGCCCGTGCGGATGCCCCAAAGGCACTCGAAATCGGCTCCGCCGATCCAGCAGGGCGGACCCTATCTCAGGCAGATTCTGCTGTAAAGCAGATCGCTCATTTTGTGGCTCTGTCCAGGCGGCCACCACAATATCGTGTGGTCATCGGTGTCGAAACCGGACCTGCATGTGGCACTGCCGGATCCGTTCTCCCGTTTCCCGGTAGTGTTCCAGCAGATCGCGAAGCCGCGGGACGAATTCCACAGTCTGCCGGCCACGCCCGGTTCGCACGACGAACGGTTCATCCGGACGGAAACCGGGCAGATCGGGGGACAGAATCACGACGCCGTCGGACGGGGCCTGCGACACATGGATTCCGCCGCCGGGCAGACAGCGGGCCCGCACGCGTCCTCCGCCCTCCGTCGGGCTGCGGGGATCGATTCCCTGTTCCAGAGTCTGCCGCGACGGGGGCAGGGAATCGAATCGGATCCAGTGCCAGCTCAGATCCGTCGAGCGGAGCATTTCGGCACTGACGGCTTCCGGCCAGGGATCGCGTTCCGTGACCTGCATCCATTCGAACAGGGCAGGCGTTTCTTCATAGAACGATTCGAACCCGCGATTCTGATAGCGGACCACCAGCGCATCGCACGGTCGGCCGGCCCCGGTCACGCGGCTGAACAGCCGTTTGATCAAAGGAGTCAGACGCGGATACCAGAAAGCCTGACGATCACCGAACACAACATACCAGCCCATATCAGCCGAATTGTGGGCCGTTCGAAGAACGTGACGACGTCCTGTTCCCGCGATGGAAATGACACCGGCGAACAATTCGCAGTGACTGCTGGCCATGTCCATGGCGACATCGCCCCCTGTTCCGTGTCCGGCGATGAACAGTCGGTTGTCGTTCACGGGCAGGCCGAGTTTCAGGGTGCGAATGAGGTCCAGGCAGCGGCGATGGTCTGCCGCGGTGCCCGCATAGTTTTCGGAATCGGGGGGCAGAAACGCGGCAGCCGCGACGATGAATCCGAAACGGTCGGCCGGAACGGACCACCAGGCGAGCGTGTCTTCCAGAGAAACGCCCTGGCGCGGCACAACCAGCAGCAGCGGATAATGCCAGACGGATGAAAAGTCGGGCGGCACACGTCCCAGACAGCGGATCCCGAGAGATTCTTCTGTCAGCTCGAAGTGCGCCGCCCCTCCGCTGGTCGGTTTCAGCGTCAGCGGCCGAGGCGGGGGCATGTGGCGAATGATGGCGGCTGTCCGGGCGACGGAAAATCCTTCCTGAGCGCGGATGGACTGAAGAAGTTCGTCCCGCTGCGCCTGTTCATCCGCTTCGGTCAGCACGTAATCGCGCACCAGCCGGCGGATCTGCAGCAGTCCGAAGGTGTCCGTAAACTGCTGAATGGCTTCGTCGGGACCCAGCAGCCAGCCGGAAACAGCCAGCGCCACTTTTTCTTCGGGAGAAACCGTTTCGTCATCCGCCAGAAATTCCCAGGCATCCAGGCGGGAGACGCTGTGGATGTCCAGTTCACGAATGAGGGCGGTGGTCATATCGCGAGCCTGCTGCCGACGCTGCCCGTCTTCGATGGCATCGACGGTTGTCTGCAGGCTGACGGCCGCCTGAGTGACACGGCGCATGCGATCTTCATGGCTGCGGATGAGATTCTGCAGGGCCACCTGGGCGGCCGCCGTCAGTTCGATCTGAGGAAAAATGCGGGCGGCCGCAGCCGCCCGGCCCGGCTGCCCGACCTGCTGCCGAAGCCTCAGTTCATCCAGAACGCGGGTTGCGATCTGCTGCTGCAGTTTTTCTGTCTGTTGTTCGATCTGCGGCAGCAGGTCGGGGAATCCGCTGCGCAGGTCTGTCAGCAGACGCTCAGCGGGGCGGACGCGGCCGGCCTCAATGAGCATGCCGGCGATGTTCAGACGGACCAGTCCGTCATCGAAACCTTCGACCTGTTCCAGCAGACCGGGATACAGCGAGGTTTCCGGGACCGATGACAGGGCCATGCTGAACGTCCAGCGATGAGTCAGCCCCGTCAGTTCCACGCGATCTCGATCGATTTCAGTTACCCCCAGCGACACATGTTCGGTTTTTCCGTTCTGCAGGACCAGGCGCGCGCTGGCCAGACCTTCCGGACTGACCGGAGACAGGTTCGGGACTCCGATGGCATCCGGAATCCGCCGGTGTCCGCGTTTTCGGGGAATGCGAAACACGAGCGACGGAAGGACAGACGGATCCGGAACAATGGCCTGACTGCGTGTCCGCGGAACGTAGTAGCGGCGAAACTGCTGATCGATGCTGCGGTGGGCGACCTGTTCGTTGCCGTATTCCGGAAACAGGTCGGATGTCCGCAGGCAGATTCCTTCCAGAATGATGCCGTTGTGCAGACGAACGGCTCCGGGAACCCGGGTGTCGCGCGGGATCTGTACAGGGTCTGCCTGCAGCAGAGCGGCCAGCATTGCTGAAAACAGGACAGCAGAAATCACGGGATCCCCGTTCACAGGCGGAAATTCGAACCTCAAAAGCAGTGTGGTTCCTGCGGTGGCAGACGACGGCGGCCTCCCCCCAGGACCGTTTGCGGTTCAGTGTAGCAACAACGTCTGTCTCGGCAGTGTTTCAGTGTCATGACAACGGCCGGACGCTTCAACAGCGGTTCTGTCCGGCAGGTTCTGCCGGTTTTCGCGGCGAATGTCTCCTGGAGACGGTTTCGGCGGCCGGTCCCTCCGGAATCTCCCGTCCCGAAATCGACCGGACCTGCCACACTGCACGCGTCCTGCCCGGCGGGCTGCCTGGAGGTGATCGTGTGTGGTTTCGCCCCCCGGTGTCCGGACCGGAACCAATCGCAAATCGCAGAAGGGATGAGTGATGTGCGGCATTGTCGGATATGTGGGGTTTCGCAGCGCTGCGGATTTTCTCATGGAAGGCCTGCACCGTCTGGAGTACCGCGGGTACGACAGCGCCGGGATTGCCGTGCAGCAGGGCGACCGGATCGTTGTTCGCCGACAGGTCGGACAGGTTCAGGAACTGTCGGACCTGCTGACCCGGAAGCCGGTCAGCGGTTCGGTGGGAATCGGCCACACCCGGTGGGCGACTCACGGTGAAACGACGGAAACCAACTGCCACCCGCACGTCGGCGGCGATGGGCATGTGGTCGTTGTGCACAACGGCGTGATAGAAAACCACGACACCCTGCGCGACTGGCTGCAGCAGCTGGGATACGTGTTCCACTCTCAGACGGACACGGAAGTCGTGGCTCACCTGATTGCCCATCATCTGGACGAACAGCAGCGTCTGAACGGCGATTCCGATCTGCCGGCCGTATGCCTGAATGCCGTTCGGGCGGCCCTGCAGCAGATCCACGGCACTTACGGGCTGGGCATTCTGTTTCGCGACTGTCCCGACATGATCCTCGCCGCCCGCTGCGGCAGCCCCCTGGTGATCGGGGTGGGAGACGATGAGTATTTTCTGGCCAGCGATTCCGGTCCCCTCGTGGGATACACGAAGGAAGTCGTCTATCTGTCGGACAACGAGCTGGCTGTTCTGCAGAAAGACCGCCTGCAGATCGAACATCGCACGACAGGAAACGTGGCTCCCGCCATCCAGACGCTGGAACAGGTCGCTTCCGACATCGAACGAGGCGATTTCGAACACTACATGCTCAAGGAAATCTACGAACAGCCGCACACGATCGAGAATGCGCTGCGGGGCCGCCTGGACGAAGACGAGGCCACGGCCGTCATCGGCGGACTCAACCTGACCGCTCAGCAGCTTCGGCAGATCGATCGCGTGGTTCTGACGGCCTGTGGAACAAGCTGGCACGCCGGCCTGGTGGGCGAGTATCTGCTGGAAGAATTTGCGCGTCTGCCGACGGAAGTCGAATACGCCAGCGAACTGCGTTATCGGAATCCGCCCATCAGCGACCGGACACTGGTGTTCGCCATCACGCAGAGCGGAGAAACGGCTGACACACTGGCCGCCATGAGGGAATGCCGTCGCAAGGGACATCCCACTCTGGCGATCTGCAACGTGGTTGGTTCGACGATCGCCCGGGAGGCGGACGGAGGCATCTATCTGCATGCCGGTCCGGAAATCGGCGTTGCGTCCACCAAGGCCTTCACATCGCAGGTCACGGTCCTGACTCTGCTGGCCCTGTATCTGGGCCGCATGCGGCACCTGTCTCATCCGGCCGGAAAACGCATCATCCGGCAGCTTCAGGAAATGCCGGAGACCATCGAAAAGACGCTGCGCTGTCACGAACAGGTCCAGGAGATCGCCGACCGCTACTGGCAGTTCGACAACTATCTCTATCTGGGACGCCTGTACAACTTTCCCGTAGCCCTCGAAGGGGCCCTGAAACTCAAGGAAATCAGCTACATCCATGCAGAAGGGTATCCGGCCGCCGAAATGAAGCACGGACCAATCGCCCTGGTCGACGAAAAAACGCCCAGCGTGTTTGTGATTCCCCGGGGCGGCATTCATCCCAAGGTGGTCAGCAACATGGAAGAAGTGAAAGCCCGCCGCGGTCCGGTGATCGCCATTGCCTGCCAGGATGATGCGGAAGTGGCCCGGATCGCCGACGACGTCATCTGTGTGCCGGATGTCGAAGAATACCTGCAGCCTCTGGTCTGCGCGATTCCCCTGCAGCTTCTGGCTTACCATGTGGCGCTGCTGCGCGGATGCAATGTCGACCGCCCGCGCAATCTGGCCAAAAGCGTCACGGTGGAATAACACGGTGGAACAACCGGTCACGTCACCGGACGGACCGAGACAGCCCGCATCAGGCGGCATTCGAAAATCCGGCCGCCCGGCGGACGTGTTCTGTTACGCGGATGCCGGCCGGACGCTGCCGTCGTCAATGGTGTCATTCGAAGGGGGCGGCAGCAGGCTGACAACCGGCAGAGAAAACGGGATGCCTTCCGCGGCGAACTGTTCGCACATTTCCAGCGTGACGCGTTCACTGAAGGCCAGAAACTTCCAGTAGTCCGGCGGGTGATACCAGTACGTCATGTAGATCCCGACAGATCCGTCATTCACATCGCGCAGATACACCCGGGGCGGCAGATCCTTATTCATGCCTTCATGATCGGCCAGGATGTTTCTGAGAATATCAAGGGCCCGCTGAACCTGATGCGCGGGCGTCGACGATGGCAGAGGAATGGTGGCGGTTCGGCGGATGTACGGCCGCCGGCCGATGTTTTCGATCTGCGAACGCGCCAGGATCTCATTGGGAATGGACACCTGGTGACCGGACAGCAGCCGCAGCCGGGTCGATCGCAGGCCGATGTCTTCCACGGTGCCGTCGTAACCGGACACCACAACGCGTTCACCGATACGGAACGGCTTGTCGAACATGATCATCATGCTGCCCAGGATGTTCTTCAGGGAATCCTGAGCGGCCAGAGCCACCGCCAGACCGCTGACACTTGCTCCGGCCAGCAGAGTCGTCAGAGGAATACCCAGACGCTGACCGCCTTCCAGAATGATGACCGCGGCCAGGGCGATGCTGATGCAGCGGAACGTCAGGCGGATGAGCTGAGCGTCCAGGCCGGCCGGATGAATCCACGGCACCGAAATGAGCACTTCCGCCAGGCGGCTGCCGATGCTCATGACAAGCACCGTCAGAGCGGCCAGCAGGACCACATGGACACCGAATGTCACTGCCAGAGCCAGTTGCCCGTAGATGTGGAGCTGATCGGTCACCAGATAGCGGACGAGCAGAGGAATCAGAGCGGCACTGACGGGAAACGCAATGGACACCAGATACCGGATGACGCCTGATCGTGTGTCACGGCGCAGGAAGCGCCTTCCCAGAAGATAAATGAGCCCCATCACCAGCAGTCCGGTCAGCAGAACAACAGTCAGTCCGAACCACTGCCAGATCGCCTGACCAAACCAGCGTGTGCGGGACCATTCGGGAATCCAGCGTTCCGGGATCATCCAGCCGGGATGGGAGATGAACCAGGAATAGAAATTCGGTGTGACCCATTCGCGATCGATGTAGTCGGCCGACCGGATGATTTCGTAAAACTCACTGGCCCGGTCCACGGTTTCGCTGCTGAACAGGTATTCCCCGCGCCGGGGACCGGATTCCATTCGGCTGATGACGATTTCCGTATTCGGAATCGTCCAGCGCGTGGTTTCCCGATCCGCCATGTCCTGTTCATCCGGCCATTCCGATTCCGGTGGCAGTTCGATGCGGTCGAGGGTTTCTTTGAGACAGACGGCCGCTTCCCGCATCAGACTGTCCTGCACAGCTTCCGGAAGCTGGCTGCCGTCGAGACAGCGTCCCACCTGCCGGACAAGAACGGCGAGTCGGGACCCCGGTTCCTCGAAGGCTCGCTCACCGCGGGGCAGGTCATAAATGGCCTTCATGCCCGTAAGAAAACTGCGCAGTGTGGCCCGCGGACTGGATGTGTCGGCGGCCTTCAGCGGATGGAATTCGCTGGCTGAGACCGACAGCCCCGTTATCACCCACAGGATGGCCGGAACGACCGATGCCGTGACGCATAACCGGCGCTGTCCAATCGGACGGCGCAGTTGTTCAGGGCGGAAGGTTCCTGTCATACTCGCAGCTCACTGCTCTGGACGGATTTCCTTTTTCGCGGCCCGTTTGCCGGGTCCGCATTCTAGGCCGGCCACGGCTGTTCTGACGAGCCGCTCTGCGTGCCACCGGCCGCTCTTTCGGCGGTTTCTTCGGTTTTGGAGACTTGCTCAATGGTATTCCGAATCTTAGCAGCGACGGTTGTTCTGCCGCTTGTGCTGTGTGTCCGTGTGGAATTCAGCGGCGCCGGGGAACCGGGGCTCTGCGATGCGGTGCTGAGGCTGCGTCGGGAGGGCATTCGAGCCAAATCGCGCGGTGATGTGCGACGTATGGAAACCGCCGGCTTCAATCTCGTGCTTCCATGGGGCGGTCAGCTTCTGGAAGGGGCCGGGAAATCTCAGCCTGCGGATTCCGATATCCTGCTCACGCCCGAAGATTTTTCTGAAGAGGCGATTCGGGAACTGCGACAGTGGGCTGCAGACGCCCACCGCCACAATCAGCTTCTGATGCCCATGATCTACGTCGCCGGTGAATCATCGATCCGGTTTCTGACAGGACTGGACGGCGATCTGCGGCAATATGTTCGTACGGGAAACGGCGCAAAACGGCTCTGGCCGCGTCACAACCTGCGCCGCATCGTCGACTGGAACGGACACAGGGCCCGCTGGGCCCCCTGTCCGCTGGATCGCCGCTACTGGTCGGGATTTATTCAGCCACAGCTCGAACAGGTCGCCCGCACGCTGAATGAAACCGGTGCCTGTGGTGGAGCGGCCCTGGAGCTGGAAACCTATTGTTTCTTTTCCATTTACCCGGGCGTGTCCAGTCAAAAGGCTGCTTACTGTTTCTGCGATGAATGCTTTGGAGGATTCCTGAGGGAACAGCAGACTCCCGGGCAGAACGGTCTGCCGGAACCCGGCCGGCGTTTCGACTGGCTGACCCAGCGAGGACTGCTGCCGGATTATGAGCAGTCTCTGGAAACGCGTCTGGCGGACAGGATTCGTGAAATGATCGGTCGGGTCCGCAGGATCCGTTCTGATTTTCTGTTCGGGTTCTATCCGTATGCGCCGTCCTGGTACTGTGACGGGCTCATTCGCGGAGCGTCCACCGACAGGCTCCCGTGTCTGCTGTTTCCATCAGCGGAATACGACGGAGGCTACACGACGGAACCGATTTCCACGTTCTTTGGAGACGTTTCGACTTCGGATGCTCTGCGGCACCTGCAGCACCACCGCCTGTCGATTCTTTATGCCGGCGGCCTGTGGACCCGGGCGATGGGCTCTGCCCCCGCCGTCGCCACAGCCATGGACCGTCTGCTGCGGGAAGCCGATGGATACTGGGTCTACGACCGGCCGACGAACGAACTGTGGGAAATGGCCGGTCGGATGAATGCGTGGTCTTCGGAACATGGCTCGGCAGACGGACAGCCGCTCGTTTCTCATGACGCCCGGGATGTCATTCGGGTCGATCTGCTGCCCGATGCGGCCGTTCAGACGAAGGCGGAACCCGGATGGCGCTCCACCGCCGACGGCCTGACAGCCGGATACATCGGGGAAGGCACGGCGGTCTGCCTGTGGGGAAATGTCGACGGGCGAACGCCGCAGCCGTCCGTTCGGTTCACCGGACGCGGACAGCTTCCCGCACAGGATGGCACCGTGTGCCATGATGACGGGGCGTCTTTGCGGTTCGAGCCGGCGGCCGCATCCGACGGACCGGTCAGCCCCTATGTGGACATCCAGGTTCCGGCCGAAGCGGCTGCTGCAGGACAGAAGTATGAACTCTGCTGGCACATGCGCTGCCGGGCATCGGAACCGGTCCGGGTCTGGGTCGGCCAGGCGGATCAGCAGCAGTATCCGGGAGTCCTGTATTATCACAACTTCATGCTGTCTCCGAAGACGGACTGGGTTCGCAGGAGGATCGAAGTGCGTCTGCGGAAGGCTCCTCCCCTCATGCTGCGGTTCTGGGTTCCGCCGACAGACGGGACGGTCTGGGTCGATGACGTGATCCTGCGGCCGGTTCATGAGAAACAACTGTCGGTTCCCCTGACCTGTCCGCCGGGCGCGGACGGCTGGGGAACGGTCCACTGGAAGCTGGCCCCGCCGGATGCCCGCTGCGAAGCCGCGGTGGTCGATCCGGACAGCGGCGAGGTGCTGATGACGCGACTGAATTCGGGAGACAGCCTGGCGGCTCTGGAAGCCATCACGGATTCCCGTCAGGTGACGCTGCAGCTTCAGGTGACGCCGGGACCGGACGCCCCCGTGACATTCACTCAGTTGTCAGTCCGATTCCCTCGTGATTCCTCTCAGTGAATCCGGCAGCGTCTCTGTAGGCTTCAGACGGCGCCCTGCCGGCCGTCTGAAGCGGCCGTCGGCAGGATGATCCCCGATACGACAAAGGAACCCGTTCATGAAACGATTCGGTCAGATGACTTTTCTGCTGGTGTTTCTGGCCGGCACGGCCGGACTGCTGTCGGGACCACCGACGGCTGCTTTCAGTTCGTCTCGATCCCGTTCCGGGCCGGATTTGGAAACCATTCGAAATCTGCCGTTCAGTCCGGCGCGGCGGGCCGGGAATCTGATTTTCCTGAGCGGTCAGATTCCCATGAAACCGGACGGAACCCTGGAACAGGGCAGCACGGCCGATCAGACGCGGCAGGCCATGAACAACCTTCAGAAGGTTCTGGCCGACCACGGCTGTTCGTTCGATGACGTCGTCCAGGTGACCGTGTATCTGAAAAGCATGGATGACTACTCGGAAATGAACAGCGTCTACCGCACCTTCTTTTCGGGACCGTTTCCCGCGCGGGAATGCGTGGGTGGTCTGGAAATCGCATTCGGCAGCGATCTGGAAATCAGCGCCGTGGCGTGCTGTCCGGAACAGAATCCCTGATGCCGGGAATGGACGTCGACAGCACGATCGGTGCCCGAAATCCGTGACCGATGCCGGCAGCACGGGAGACCGTTCGGGCCGTTCCATGACGATATCGATCCTCCGGTACCGGGGATTGCCGCTGTGTAATCGCAATCACCACTGTGTGATCACATGACAACAGAACTCGTTATTCAGAAACTGGCGGTGCGGCATCCTGTTCACGAAACCATCTGCTTTCGGAGTTCCTTTCATGATACGTCTGACTGCAGCGGCCGGTCGTCTCATCGTGATCTTTATCTTTCCGGGGGCATCGGCTGATGCTGATGACGGTCTTCTGGCTCACTGGCCTCTGACTCATGACGCACGTGATGTCAGCGGTCACAGCCTGCATGCTCAGGTGCACGGTGTCCGCTTTCGGGCATCGGATGGCGACAATCGGGCAGCGGCAGTTTTCGACGGGGAATCGGCCTGGCTGGAGATTCCGGCCGCCCGCCTGCGTGCCGTGGCCGGCACGTCTTCGGACTTCACCCTGTGCTGTGATCTGTTCGTTCCTGCGGACGCGGACGATCTGCCGGGGGGGCTGGTCAGTCATTACGATGCGAAAGCCCGCCGAGGCTATCAGCTGAGTCTGAAGACGGCAGCCGGCGTGACGTGTTCTCAGTCGTGCTGGCGGCAGCTTCATTTCGGCATCGATGACCGGCAGTCCGCCGAACGGTGGACGGATCGGGGACGGCCGGGAAACGCCCTGCTGGCGTTTTCTCTGTGCACCTTCGACGGGCATCTGTATGCCGCGACCTGCGAACCGGGGGCCGGAGAAACCGGGCGCGTGTGGCGTCTTCAGGAAACAGATGAATGGATCGACTGCGGGGCGCCGGATACGGCCAATGCCGTGATGGCTCTGGCGGAATACAACGGGCATCTGTGGGCCGGCACGGGGCGGTACCGCCTGAGAGGATCGTCACTGGAAGAATCGCCGAATACGAATCCCGGCGGGCGCGTGTTTCGGTACGAAGGCGGCCGCCGCTGGACGGACTGCGGAAAGCTTCCCGGTGCGGAAGCTGTCGGAGGCCTGGTTGTGTACCGCGGACATCTGTACGCATCGTCCCTGTACCGACCGGCCGGATTCTGGCGCTACGACGGATCGGACCGCTGGATCGACTGTGGTGTCCCGCCGCGTCCGAAGGATCTGCCGGGCGACACGGACCGCATGCGCGTGGTCGCTCTGACCGTCTACAACGGATACCTGTGGGCGTCTTCGTATGACGGCGGACGCGTGTTTTGCTGGGATGGCCGAACGTGGGAAGACTGCGGACAGGTGGGCGACAACACACAGACCTATTCATTCGCGGTCAGCGACGGGCATCTGTACGTGGGAACCTGGCCCAGTGGAAAGGTCTATCGCCGTGGCCAGAACGGACAGTGGGTGTCGGCAGGACGGCTGGGACAGGAACGGGAAGTGATGGGGATGTGCGTACACAATGGCCGTCTGATCGCCGGTTCTCTGCCTTTGGCTCAGGTCTATCAGTATGAAGGCGGCACCACGTGGTCTTTGCTGGACCGTCTGGATCGGACTCCGGACGTTCGCTATCGACGGGCCTGGACGATGGCCGAATACGCCGGACAGGTCTTCTGTTCGACTCTGCCGTCCGGACGCATTTTTTCCTGGCGGGCCGGGCGTACGGCGATGGCCGACCGGTCGCTGGCAGCCGGATGGCATCACGTGGCGGCCGTGCGTTCAGCAGACAGCCTGATGCTGTTCACGGACGGGCGGCTGACGGCCCGGGAACATCTGCCGCAGGATGAAACCTATCGGGTGTCGGCTGTGACGACCGATGCACCGATCCGGATCGGCCGTGGTTCGGGCGATTTCTTCTGCGGCCGTCTGCGAAATGTGCGCATCTACGAGCGGGCTTTGTCGAGTGACGAAATCGCATCGCTGGCAGGAAAGCGATGACGCCCTCCCCTGCGGCTGTCCGCAGGGAATCTGAGCAGAAACGGGGAGGAACCGGACACGGCCCGGGGCGGGGAGGGGCTGCCCCGTGTTCTCTTTCTTCGTCTTCCGGCTTCTCATTCACCGGATTCCTCAGAGAACAGC
>WFTL01000007.1 GCA_015485495.1 Planctomycetaceae bacterium
CCTCGGCCCCCGCCCCGCAGTGGAACCCGCGGTGGCAGGCGATGATGGCGATGCTGCTTCCGAAAAACACGCTTTTGATGAGGCCTGCCATGATGTCCCAGGCCGTGACGAAATCGATCGCATAGGCCCAGTAAAGGTGGCTGTTGATTCCCAGAACACGCGTGCTGAATGCCCATCCGGAAAGGATGCCGACCGCGTCTCCAAAAGCGGCCAGCAGCGGAATGAGCAGCACGCAGGCGATGAATCGCGGGACCACCAGATACCGCAGCGGGTCCGCTCCCAGAGCGGCGATCGCGCTGATCTGGTCGGTCACCCGCATCGTGCCCAGTTCGGCGGCCATGGCCGATCCGACGCGGCCGGCCAGCATGGTGGCGGCCAGGACGGGGCCGAGTTCCGAGACGAGCGTCATGGTGATCACCGCTCCCAGACGGGATTCCATGTGCATCAGTTTGAACTGAGTGTGCGCCTGAACGGCCAGCACCATGCCGATGAATGATCCGGTCACAAGAACAACCGGGACGCTGCGGACTCCCACTTCGAAGAGAACCGGCATGAGAACACGGCGACGCGGCAGTCCCGACGTCAGACGCGTCAGGATCGACAGGAAAAACAGCATCAGAGCACCGGCTTCGGAAACCTGTCCGGTGACGAGGCGTCCGATCCGGGTCGTCAGTTGTACGGCTGCCGCCGACATCAGGGCCGTCCCTGGCCGAAGAAACTGGAGGGAATGTCTGCGGAAACGCCTGCCAGGAATTCCAGCGGCCGGCCTCTTCCGCCGAACCGGCTGCGATCCTGCGAACGCATGTCGCACAGTCTCAGAAAATGAAACAGGTCCCGATTGTAAACAGATTCCGCGGAATGCGGCGAGATCAGTCGGGGGGCGAAGGAGGCCCGAGGGGAGCTGAGCGGCCCGACGGCCGGGACAGCAGTCGCCGAGCGGCAATCCCCGGGGCTTCGGAAACAGACGATTGAACCGACTTCCGATCCAGCGTACTCTGGAGGAGCTTTCGAGCGGAAATCCGCGAGAAAGTCCGTCCTGACAGTCCCTCCCTGATGTCCTTCCGCCGATCAGTTCGGTGCGTTCCGGGAACCCGTGCGATGAAACACCTGCCGTGCTTTTTGTTCGTTGTCCTGCTGACTGGTGCGGCTGATGCCGACGAGCCGACTGCTGGTGAAGAACCGGCTGATGCCGGCCAGGCACTGATTCGTGCTGTGGAAGCCGCCGGAGGACAGGCGATGCCTCTGGCCCGGAACGATTCCCGTCTGACGGTGGCCTTCCATCTGGCCGACCGCGACATCACCGATGAAACCCTGGATGTCCTTCAGGGAGCCGACAATGTGTATTCGCTGAATCTGCGCGGCACGAAGATCACGGACGCCGGACTTCAGAAACTGGCCGGTCTGAAAAGTCTGGTGCGGCTGCACCTGGAAAAAACGGGCATCACGGATGCCGGGCTGGTTCATCTGGCCGGACTGGAAAATCTGGAATATCTCAATCTGTACGGGACGAAGATCACGGATGCCGGACTGGAGCACATCCGGCCCCTGAAGCGGCTGAAAAAGCTGTTCGTGTGGCAGACCGGGGTCACCATGGACGGCGAAGAACCGCTCAAAGCGGCCCTGCCCGAACTGGAAATCATCCCGGATTTCCGCCGTGAAAAGGAACGCGCCCTTCTGGCCGCTCAGCGTGCCTGGGAAGATGCCGCGCGGGAAGTCACGGAGCTTGCTGAGAAGATGCAGGAAGCTCTGGCAAAGGCGACGAAAGCCGCTCAGGACGCTCAGGCGGCCGCGGAAGCTCTGAAAACGGCACAGGCCGCGTCAGCCCGGGCACAGGAGCGGATCAAAACGGCCGAGGCGACGCT
The DNA here is from genome assembly GCA_015485495.1 of Planctomycetaceae bacterium. Classification (GTDB taxonomy): domain Bacteria; phylum Planctomycetota; class Planctomycetia; order Planctomycetales; family Planctomycetaceae; genus S139-18. The sequence goes on from WFTL01000007.1 coordinate 1,863, forward strand.
GGCTCAAAGCCAGGCGACGCTGACCGGTCTGCAGAAGGATGCGTCGGCCGGGGAAGATGTGAAGAAGGCCGCTGCAGAATCGGTGGCAGCCGCGGCAAAGGTGGTCGATGCTGCAAAGAAGTCGGCGGAAAAACTGGCCGCGGATGCTGAAGAGAAAAAGAAGGCTCATGAAGCGGCCGCCAAAGCAGCGGCGGAAGCCAAAAAGGCAGCCGACGAAGCGAAAAAGAAGTTCGACGAAACGGTGAAGAAGTCCGTGGATCTGAAAAAGAAGTACGAAGAACTGTCGGCCGAAGAATCGTCCTGATCCAGGTGCGTTTTCAGCGGCCGGCCGGATCGTTCTGCCGCTGCTGCTCAGTCGCCGGTTCGATCAGTCCGCTGTGACGCAGCAGCGCGTCCACTCGGGGTTCCCGGCCGCGGAAGTCGCGAAAAATGTCCATGGGGTGTCGGCTGCCGCCCTGAGCCAGAATGGTGTCGCGAAACCGCCGTCCGGTGGCTGCCAGGGCTTCTTCGTTGTCCAGACCGGCTTCTTCAAAGGCTGCGAAGGCGTCGGCGCTGAGCACTTCGGCCCATTTGTAGCTGTAGTAACCGGCCGCATATCCTCCGGCGAAAATGTGCTGGAACGAACACAGGAAACGGTTTTCCGGCAGCGGCGGCATGGGGGAAACGTCTTCGGCGATGCGCTGAAACACTTCGAATGCCGATTCACGGTTTCGCGGGTCGAATCGTGCGTGCAGGTGCATGTCGGTCATGCCGAACAGAAGCTGCCGCAGCATGGCGGAACCGGCTCGCCAGGTCCGGGCGGCGCAGAGCCGTTCAAACAGTTCGTCCGGCAGGCGTTCTCCGGTTTCATAGTGAACAGCCATGCTCAGCAGCGTCGGCCGGTGATAGCACCAGTTTTCCATGAACTGGCTGGGCAGTTCCACAGCATCCCACTCAACGCCGCTGATTCCGGATGCTTCCCGTTCATCGATCACCGTCAGCATGTGCTGCAGACCGTGACCGAATTCGTGAAACAGCGTTTCCACCTCCCGAAAGGTCATCAGAGACGGGACACGGCCCACCGGAGGAGTGCCGTTGCACACCAGATGAGCCACCGGCAGACGGGTTTCCCGGGCTGTCACCGATCGGGCGATGCAGTCGTTCATCCAGGCACCGCCCCGCTTGTTTTCCGGCCGCGAATAGGGGTCCAGGTAGAAGGACGCGATGAGCGTTCCGTTTTCGTCATGAACCTGGTAGAAGCGCACGTCTTCGTGCCAGCGGGGGGCTTCCTGATCAGCCCGCCTGACCGTGATGCCGAACAGCAGCCGGCAGATGCGGAACAGACCTTCCAGGACGCGGTCCAGGGAAAAGTAGGGACGAAGCTGTTCATCGGTAAAAGCGAATCGCTCTTCACGCAGCCGTTCGGCCCAGAAGGCGACGTCCCAGTGGGCCAGAGGTTCGTTCTGTCCGTGGTCGGCGGCATATTGAGCGATTTCCTTCAGTTCGGCCCGGCCCCGATCGCGGGATGCCTGGAGCAGTTCCTCGAACATCGTTTCCACCCGTTCGACGGACCCGGCCATCTTGCGGGCCAGACTGACTTCCGCCCAGTTGCGGAATCCCAGCAGGTGTGCCTGCGAATGCCGCAGTTCGAGAATTTCCGCGATGAGCGGTTCGTTGTTCGTGTCTCCTTCGGAAGCCCGGCGAATCCAGGCACGGTAGACCTGCTCACGCAGATCGCGACGGCGGCAGTGTTCCATGAACGGTCCGAACGACGGAGCCTCCAGCGTGACACGCCACGGTCCGCTTTCCACGGAAGCCTTCTGGTCGGCGTTCTGCGGATCCTGATTCCAGGCGGCCGCCGCCATGCGACGAAAACTTTCCGGCAGGCCGTCCGCATCGGCCGGATCCGTGATGTCCAGATGGAAGGCTTTGGTGGAATCGAGAACATGATTGGAAAAGGCGGTGGCCAGGCGGGACAGGCGTTCCTGATTTTCGTTGAACTGCCGAAGGTCCTCGCCTTCCAGGCCGATTCCCGACAGTTCGGCATCCTGAATCATGCGGGTCGCGATGCGCCGACGGCATTCGCCCAGCCTGTCCCACCGGTCCGAATCGCGCAGAGCACACAGACGGCGGTACAGCGGGCGGCTTTGTCCCATGCGGAGACTGAACCGAACGATGTCCGGGAGGACGGTTTCATGAGCCTCCCGCAGCTCAGAAGAGTTCATCACGCTGAGCAGATGTTCGACGGGATTCCATCCGTATTCGAACAGCAGACTGATCCGGTCCAGCGGATCCATGATCCGGTCCCAGTCGACCGCATCATCGCGTTCCGCCTCCTCCAGAATCGATTCAGCCTTCTGCAGCATGAGTCGAACGCCGGGAATCACGTGTTCAGGTTCGATGCGGTCCCAGGGCGGCAGACCGGACGTGACCAGCAGGGGATTGCTGTCTGTGGGCGAATCTGCAGCCGAAGAATCTGCGGGGGAAGAAGACGTATCCATCGTGAACCACCACGGGCCGGGGAAGAAAGGAACGGATCAGGATGACGCTTCCGGCCGATCCAACGCGTCCGGGCGGCCGTCAGACGGGGACGAAGCGGAAACGTGTGCCAATAGAATCGATGACGATTTCTGCAAGGGTAATTCGGCAGAAAAAAACGAATGGAGAAAAGGTCCGTCGAACTCGTTTCTGCACACGGTTTCGCGATTGTCGGTCGAATGCCGGGGAACTATAAAGCGCAACCGCAGTCCGGCGGAACACGGTTCTGTCGGACGCGTCGCGTTCCAATGGAAGGGGACGCTGCTGCAGTTTTCGTCGTGAGTATTCCTGAGCCAGGACGTGTTCCTCACGGTTGTCTTTTTTGGGTTACGGTGCCGGCAGATGAGAAATCATCAATTCGATCTCAGGACAGGTGAATCAGTTCAGGTTGGTGACCACACCGTGACTGCCATCGAGATCGATGCCGGAACGCAGCAGGCGATCCTCGAAATTGAAGATCCGGATGGATCCGTGCAGGTCGTTGCCGTCGATGTGACGCTGCTGGATGTCGAAGAACCTGTGCTTGTGTGACGCCTCCACCGCGCCTGCTGCGGATGACAGACGGACACGGACAGCGGATCGATGAACGATCCGGGCCGCCGGTTCTGCCGGCTGCTGAGTTCCGAAGCGACCGGATGCAGCGTGGGGGTTCCGAAAGACGAGCAGCCGATCTCCGTATCGGGTGCCCCACGGGTGAAACGCCGATGGGTCCCTGAAATGCGGAGGCCGGGAATGTTCCATCCGGGCAGACTGTGGCAGACCTCCGGACTGCGATGGACAGAATGGGCAGTCTGCCCAGGACGGGCGGAGCGGCGGCCGGGATGACGGAGCAGTCCAGGAAGCCCTGGCAGGAAGAGGTCGTTCCGTCATCTGCGCGGAGCGGGCGGGACGTTTTGTTCGATTCCGGATTCGGGCATCCCGGATGTGAGGTCCAGGAGCCTGGATCGGGGGGAGCTGTGGGGACAGAATAGGAGACATCCTGCTGATGTCCGTGAACTGGAACAGTCGTCAGTTGACGCACGGATGGCAGAAGGGCGTTCAGGCGTTCTACCACGCCATCGGGATGAACGAGGACGATTTCGATCGAGCGCAAATCGGAATTGGCGTTCCGCTGCTGGACGGCAACACGTGCAATGTGCATGCGTACGAACTGGCGGGACTGATTCGAGACGGATGCCGGGATGCGGGCCTGCTGGGGTTTCCGTTCGGGACACCGGCGGTCAGCGACAATCTGTCTCAGGGGCATGAAGGCGGCAATGCCAGTCTGCCTTCCCGGAATCTGATCGCCAGCAGTGCCGAATGCGTTCTGACGGCGCATTGTTACGACGGTCTGATCGGGCTGCACTGCTGCGACAAGAACGGGCCGGGATTTGCGATGGCTCTGGCCCGCACGAACTATCCCGGGCTGATTGTCAGCGGGGGCAGCATTCTGCCCGGGTGCCACCGGGGGCAGGACATTTCCATTCTGGACGTCTACGACGCTCAGTCGGCCGCGGCGGCCGGGGTCATGGATCCGGCGGAGGCGGATGAGATCCTGCGGTCGGCCTGTCCGGGGCCGGGCGGGTGCGGAATCGCCGCGTCCTTCAACACCTGGGGAATCGCCATGGAAGCGGCCGGTCTGATGCTGCCGGCGAGCAGTTCCATACCGGCTGTGGACGATGCCAAGCGAGCTGAATGCCGGGCTGTGGGATCGGCCATGCGGCGGCTGCTGGAATCCGGAATCCGCCCCCGCGACATTCTCACGAGACAGGCACTGCTCAACGCGGCAGTGTCCATCGCAGCGGCCGGCGGATCGAGCAACGGGATTTTGCATCTGCTGGCACTGGCCCGTGAGGCGCAGGTCGATCTGACACTGCGGGACCTGCAGTCTGTCCTGCGGAAGACTCCGGTTCTGTGCAGTTTCGCTCCGCGCGGACGCGGGACCATGTACGATCTGCATCGCGTCGGAGGAACGCCTGTGCTGCTGAAGCATTTCCTCGACTGCGGCCTGCTGGATGGTTCGTGTCTGACCGTGACGGGCGCCACTCTGGAAGACAACCTGAAGAACGTGGCTGCACCGCCGGCCGATCAGACGCTCATTGTCGACCCGGATCGGTGTTTTCGTGCGTATGCAGACATGCAGGTCTGTTTCGGCAACCTGGCACCCCACGGGATGGTGTTCAAGGTCAGCAGCATGGAGTCACCTGTGTTCGAAGGAACGGCCCTGTGTTTCGAAGATCCGCTCGATGTCGTGCGGGCGGCCGAAAGCGGACAGATTCGGCCGGGAATGGTGGTGGTTCTTCGATACTGGGGGCCGGTCGCATGCGGGATGCCGGAGGTGCTGGTGGCCACCAGTGCCCTGGCCGTTCCGGAACTGGACGGTCAGGTGGCCATCATCACGGACACCCGTGTTTCCGGAGTGTCCCACGGTGCGATCGGGATTCACTGTTCTCCGGAAGCGGCCGTGGGAGGCCCCATTGCCTGTGTGCAGGATGGAGACAGAATTCGGTTCGATCTGCTTGAGGGGACGGTGGATGTCCTGGTGGATGAACAGACTCTGGAGCGTCGGCGAACCGCCCTGCCTTCCTGGAAAGCGCGGCCGCCGTTTCGAGGTTATCTGTCGGAGTTCTCGGCGACCGTCTCACAGGCTCACGACGGCTGTGTGAGCACCGGGATTCTCAGAAGAAACGAGTGACACCGGCTGACACGGGCCGGTGCAGCGTTCACGATACAGAGCAACGCGCGGGACGCGGACGGTGTCCGGAGAAAAAGGGAGCACCCGCCCAGGTCGGGTACGGCCGGCGCGGACGACTGCGGGAACGCCGACGGCCGGGAACCGGCGGACAGACGTGGTTGCACTGCAGAAGGACGATTGCATGCAGGACAGTTCGAAAGAGTCCGACATGGTAACCATCGGTGTTGTGACGGTGTCCGACCGGGCCAGTCGGGGCGAGTATGAAGACCGGGGAGGTCCTGCCATTGTCGCGTACCTGTCGGATGTTCTCCTGACGGACTGGCGGCCCGACACGCGCATCGTGTCGGACGATCAGCCGCTGATCGAATCTGTTCTGCGGGAGCTGGCGGATTCCGGTTGTCCGCTCATTGTCACCACAGGAGGCACCGGTCCGGCTGTCCGGGATGTGACACCGGAGGCGACTGAAGCGGTGTGTGAGCGGATGATGCCGGGATTCGGTGAACTCATGAGGAAAGTGTCGCTGGAAAAAGTGCCCACGGCGATTTTGTCCCGTCAGACGGCCGGAATCCTGGGACAGTCGCTCATCGTGAACCTGCCTGGTCAGCCGAAGGCGATTGCCGAATGCCTGGACGCGGTGTTTCCCGCTGTTCCCTGGTGCATCGAACTGATCGGAGGGCCGGTTCTGGAAACGCGTCCGGAACGTCTTGAGGCATTTCGGCCGCGGAAGAAATGACGAGCGGAACACTGCCGCCAGAAGGGCTGCGGTCGCCGATCGCTCCATGAGAATTCCGGTCTGTCGGCAGATCAGAACAGTCGGAGCTGACCGCCGGGCGGACGAAACTGATCGGTGGCCAGCGGAGGGGCTGAAGGAGCCAGCCCCGCGCGCCGGCAGGCGACGCGGAACAGAGTTCCGATCTGTTCCGCCAGTTCACCGCTGCCGGTCATGCGCTGACCGAAGCGGGAATCGCTCAGTTTCCCCTGACGCATCTGTTTCAGGCGGGACAGCACTTTTCGGGATGCGTGCGGTCGGTGACGCTGCAGCCAGTCTTCGAAGATGGGGGCCACCGACGAAGGCAGCCGCAGCAGAATCCAGCCGGCTGATGAAGCTCCGGCGTCGGCCGCGGCATTCAGAATGGCGGGAATCTCGCTGTCGTTCAGACCGGGAATGACGGGAGCTGCCATCACATGGACAGGGATCCCGTGTTCAGACAGAGTGCGGATGGTGCGGAGCCGGGCGGCCGGTGAGCTGGTGGCCGGTTCCAGTACCCGTGTGAGACTCTGGTCGAGACCTGTCAGGCTGACGGCC
>WFTL01000008.1 GCA_015485495.1 Planctomycetaceae bacterium
GTTCAGTCGCCACAGACGGTGCGGTTTCAGTTCGTGAAGAACGGACTGACAGCCGCTGCAGACGGCCGCGAGCAGCAGAACAGCAAGACAGCGTTTCATGGTCCTGATCCGAATGAAAACCGTTGCTTCGGAACACATGCAGCCACCGGGGCCGGACACGTACTGTGGGATGCCCGGCAGGCCGCTGCGGCATGCGGATTCCTTCAGGTTTTCTCTTTCCGGAGGATACTGGAATTCGGCCGCTGAATCGGCGACGATTCGCACACACCGGAGACAGAAGGAAATCGGCGTGCTGCGGCCAAGAATACGCGGCAGGCCGTCTTCCGGACACGGGAAATCCGGTGCCCACCACAGTTTTGCTCTCTCCCGACGGATCCATCCTTCATGTTCTGCGGCAGATTCTGCCGGTCCCGGAGTGTGTTTGTCATGAAGTATCGTCTGGTTCTTTTCGCCGCATTCCTGACGGGGCTGCCGGGGCTGACCGGAGTTCCCGTCCCGTGCGTCGCCCAGGATGCAGAGTCGTTTCCGGCCATCCCGCTGCCTCTGGAACTGCACGATGGCGACACATTCGTTTTTCTGGGCGACAGCATCACCCACCAGCGTCTGTACACGCAGTACGTGGAAACCTTTTTCTACACACGGTTTCCCGATCGGCGCATTCGGTTTCACAACGCGGGCGTGGGAGGCGCTCAGGCGTGGGATGCGCTGCAGCGTCTGCAGCAGGATGTCCTCAGCCTGAAGCCCCGGGCGGTGTCCATTCTTCTGGGGATGAACGACGGCCGGTATCAGCCGTTCGATCGCGCGATCTTCACCCGGTATCAGACAGACATGACGGAACTCATTCAGCAGATTCGTGCGGCCGGCGCGGCCCCCGTCCTGATGTCTCCGACCATGTTCGATGCCCGGGCGGCCGAAATGGGAACCCGCCGGCACGATTCGGCCAGGCTGGAGGAATACAACAGCGTTCTGGCCTACTACGGCCGCTGGCTGCAGCACAGGGCGGTGACAGACGGCCTCGCCTGGGTGGACCTGTTCAGTCCGCTCAACCGGATCACCGTACGGCACCGCCGCGAGGATCCTCAGTTCACCCTGATTCGCGACGCCGTCCATCCGGATCCGCCCGGACAGGTGGTGATGGCTCTGGCGATGATCGAACAGATGACGGCTCCCGGACCGCTTTCCCGAATCGTCGTGCGTGTGTCGGATCGGCCGCAGGCAGGCCGACGCACCGTCGGCGGGCAGATTTCCGGGCTGAAAGTCACCGAGGAGGGCGTTCGGTTCGACTGGGCGGCAGACGGTCTGCCCTGGGTTCTTCCGAAATCCGCTCAGCCCGGCATGAAAATGACTCAGGCAGCCCGCCGCGTCAGCCGGGAGACACTTTGTGTCATCGGCCTGTCACCGGGCCGTTACGATGTGCTGATCGATGACATCGTGGTTGCGACGGTGCCGGCCGAACGGCTGGTTCAGGGGCTGGAACTGCAGTCTCAGACAAAGACGCCTCAATACCAGCAGGCTCTGCGTGTGGCTTTGCTGAACGAAGAAAAGAATCGCGGTCCTGTCGGAAAACTGCGCGATGCGTGGCGAGAATTCCAGACATATGCCCGTCTGAAACGAGACACGGCCACCACGGCTGCCGACGAAAACACAAAAAAAGTCCTCAGAACACTGGAAGAACGGATGCAGACGCTGGAAGACCGTGTCCGTGCTGTGCAGCAGGACATTCGGCGTTTCGAAGATGAGATCGAGCAGACTCGTCAGCCTCCGGTGCGACACTACTTCATTCGCAGGACCGATGCTTCATGACACTGTCCATCTGTCTGTCGATCATCGTGGCTGCTGCCGCACCGGAAGCTGCATCGCGTGAATCCGCCATCCGCATGCTGGGTTCGGTGTCGCGGCCGGAAGACGCGGAAGCAGCCCGCAGGGCTCTGGATGCGGTGACCCGGGGCGGGGCGGACGGTCTGCTGCCGGTGCTGCAGGGATTTTCGAATGCCACGGCTCTGGGCACCAACTGGCTGCGCAATGCGTTCGAAATTCTGGCTGCCGGTGAGCAGCGGGCGGGGCGGAAGCTTCCGGAAAACGAACTGACGGCCTTCATTCTGGAAACCGACAATCCGCCGGCCGCGCGGCGGCTGGCATGGGAATGGCTGGTGCGGCAGCACCCCGACCTGAAGACATCCATCATTCCTCAGCTTCTGCATGACCGGCATCCGGATTTTCGCCGCGATGCGGTGGCCCTGCTGCTGGAACAGGCGGCTGCTCAAAGCGGTCCGGCGGCTGTGGCGCTGTACCGCCGGGCGTTGAGCGGGGCGGTGCATCCGGATCAGGTGAAGACCATCGCCGAAGCGCTGGCAGCGGCCGGCGAGCCGGTCCGGATCGCGGAACATTTCGGTTTTCTGACGCAGTGGAAGATTGTCGGGCCGTTCGACAATCGGGACATGAAAGGCTTCGCCGTGCCGTACGGTCCGGAAGCTGCCGATGGTTCGGCCGAGCCGTTCGATGCGGATGCCCGGTGGGAGGGCCTGATCGGGCCGGTCCGCTGGCAGGACATTTCCACCGACGACGATTACGGTCTGGTGGACATTGCCGGACAGATCGAGAATTACAAAGGGTCGCTGATGTATGCTGTCACGCACTTCGGATGCGACAAAGCCCGTTCCGCGGAGCTGCGGCTGGGCACGCCGAATGCATGGAAACTGTGGGTGAACGGCCGCCTGATTTTCGAACGCGAAGAGTACCACCGTGGCACGCGGATGGATCAGTACCGGATTCCGGTCCGGTTTCGTCAGGGCCGCAACGAGATTCTTCTGAAAGTGTGCCAGAACGAACAGGAACAGGACTGGGCCCAGGACTATCAGTTTCAGCTGCGTGTCTGCGACGAAAGCGGCGCCGCCATTCATTCTGTCCAGGAAACACCATGAGCGGCGTGCAGAGTATGAACAGGAAACGCGCGGCCGTCGCAGTCGCCGGTGTTCTGATTTTTCTGAGAACAGGGAGCGCGGGCGACTGGACTCAGTTTCGCGGACCGGGCACGAATTCCGTGGCGGCCGGCCAGTCGCTGCCGGTGGAACTGAGTCGCGGGGCGATCGTCTGGGAAGCCGACCTTCCGGGACGCGGGCTGTCCGGACCGATTGTGCAGGGTGATTCTGTCATCGTGACGGCCAGTTCCGGGTACGACGACGATCGTCTGCACATTCTGTGTTTCCGTGTCGGGGATGGCACGAAAGCGTGGGAACGGCAGTTTCAGGCGACCGGACGGACGGTGACGCACGCAAAAATGTGTGTGGCCACGCCGACACCGGCGACGGACGGAGAACGCATTTTCGCGTTTTATTCCAGCAACGATCTGATCTGCACAGATCTGCAGGGTCGGCTGCAGTGGTACCGCGGACTGGGGCAGGAATATCCCAATGCCAGCAACAGTCTGGGCATGTCGTCGTCTCCTGTCGTGATCGACGGCACCGTAGTGGTTCAGGTGGAAAGCGATGCGGAAGCATTCGCCATGGGCGTCGACGCGGTCACCGGACGCACCCGCTGGAAAATCGATCGGCCGCGGCGGGCGACGTGGACCAGTCCGGCCATTCTTCCGGCGGCGGACCGACGGTCCGCTCAGGTACTGCTGCAGTCATCGGCCGGGCTGGCCGCCGTGGATCCTCACACCGGTCAGCAGCAGTGGACATTCGGCCCCGGCGCGTCCACCATCCCGTCGGTCACCGTCAGCGGAGACCGCATTGTGGTGCCGTCGAACGGTCTGACGGTGCTGCAGCCGTCGGCAGACGGCACATCCGTGACTGTGCTGCAGAAGGTGCGCGGGGCTCGTCCATCCACACCCAGTCCGGTGGTTCTGGGCGACGTGATGCTGACGGTCAACGGGGCCGGCGTCCTTTCGGCGAACAGCCTGACAACCGGAAAACGTCTGTGGCAGCTGAGACTGCGCGGGCGGTTCAGCAGCACGCCTGTGGCTGCCGGCGGGCATCTGTTCTGTTTCAGCGAACAGGGAATGGCGACCGTCGTCCGCGTGACGCCGGATCAGGGAGAAATCGTGTCGGAGCTGGATCTGGGCGAAACGATCCTGAGCAGTCCGGCAGCCGCCGGCCAGGCACTGTATGTGCGCAGCGACGCGCGGCTGTGGAAATTTGCCGAATCCCGGTGAACAGCGCGAACCCCAGACAGATCAGAGAAGCGGATCACGGATTCATGCAGTTGTTCATTCCTCTGGCGGTCGGAATCGGCGGATGCACGGGGGCTCTGCTGCGCTTTTACATCAGCAGCGCGGTGACCCGCACGGTGGGAGAAGACCACGCGTTCTTCGGTACGATCACGGTGAATCTCATCGGCTGTCTGCTCATCGGGATTCTGGCCGTGGTCGTGGCCAGAACGTCTCATCTGTCGCCGCACGCCCAGCGTGTCCTGATCACCGGTCTGCTGGGTTCGCTGACCACGTTTTCCACATTTGCTCTGGATTCGGTGAACCTGCTGCAGCAGGGGCGTGTCGCCGCAGCAGCGGTGAATATCGTGAGCAACCTGGTGGCCGGAATGCTGCTGGCCTGGTGCGGAATGCTGCTGGCCGGCGGTGTCTTCACCGACGGGGCAGACCCGTCTGCCGCTGTCCGCGTCACCGAATCCGAATCCGTTCCCTGATCCGTCGGGATTTCATGTCGCAGGCCACCGAAGACGTCGTTTGTACCGCTGCGACGGAATCTCGAAAGACGGTCCGCGGCGATCCGCATCCGGGCAGCTTTCAGGAGCTGCTGCGGGTGGCCGTTCCTCTGATGCTCAGCGCCGGCACGCTGTCGATCATGAATGTGGCCGATCGGGCCATGCTGACCGGATGGTCCCCCGATGCACTGGCAGCCGTGATGCCGGCCGGCATGATGTTCTGGACGGTCGTCTGCATTCCGATCGGCATGATTCTTTATGCCAACACATTCATCGCTCAGTTCGACGGTGCCGGTCAGCCGAACGCCATGATGCAGGCTCTGTGGCAGGCGATCTGGCTGGGCCTGGCCTGCAGCGGGCTGATCATGCTGTGTCCGCTGGCTTCCGCTGCCGTTCTGGCCTGGACCGATCAGCCCGCGGCTGTGATCTCCGAAGAACGGATCTACTTCGATACCCTGTGTCTGGGCAGTCCGCTGCTGATGATGTCGACCGCGTTGAGCTGTTTTTACAGCGGGAGACGCCGGACGGGCGTCATTCTGGCGGTCAGCATTGCGAGTGTGACGGTGAATCTGCTGATGGATTATCTGCTGGTTTTCGGCGGATTGAGCATCCCGGCACTGGGAATCCGGGGGGCTGCTCTGGCCACGCTGTCTGCCCGGCTGTGTGAAGTCGTCCTGTATGTGCTTCTGATCGGCCGCCGGACCAGCCGGCGGGGGTATCCGCTGGCATCCACCTGGCGCCCGGCTCCGGGGCTGCTGTGGAAGTATCTGCGCTATGGATTTCCCAGCGGCGTCCATTATTTCGTGGACAACATCGGTTTCACCGTGTTTCTGTTCATCATCGGCAGTCTCAGCCGAGACGCACTGGCAGCGTCCAATCTGGCCTTCGGCATCAATGCTCTGATTTATGTGCCGCTGCTGGGATTCGGAACGGCCGTCCAGACACTCGTCGGCCATCATATCGGCAGCGAAAACCGCACAGCCGCGGCGCGCACCACCTGGAACGCCGTCGGGCTGGCTGTGATCTGGACGAGTTTCACGGGCATCCTTCTGATCGCCTTTCCCATGCAGTGTCTGAAGCCATTTCTGATTTTCGCCGCAACCGGTGAAGACACGGCGGCAGTCCGCGCCATTCTGCCTGTCGCGGCCATGCTGCTGCGATTCGTGGCGGTTTACTCGATTTTCGATGCGCTGGCCGTCGTGTCTGCATCGGCACTGCGAGGAGCCGGTGACACGGTGTTTCCGATGCTGCTGACACTGGTTTCAAGCTGGTTCGTGATGACGCTGCCGGCCTGGATTCTGTCTCGCCAGGAAGGAACAGAAATCCATCATCTCTGGTGGACGGCCACCGTCCATGTGCTGCTGACCGGATCACTGATGATGTTTCGCTTCACCACGGGCCGCTGGAAACGGTTTCAGATCGTCGAATCCTGACTCGCATGCGGCATCCGGCCGCCATGTCATCAGGACCACTGTGCGGTTCCTGTTTCCCACTGCCGAAATGCTCCGGAAACAGCCGTATGAAGACGGTCCATCGGCCTCAGCCCTGCCAGACGGCAGCCGTGCATTCCGCAGAAAGCCGGCACGGCTGCGGACAGTCGGTCCGGAGTTTCCCGGCAGCAGCGGATCTGCGGAAGTTCCCGGAACCACATCTCGTCACCGGGGCCCGTTCAGAAGCGTTCCGGACAGCACATTCAGTCGATCACGCTGGGCGGTGGACGTGGAGACGTTTTCGGCGAAGGCGGTGATGGCGGAGGCGGGGGCCCCAGACGGATGCCGGGAACGCCGACTGTGAGAACCCAGCCCTCCGGACGCGGTTCCCACCCGGCCTGCAGCCCCTGGTTCGTCACGATGCGCCGCGCTGTGATGTACAGACTGTAACTGTCCGGAAGAACATGAAAGCGGCAGTAGACTTTCTGTGGATCAATCGACCGGATGAACTTTCGGATGCGGGTGCCGGACCGTCTGAGGGCCCGTTCGGAGGCTCCTCGGCCATCCCGGGGATAGAAGCGGATGCGGGGCCACCGCCGATCCGCCACTGTGTATTCCACGCGAAAGAATTCGTCCGGCGGAGTCGGCAGCTTTGTGAACAGCCTGGTGAACGCATCCGGATCGATTCCGGCTGCGGGATTCCCGTCCAGACGGTGTGCGGCGATGATCTGCTGAGCGGCCAGGCGGGCGGCTTCCTGGTGAACCGAAAGCTGAATCGGGTAGAGGCGGCCGTCGCTGCAGACGAATGTCAGTTCCTGGGCTCCTTCCGGTGCCGGGCGGGGCCAGGGGATGCGGAGTTTCAGGTCCGGCGGCGCTGTTGTCTGCGGAGCATCTTCCAGACGGGCCGCCAGTTCCGCACGGCGTTCCAGTGCCGACCGAATCGCGTCCGCCAGTTTTTCGCGGTTCGCGTCGGTTTCATCGATTTCTTTCTGACGGGTTTCCGCCAGACGGCGATCGGTTTCGATCCGGAGCTGCCAGGAGTTGACGCGTTCGGTCTGCCGTTTCACCTGAATCCGGCGGTCAGCCAGAGCGTCCTGAAGCTGCTGCAGACGCTGCCGCATGGTGTTCGGGGCGGTTTCGGTCAGAGCCTGTTCCTGGCGGTGCAGGGCATCGAGGGTGCTGCGTCGTTCTTCAAGTTCCCGTCGGGCATCCGCCACGTCTTCAGCCGTGATATCGGATTCGGCTGTGATCCGGGCCACTTTGTCGCTGACACCGAGCTGGGTCATGATGAGGACCAGAACGAGAATCCCCACGACGTTGGTCATGGTATCCAGCAGCGAGTCGAGGCCGCCGTCGTCGTCGGTGGGCTGGGGTCTTCGCGACATGTTTTCTTCTGAGACCGGATGGGGAAATCGTCAGGGGACGGTCCGTGATCGGGAAAAACGCGTCAGATCGATGCGGCCATCACCGGGAACGGGCAGCCGGCCGCTGCGAATGCCCAGTTCGTCGCACAGTGTTTTCGCTGCCCGGTAGACCGGCAGACCATCCGGCCGAATCAGAAAGACGAGCATGTCTTCCGGTCCGGCGGCGACCGTATTGAGCACGTTCAGGAAATCGGCATCGGTGACCATTTCGGCTGCGCGAATCAGCTTCGGCGGGTTCTGCGTGTGCAGCACGATCGCTCCTTTGGCACATTCCACGAAATGCGGTTTCAGATGGACACCGCTGCCGGCCGGCAGAACGGACACCGTGGTTTCCGCGGCCTGAAGGCGCTGTTCCAGTTCGCGTTCCATCTGCGCCAGTTCCTGCTGCAGAGCGTCCAGTTCCGCCTGCAGGGAGGCCACGGTTTCGCGGCGGGACGGATCGATCTCCGGAATGACGATCCGGACGTTCTGCAGTTCCTGGAGCTGTGCCTGCAGTTGTTTCTGTTCTGCTTCCAGAGCCGCCAGTTCCTCGCGCTGCCGCTGCAGGGTTTCCTGCAGCGAGATTCCGTCAGGCCCCTGGAATTCGGCCAGTCTTTCCGAGACGCGGTCGATTTCCGAATCGGTCCGGTCGATCTGCTGCTGCAGTTTTTCCCACGCTTCGATGACAGCGATTTCCTCGCCGTCCATCTGGGCCAGCGCCATGGTGGAAATCATCATCGTGAGCACGCCGATGAGACAGGCAATGACGCTCAGGAAGGGGAACAGCGAGACGTCTTCGTCGTCGAAAAACCGTCGGCGCGGCATCAGGAATCCTCCCGGCGGCCAAACAGGAACCAGCGTTTCCGGGGCTGCACCTGCTGCACGACGACGGACTGTTCGCCCAGCCGTTCGAGAACTCCGTTGAGTTTCTTCAGGCCGCGGGCGATGCCATGAAAGGAACCGTTCAGTTCTGTTCGCACGTCGGCTGTTTCACGGGCGACTCCTGCAAGCAGATTCTGCATCTGCTCGGCGGCGGAATTCATCAGAGAAAGCTGTTCGTGCAGTTCGGCCCGCTGTTCATTCAGAACAGAAGCGACGATGCCGCGAAATGTTTCCTCATCACGGCCGGAACTGTCCGGACCGCTGCGCAACGAACCGTCGTGCAGGCGCAGCAGCAGATTCTCATTGCAGTATTCATCCACCGCGGTGATCAGGGCTTCTTCGCTTTTCTGCAGACCCGATGCGGGAATTTTCACCATCATGCTCATGATGAGCGCCAGCAGGGTCGTGTCGAAGGCCGTTTTCAGACCATCGAACACTCCGGTGAGTGCGGTTTTGAGCTGAGTGACATCGCTGGCGCTGTCCAGACTGCCGGCCAGCCCCGCAACGGCTCCGCTGATTCCGATGACCGTGCCGATGAACCCCAGAATCGGCAGAGACCAGATGAAGACTTTCAGCAAAGCGAAGCTGCCGGCCACGTTGCTGGCATCGATGGCCGACTGCGACTCCAGCATCGTGGCCGTATCGGCTGCCCGCTGCCGCACACGAAAGTGTTCCAGCCCCCGGACGACACGGTTGACCAGAAAGCTTTCCTGAGGACTCACGGGCAGTTCTTCGATGTGACGCAGAAAACGATCGGCGGAGTCCGGTGTGATCTGTCGGGAGAGTTCCGTCGGCAGAACGTCCAGGAGCATCGCTTCGCGCTGTGTGCGCAGGTGCACCCATTTGAAGAACAGGATGCTGAAAGACCAGAACATCAGAAACGTGGTGGCAAAAGGAACCCAGCCGCGTTCCCAGAACAGCGCGCCTGCAGCGGTGTGTCTCAAAGGAAACAGAATCCCCAGCCAGATGACCGTCAGAGCGAACCCGACGGCCCCGCTGACCGGAAGACTGACATCGGTACTGACCGAATCGCTGCGGCCGGCATGGAACCAGCGCCCTTTCGATCGCCGGCGGCGCGCCCGCCGCGGCGGGCGCACGGCGGAAGACCGGACCGGATCGGTCACGGGGACGACCAGGTTCGACAGATCGTCTTCCGCCTGAGTCGGCTGCGGTTCCGGTTCGGGAATCCGCATGCTTTGTCGGCAGTGAGGGCACCGGCGGGACTGGCCGGCCAGGTCTCTGGAAATCCGGAGTGACCTGGAACAGTGCGGGCAGGAAAACCGGAAGTACGCAGTCATTCGGACGGCCTGGCCGGAAGGACGAAACACCATGGCAGAACTCGGCCTGCAGATCATGAAAAACCTACCCGAACATGCCCTTTGGTCCCAATCAAATCGCTCGATTCGTGCGGAAACGCGGTACCGGACTGCTGGGCATCCGCAGAGAATGCGGGTAAACTGATGTTCCCGCCTGTGATGTCCCGGATCTTCTGCCGGATCGGTCCGTTGCCTGCAGTGTGAAAGCCCGCCGTCATGCACCATCACACCGGCCATGCCTTTACGAACTATCATCCGCTCACTGCAGAAGGGCTGGTGGTCCGCAGCCGTCGCAATCTGCTGAAAACCGGCCTGGCCGGACTCGCCGGACTCAGCGTGCCTCGCCTTCTGAAACTGCGTGCGGAAGCCGTTCAGGACGGGCGTGCCATGAGTCACCGCAGTGTGATTCTGCTGTGGATGACCGGCGGCCCGAGCCACATCGACACGTGGGATCCGAAACCCGACCGGCCCTACAACAACCGAGGACCGTTTTCACCGATTTCCACGGCGATTCCGGGAACGATCATCTGCGAACATCTGCCGAAACAGGCCGCTATGCTCGATCGATTCACGATCATACGATCGGTCGACTGCCGGGGCAGCAACCACCAGCCGAATCAGGTCATGCAGACGGGCAGCCGCGAGGCGGCTCCGCGCATCAATCCCAAAGGGGACCGGTATCCGGCCATCGCTTCTGTCATCGCCCGGGAACGGGGCGCCAACCATCCGGCGATGCCGCCATCGGTGGCATTCATGAAGCACTGGTCGCACATCGCCTGGGGAGGCTGGCTGGGAAAGCAGTACGACCCGTTCATCGGCAACCGGGCCGCCGTGCTGCCGGCTTATGATCTGGTCGGAAAGCCTCTGAACCGGATGACGGGAGCCGATCTGTTCACACTGCCGCAGGAACTCAGCAGCGACCGGCTGACCGACCGCCGACAGCTCATGCGGGACCTGGATCGGCTGCGCACCGATATCGATGCGTCCGGCATGATGGAAGCGCTGGATACCTACGGAGCGCAGGCGTTTGAGATGGTTCTGGGGGGCCGCGCCCGGAAAGCCTTCGACCTTTCAGCGGAACCGCAGTCCGTCCGTGACCGTTACGGCAGCCATCTGTGGTGTCAGCAGGCTCTGCTGGCCCGGCGCCTGGTGGAAGCCGGTGTGAGTTTCGTGACGATCGATCTGAGTTACCACACGGCATCCGGTACCTGGGACAACCACGGCATTCCCGGCGGCGTGTACGGAGGGATTTCGAAGGGCCTGAAACCACTGCTGCCGCTGTTCGACCATCTGATCACGACACTTGTCAGTGACCTGGAAGAACGCGGTCTGCTGGACGAGGTTCTGGTGATCGCCATGGGAGAATTCGGCCGGACTCCCAATATGGGAACTCAAAACAGTCAGGACGGACGGAATCACTGGCCGATCGTCATGTCCATGTGTCTGGCCGGCGGCGGTCTGCGACACGGACAGGTCATCGGGGCGACCACACAGGACGGTGGAGCGATCCAGGATCGTCCGGTCACGCCTGCGGATCTGGCCGCCACGATCTACCGCCACATGGATGTGCCACTGGACGGAACTTACGTGGATGACCGCGGTCGTCCGCGTTATTTTGTTGAAGAAAACGGGCAGCCTCTGCCCGAACTGTTTTCCTGACCGGGCTGAAGCACACGGATGCGTCCGGCCGACAGTCTCCGAAGATGTTTCTGGAAAGCGTCGTGAACCAGCTTCTGCGTGATACGATTCGGCCGGCCGCTGCTGCGGTTCTGTGTGTTCTGCTTCTGCCGGCGGAATCTTCGAGGGCCGGTTCGGAAATCTATACAAATGCCGTGCGTCCTCTGCTGGCCGAAAAGTGCGTTTCGTGTCATGGGGCCGTGCGGCAGCAGTCGGGACTGCGTCTGGACGCCGGATCTTTGATTCTTCAGGGCGGTGACAGCGGAGCCGTGGTGGTTCCCGGTCAGCCGGAAGAAAGCGAACTGCTGCTGCGGGTCACGGCAGACGATCCGGATCTCCGGATGCCTCCGGAAGGCGACGGGGAACCTCTGACCCGGGAACAGACGGACCTTCTGACCGAATGGATTCGTTCGGGTGCCGCCTTTCCCGAAGACGAACCGATTCCGGAAGGTCCGTCATCGCACTGGGCCTGGCAGCCGGTTCGCCGTCCGGCTGTGCCGGACGTGTCCGATCCGGACTGGAGCCATCCGATCGACGCGTTCGTGTTTCGATCGTGGCAGGAACACGGCATAGCGCCGGCCGCCATGGCCGATCGGCGAACCCTGCTGCGGCGGGCGTCTTTCGACCTGATCGGTCTGCCGCCGACTCGGGAACAGATGGCCGCCCTGCTGAATGATCGCAGTGACCATGCGTGGGAGCGTGCGGTGGATCGCCTGCTGGCCAGCCCGCACCATGGAGAACGCTGGGCGCGGCACTGGATGGATGTCTGGAGATACAGCGACTGGGACGGGTACAAGATGGCCGTGCGGGGCAGTCAGCGCCACATCTGGCACTGGCGGGACTGGATCGTACGGTCGCTGAATGCCGATCGCGGCTACGACCGCATGGTGACGGAAATGCTGGCCGGTGATGAGCTGGCGCCGGAAGATCCGAACGTTCTGGCGGCAACCGGTTTTCTGGTTCGCAACTACCACAACAGCAATCGGAACATCTGGCTGGACGCGACGGTGGAACACACGGCCAAGGCATTTCTGGCCACGACGATCAACTGTGCCCGCTGTCACGACCACAAGTACGATCCGATCGACCAGCGCGAGTATTACGCGTTTCGGGCGATTTTCGAGCCGCATCATGTGCGGACGGACCGACTGCCCGGCCAGGCCGATCTCATGCAGGACGGCCTGCCGCGGGCCTTCGACGCGTCCCCGGACGCCGAAACGTATGTTTACATCCGCGGGAATGAAAAACACCCGGACAAAGACCATCCGGTTTCTCCCGCTGTCCCCGTGGTGCTCGGCGGATCCTACGAACCAGCGGAAGTGTGGCTGCCGGTCTTTGCTTCCTGGCCGTCGCTTCGGGATTTCGTTGTGGAAGAGGATCTGGAACGGGCCCAGCAGCAGGTCCGGGCTGCCGAAGCGAAGGTGGCCACACTGACCGGTGCCGACGGTGCCGAGGCATCTTCCGGACCGGCGCAGGAAGCTCTTCACGTGGCCCGTCTGAAACTGGCGTCTCTGCAGGCCCGGCTGGAAGCCGATCGGGGCCGCGCCGGCCTCCTCCCGGACAGCACGCCGGCCCTCCAGAAGGCCCGTGAACAGACAGCCCTGCAGAAGGAACAGGAATATCGCGTGGCGGCGGCCGAACTGAATGTTCATCGAAAACAGGCCGGTCTGGAAGCCGCCCGCAGCATCGACACCGAACCGGAACGCAAAAAGGCCATCCAGAAGGCCGAAAAGGAACTCAGCACGGCACAGAAGGAGCTGGAGAAGGTGCGGCAGGACGCCGCGAAAGACGATCAGAAGTACACTCCCACGGGAAAACATTATCCCGCCCGCAGCACGGGACGACGGACGGCTCTGGCGCGATGGATCGTCTCCCGCAACAATCCTCTGACAGCCCGTGTCGCCGTCAATGACATCTGGATGTGGCATTTCGGAGCCCCGCTGGTTGAAAATGTGTTCGATTTCGGAATGAGGACAGCTCGTCCGGAACACGCGGAACTGCTGGACTGGCTGGCGGCGGAATTCATGGAACATGGCTGGAGCATGAAACATCTGCATCGGGTGATTCTGACATCCCGTGTGTGGCGTCTGTCGTCGGAAGTCACTGCCGATTCGGCCGAGGCGGATCCGGACGGCCGTTTTCTCTCACGGGCCCGCGTTCAGCGGATCGATGCGGAATGCGTGCGGGACAGCATCCTCGCGGTGGCCGGCACGCTGGACCGGACCATGGGCGGACCGGTCGTGCCGTTTCGTGAAGCCGACGAATCGACGCGGCGCAGCCTGTACATCGAACACGCGTACGAAAAACAGGCCACCATGCTGGTTCTGTTCGATGCGGCCAGTCCGAATGAGTGCTATCGCCGATCGACCAGCGTGATTCCTCAGCAGGCCCTGGCCATGGTCAACAGCGATCTGACCGTCCGCAGTGCCCGCCAGGCCGCTGAGCGGCTGTCGCAGGAGGCAGCGGATGCTGATCGATTCATCGAACGGGCGTTTCTGGAACTGCTGTCTCGGCCTCCGAATCCGGAGGAACAGGCTGCGTGTCGGGAGTTTCTGCTGCAGCAGACGGACGAACTGCAGCCGAACCGGCAGGCGGTTTCGGAAGCCGGCAGCGGGTCCGGGCAAACGGACATGTCGCCGGAACAGCGGGCCCGACGCAATCTGGTGCATGTTCTGATCAACCACAACGACTTCATCACGGTGAGGTAACTGCAATGTCTGTTCCGGGGTCTGTCGCAACACGTCGCCAGGTCATGCTGCGTTCCGGTCTGGGATTCGGCACCACGGTGCTGGCGTCCATGCTGCAGCGGGATGCGGCCGCGTCCGATGCCCTGTCGGCCGCCGCCCGGATCGCTCCGCGGGCGAAAAGCGTCATCTGGCTGTTCATGATCGGCGGGGCCAGTCATCTGGAATCGTTCGATCCCAAACCGGCTCTGAACCGCTATGCCGGCAAAACCATCGATGAAACGCCTCACGCCGATATCCTGAAGTCTCCCTATCTGGAAAACGAACGGGTCGTCGCATTCGACCCCAACAACGGGTTCGTGCGGACCGAATGTTTTCCGCTGCAGACCCGTTTTCGGCCGCACGGAGAAAGCGGGCTGGAAATCAGCGACTGGTGGCCGCATGTGGCTTCCTGTGCGGACGACCTGTGTCTGATTCGATCGATGTGGACGGAAGACAGCAATCATGGAGCCCAGCTTCAGTTCCACACCGGCCGTCACCGGGTGGATGGTTTCTTTCCGACGATCGGTTCCTGGGCCGCCTGGGGCCTGGGAACGCTGAATGAGAACCTGCCGGAATTCGTTGTGATGGGAACGCCGGTGGCCGACTGCTGCGGCGGTCAGGAAGCGCATCGAGCCAACTATCTGGGACCACAGTACGACGGTGTGCCGCTCAGCGTGGACCCGCACAACAGCATGCCGTACGTCAGCCGCGATCCGCAGATGCAGGCTCGGGAACAGCAGGCGGAATTCGATCTTCTGCGGCGGCTGCACACGATGACGGCGCATCAGTATCCCGATGATACCGCTTTGACAGCACGCATTCGTTCCTATGAACTGGCCTTCCGCATGCAGACGGCCGTTCCGGAAGTCGTCGACCTGTCTCAGGAAACGGCAGCCGTTCAGGCTGCCTACGGTGTGGGACAGAAGGAAACAGACGTCTTTGGGCGGCAGATGCTCACCGCCCGTCGTCTGGCGGAACGAGGCGTACGGTTCATTCAGGTCTATCACGGCAGCAACGGCGGCGCCGGAAGCTGGGATGCTCATTCCAACCTGCGCCGGGGACACGCCCGTCTGTGCCGCCAGGTGGATCAGCCGATCGGTGCTTTGCTGAAGGATCTGCGGCAGCGGGGTCTGCTGGATGAAACTCTGGTTGTCTGGGCCACGGAGTTCGGACGGACTCCTGGATCACAGCATACCAGCGGGCGGGATCATCACCCGTACGGATTTTCCGTCTGGATGGCCGGTGGCGGAATTCGTGGCGGAATCGCGCACGGAGCCACGGACGAACTGGGCTTCCACGCCGTGGAAGACCGGCATTATGTCACCGACATCCATGCAACCGTGCTGCATCAGCTTGGTCTGGATGTGCGGCGACTTCAGGTTCCCGGACGGAAACGTCTGGAACGCGATTTCGGAACGCCCATTCATGGCATCATCGATGCCTGAACACGCAGCAGCGATGGCAGAAACAATGTCCTGTTGCCATGTTGAGCGGCCGGCTGCTGCGGTCGCGGCACCGGACGATCGCCATCCCGCTTCCGTCAGCCCAGGTGCATTCGGAACCAGCTTCGCATCTGTTCCCACATGGCCTCGGACAGAACATGGCCGGTATCGGCTTCGATGAAGAAACGAAACCGGTCGGATGCATTCTGAGCGGCATACATGCGGGCGATGCGTTCCACGCCGTCCCGCGCCTGCTCGATGGGAGAACCGGAATCGTTTTCTCCCAGATTCAGATGCAGAGCCCGGGGAGCCGTCAGCCCGGCGATTTCAGGGGTGTCGCCGTACTGCTGCCAGCCGGGTATGAAATTCGGAAAACAGTGCAGCAGGCGGTGTTCTTCGATTGCCGAATAGGTGGGCAGGCAGCAGTTGCCGACAAGTGCCTTCAGACGCGGTTCATGGGGTCCCACCAGCCAGGTGTGAGTGGATCCCATCGAATGGCCGCAGCATCCCAGATGGTCTGCATCGACTTCGGGGCGTTCACAGAGAAAGTCGACGGCGCGGCGCATGTCGAGAATGTTTTTCCAGGCCAGGCAGCGTCCGGCCACGACGTACCGAAGAAACTCGAATCGTTCGAACTGCGGCCCGGCCAGACGTCCGGTCGGGTCCTGCCGTTCTTCGAAACACAGTGCATCCGGGCAGAGAACCACATAGCCTTCGCGAACCAGAGCCACGCCGGTGTGATGCATGGGGTCGCCGGCCAGTCCGGCCGGTTCGGATTTGCCCAGCCTGTAGTTGCCGGCGTGCTGATGCCAGACGGCAATCGCCGGAGCCGGATGGGCGGCCGATACGCCGTCGGGAATCAGCAGCAGGGCCGGAACGCGGTCGTCCGGTTCCGCTTCCCAGGTGACCGATTCGATCCGGTAGCCGTCTTTCTGAACTGTGCTTCTCACCACCGGGCGCAGCGGACCGGGATCCGGCCAGGGGCCTCCCAGGCAGCGGACCAGTCGATCACGAAGCGCTTCGGGGTTCATGGGATCTGCGGCGGATTTCTGTCGATCGGCCGGCGAAAAAGCTGTCGATCCGGCCCCGTCGACAGCACCATTGGTGTCCTTCAGAAGACCGGATACAACCCCGCCGGCACTGACCTGAATCATCCGTCGTCGTGTGTGAGACAGGCGCATCGCAGATGTTCCTTCCGCGGCCGAATTTCCCGAACAGGCCGGTTGCGAAATGATCCGTCACCAGGCTGTCCGGAACGGGAACGGGCACCCGCTCCCGATCGCCACCGGGCCGGTTCACAGAACGGTTCGGCCCGGTCCCGGTCGCGATTCCGGAAGTCCGGCAGCCGGAACGGGTTTCTTCTGGAAAAGGGTCGTTCCGGGCGTCGGTCGGGTCCGGCTGATGCGGGTGTCAGCGGGCCAGTTCTTCTTCGATGACGTTCACCAGTTCATCGGCATCCGGCCGGACACGCGGACTGAACCGTGCGACGACGCGACCGTCTTTGCCGATGACGAACTTTTCGAAATTCCAGCGGATGTCGTTGCTGCCTTCGGGCAGTGGCCGGGACGCTTTCAGAAACCGGTACAGTTCCGCCGCTCCGTCGCCGTTGACTTCGATCTTCGAAAACATGGGAAACGTCACACCGTAGTTCTGCACGCAGAATTGCCGGATTTCCGTCGCCGATCCCGGTTCCTGTCCGCCGAACTGGTTGCAGGGGAAGCCCAGAACCACCAGCCCCTGATCTTTGTATTTTTCGTACATGGCCTGGAGCTGTTCGTACTGAGGGGTCAGGCCGCAGCGACTGGCCGTGTTGACGATGAGCAGCACTTTTCCGCGGTATTCAGACAGATCGACGGTTTCTCCCTGAAGGGACTTCATGGAAAAGTCGTGGACGGATTTCGCCGCTTCGGCGGAAGACGAGACCGTCATCAGAATCATCAGAGACGGCAGCAGTGCAATGAGGATTTTCATGGCAGGAATCTCACTGAGTACAGGGCTCACAGGATACAGGGAGAGGAAACAGTGTGAACTGCCTATTCTGCCGTGGAATTCGCCGGCGGCAAGGGTTCCCTGACGGACCGGCCGGAATTGATCCGGAACACGACTGTCCGGACGATTCCCGATCCACGCGGACGCGACAAAGCGCGTCCCTCCACAGAACGCTTCGGATGGGACGCAGCCCGTTCCCGCAGCAGGCAATGGTATGCAGACGGGCGTACGCCGTCATGGTTTCAGGAGTTCCGGATCGACCGTCAGGTCGCCCAGATCGAGGATGTCGTCGCTCAGGTCGAGTTTCCAGATGCCGGATTTCAGCGATCGCGTCTGGCCGGCCTGATGCAGTTTCGTCAGAGGACCGCAGCGTTCATGCCAGAAACGAAACGGCCAGGTTCCCTGTGGCACGCGGGCGATTTCGAATCGGCCATGTTCGTCCGTCACAGCCGCGTAGGGATGATCGGTGATGACCAGCCACGCCCGCATCCAGGCGTGGATCGAACAGTCGATGCGAACCGGTACAGATTCCGGTCGGGAAAACGTGTGTCTCAGAGGTTCGTTCCGGGGAATCACCTGGCTGAACGGATCGTTGCGGCGAGCGTACACGGCTACGTTGTGGGCGATGGGATCGGTGCTGCCGACTTCCCACGTCTGACCGGTGCGCAGCAGTTGAATTCTTGGAACGAAACGGCACTGCACATTGTCCAGATGCACCGTCTGCCGCGGGGGCTGCGCATAGGACGGGTGTACGGGAACGGTCTGTCTGGTTCTCAGAAAAACGACCGCGTTTTTCACGCCGCCATCGGACGGATGGACCAGCAGAGATTCGTCGCGCAGAGCGAACTGTCCGCAGAATTCTTCGTCCCGCGTGATTTCCAGCTTCGTCGTTTCCGGCGCCGGACCGTCGAACACGATGCGGCCGCGGATGGTTGTCCACCTGAACGGTGCGTCCGCCCCCGCCTGCGGCAGTCCGCACAGACAGAACAGAAACGTCAGGCAGAATAATCGCTTCATTTTTCCGTCTCCTGAGCAGATCTGGTCGGGAACATCGGTTTCAGCCTCGTCACCGGCCCCTTTTCCGGAGCGCGGGATGGCGGAAAGGACAACCTGACTGACGCCTGCCGGTTTCCACGGTCGATGTCAGTCGGCAGACGCACCATGCCGGCAGCCTGGCCGCATCGATCGGGCATATTCTGCGGCGCCGGCGTGTCCCCGTCCTGAAGCAGAAAAACAGGATGTGCCATTAGAACGATCCGGACCATCCGACCGCAATGATTCCTTCGGTGTCGCGTCGGCATTCTCGCGGCTGCTGCAGCGGCATTGTGCCGTGAGGTGTCGGACGTCCGGCCGATTCGTCTGAGAAACCGTCTGCAGCCATGTCTTCTGCTTCCCTCTGCGAACATCCGCTGTCATCGGACGCATCGGACCTGCGCAACCGGCGGGACATGCGGCGGCTGTTCATCGCGCTGATCTGCGTGCTGGTCGGTGTGGGAATTCAGATGGTGCACAGCGCCAGTCTGACATCGATGCCCAGCCGGGCGGATTCCGTGTTTCTGTCCAGGCACCTGACCTATCTGGCGTTTTCGATCTGCTGCGGGTTCGTGGCCGCTCAGATGCGTCCGGCGCAGCTGCAGCGGCTTGCGCGGCCGGCTCTGTTCGTCCTGACAGGACTGCTCATCCTGGTTCTGGTGCCGGGCGTGGGCAGCCGGGTGAACGGAGCGCAGAGATGGATTCGTGTGAACGGGCTGTCTGTTCAGCCGTCCGAACTGGGACGTCTCATTCTTCCACTGGCGGCAGCCGATCTGCTGGTCCGCTGCCGCGCCGCCGGATACCGGATACGTACTCTGCCCGGAATCCTGCTGCCTCCGATTCTGGTTCTGCCCCTGGTCGCTCAGGAACCGGACCTGGGGGCGACGGTTTTCCTGGGAATCAGCTATCTGATGGCGTTGTTCATCGGAGGCTGGCCGCTGCGGTACTTCGCCCTCACCGCTGGGCTGGCCATCCCGGCCGCCGGCGGTCTGCTGATTCTGAAGCCGTACCAGCTTCAGCGGATCAGCGGCTTCGTGGCCGCCTGGCAGGATCTGTCGAAAGCGCCCTGGCAGATTCGTCAGTCTCTGCTGTCGCTGGGAGCCGGCGGGCTGCAGGGAACAGGCATCGGCAGCGGCTGGCAGAAACTCAGTTATCTTCCTGAAGCGAATACGGATTTCGTTTTTGCCGTCATCGGAGAAGAACTGGGACTGGCCGGCACACTGACCCTGGTCATTCTGTGGGCCGGCGTTCTGCTGACGGGACGTGCCGCACTGGCCCATCTGCGCCCGCAGTCGTTCGCCTGGACGTTCGGGCAGACGCTGCTGCTGCAGTTGATTCTGCAGGCGCTGATCAACGTGGCCGTGGTCACCGCCATGGTGCCGCCCAAAGGCGTTCCGCATCCGTTCATCAGTTATGGCGGCACCAATCTGCTGGTCAATGTCACGGCAGCCGGCCTGATTGTGGCGATGGCCCGCAGTGGTGATGGTCCGCCATGACGCTGTTTCCGTTCATCCCGACAGGGAATGCCACGTCGTCCGGTCGGACCGCCCGCCGAACGCGCCTCGGAAACATCACATCTACCTGTAACGCTGAATGATGTGGAATCCGAACGGGGTTTCCACGATGTCGCTGATCTGGCCGACTTCCAGAGCGAACGCGGCGTCGTTGAAAGCAGGTGCCATGACCCCTTCGGGAAACTCCCCCAGGTCGCCGCCCCGGGACGCAGACGGTCCATCGCTGTATTCGCGGGCCAGAGCGGCGAAGTCGGTTCCGGCCCGTGCTTTTTCCAGACATTCGGCCATTCGCGCACGGGCCTGGTCTTTCGTCCGGGTGATGGCGGAATCGGCTCGTTCCGACCCGGCGTACTGGACGAGAATGTGCCGGGCGGAAATGCGCCGGGGCAGTGGCTTGCGGAGAATCACATGGAATCCGAACGGACTTTCCACGGGATCGCTGATTTCGCCGATCTGGAGCTGCACGGTGGCATCACTGAAGGCTTTGACCATACGGCCCGGCGAAAAGACTCCCAGATCGCCGCCGTTGCGGGCACTGGGACCGTCGGAATATTCGCGGGCCAGAGCGGCGAAGTCGGCGCCTTCAGCGCGGGCCCGGTCGGCGATTTCCGAAGCCAGAGCGAATGCTTCTTCTTTGCTTCGCGTGATGGAATCATCCGCCCGCGCGCAGCCGGCGTACTGAATCAGAATGTGGGCTGCGTTGAGATCTCCAACGACTTTCTTTCTGAGAATGATGTGATACCCGAACGGTGATTCCACCGGATCGCTGACCTGTCCGATGTCCAGTTTCATGGTGGCCTGCGAGAATTCGGGGATCATCATGCGCGGCTCGAAGTCTCCCAGATCGCCGCCTTCCGGTCCGGACGGACCATCGCTGTATTCGCGGGCCAGAGCGGCGAAGTCGGCACCTTCGGCCTGAGCTTTCGCAGCGACTTCCCGGGCCCGCTGCAGGGCTTCTTCTTTGGTTCGTGTGATTCCGGCCGACGCACGCTGGCTGTCTTTGTGCTGAATGAGAATGTGCGCGGCATTGAGTTTCTTCGGTGGGCCGGACGCCGCTGACGATTCGGCCGTATTCCCGCCGCCGCCCGGATCGGCATCGGCTGTGGTCGAATTTCCCGCACAGCCGAACAGGGCCAGCAGACAGACGAAAACAAACGGACGAACACGCAGCAAAGACAGCATGGAAGGACCTGAAACGTGGTGGAAACGGAAGGATGCAGCAGACAGGCAGGGGGCCGCACGAATTCGGATCCGGCAGAACGGATCTTCTGCTGCCGACAGACAGGGCCGATGAAACGGTCCGGAACAGCCGCCGGACCGGCCGCTGTCGGCCTGCAGACAGTGTAGGCGCCCGGGAGAAGAAAGTCTGCCGGTAACAGAACGGCCTTTTCAAATTTCCCCGCAGAGAACGCCGGACGGGTCAGGGAACGACGGGCTGCACCCACGCGCGTTCGAATTCCCCTTTCTCGGCGGGATTGGGGTGCAGCCGTGACGAAGTCACCACCGCCCGCACGTAGATTTCGTCCCCCTGGAAGACGTAGCGTCCGACCGGCCCCGTGACGGATTTCAGAACCTGTCCCACGTCGCTGCTGTACACGCGGGTCCGTTGCGCCGCTTCCTGGGGATCATCCGATGCCGGCTGAGACGTGTCATCGAATCCGTGCCGCGTGCCGATGAAATCGATGGTGTACGTCAGGCCAGGTTCGGCATCCACGGACACGGTCAGCGTCCGGTCGGCGAACTGAACGGATGTCAGAGTGACTCCGGAAGACGCATAGAAACGGCCGGCTTCCAGAGCGGTGACCAGGGCGTCCGGTGTGAGTTCATCGGTCAGCACCATCACCCAGCCGCGACCGGGCTGCGAATCTCTGATGGACACGTCTTTGTGGTAACTGTGGGAATCGTCGGTGGCCAGTCCGTACATGACGGGCAGGTCGAGCCGGGCCAGTCGCCAGGTGTTGATGATGTCCCACATGCGATCCGTGGACGCATGCTGATCGTCGCCCCGGTTGTGAACGGCCGGGTGCCCGTTGTACACCTCGAAAAAGTTCTCCCCGACCACATGCATGAGCTGTTCGGCGGTCACGGCATAAAAGAAGTTGGGATGATTCAGATGAACGAGCGTTTTTTCGCCCGTCCGTTCTCTGTACGCGATGGCCGCCTGGATGTTTCGCTGGATGACATCCGTCACCGATTCGCCGCCCAGAGGAGGCAGCAGCTCCGACGTGTTCGTGGCACACAGGTGGATGGGAAGCCGTCCGAACCGGTCGGAAATTTCTTCTCCCTGAATGAGCAGGAAACGCTGCGGAACCGCCAGCAGATCGAAGATTTCATCGAATGTTTTCAGCCGTACCTGGGTGCGGCCTTCGCGTTCGCGCGTGTCGATCCAGTCGGGCGGAAATCCGGCCGCTTTCAGCTTTTCGAATGCCGGCAGTCCGCCCTTGTTGTTTTCCACATCGATCCAGCGTTCCTGACTCAGCAGCGTGTTGTGATCGGTGAATACGAGAAACTGGTAGCCATGATCACGGTACCAGCGAGCAATCGTTTCGGGATAATCGTCGCCGTCGCTCCACAGAGAATGCGTATGCATATTGCCGCGTCGCCACTGCAGATCACCGTCTGCCCGCAGCTCGACCGGTGGAGCAGCCTGACCGGAAACCGCGGTCAGACAGACGATCAGGCAGACGACGCCGGGAAGCCCGACGGTCACAGATTTTTTGTGCATCGCAAATACCACGTTCGTTCAGAACAGAACTGACTGCGTCAGAAAACGGACGGTTCAAAAATCGTGTCGGCCTGATTGTGAAGCACGGACTGACCGAAGGCGAGTGCCGAAGACACTTCCTCATCGGAATTCCCGAAGCCGCTGAAGCAGGACAGGTCGGCCGATCGGATCAACCGCTCGACCGGTCCCCGGCGGATCCGATGCCGCACGATTCCTTTCACGGCCGCCATACGGCAGCCGGCGCAGCGCAAGGAAAGACGGCTTCGTTCTGGACGACCGGTCGGGACCGGAATACAGTCCGGCTGCATTCTGAACGGGGCCTCAGATCGCCGATCCGGCATCCGACTGCGTGAACACCGATGGTCGGTTTCCGGAGTCAGGTCGGCAGGGCAGGATGCGGCATCCGGTGTCATCCCGCACAGGATCTCTGCGGAATCCGGCAGGCTGTCGATATGCCCAGTGAACGGGAATTCATTGAAGAACTGCGCAGCCGCTTCCCCCCGCGGTCTCCGGTGACCGTTGGCATCGGAGACGATGGCGCCGTCCTGACGGTTTCCGGCGGAGCAGAAACGGTGGTCGTGACCGACATGCTGCTGGACGGAGTCCACTTCGATCTGGCGGCGACATCGCCCGCTCTGATCGGCCGCAAAGCCGTCGCCGTGAATCTCAGCGACCTGGCGGCCATGGGCTGTCATCCGGAAGCCGCCTTCGTCTGCGTGGCTGTTCCCGATCTGAACCGTTCGGCGGAGATGGTCGGCCGCCTGTTCGACGGGATCGCCGAGCTGGCCGAATCGCGACAGTTCACGGTCGCCGGCGGAGACACAAATACCTGGAACGGACCGGTCGTCATCAGCGTGTGCCTGACAGGCAGGCCTCTGGGCCCGCGACCTGTGCTGCGGTCCGGAGCACGGCCGGGAGATGTTCTTCTGGTCAGCGGGCCGCTGGGAGGCAGTCTGCGGTCCGGCCGGCATCTGACATTCGAACCGCGGATCGATCTGGCCGGACTGCTCGCAAATCGTCTGGACATCCATGCCATGATCGACATCAGTGATGGTCTGGCCATCGACCTGCACCGTCTGATGGATGCTTCGGGCACAGGAGCCGTCATCGACGCGGCTCGGATTCCGGTGCACCCCGATGTGCCGGCCGCCGGCCGGGAAGGCCAGGCCGGTCGTGTGCAGGCCGCGCTGACGGACGGGGAGGATTTTGAGCTGCTTCTGGCCGTCGCCGACGACGATCCGAACCTGCCTTCATTCGTCGAAAGTCGTCAGCTTTATCCGGTCGGCACCGTGACGGCGGAGCCCGGCTGTCGGCTGCGGGATGAATCCGGAGAACACATTCTGGCACCGGGCGGCTGGCAGCACGGATGAACCGATCCGGCTGCAGGGAAGCCGTGTGGATCCATCCGGCTTTCAGACCAGAGCCGGTTCTTCTTCTGCCACCTGGGTCTGCTGCGCGGGGGCGGAATCCGTGATCGGATCGGCTTCGTGCCGGCGGTGTTTCCACCAGACCAGGGCATCCGGCCCCAGAAGAACCAGCGCCCAGACGCTGCACACGGCGACGGACAGCACGATCTGGCCGATGGCGCCCAGGGACGGGAAGGCCAGATACCGGACCGCCATCCAGGTACCGCAGAAGGCTGCCAGTTTGAAAGCGGACGGCAGGAGCGGATAGTCGATGGTTTTCACGGTGCGGCAGCAGTACAGAATCACGAATGAATAGACCGCATAGGTGATCACACCGGCCCAGGCGGCTCCCCAGGCACCCAGCGGGGGAATGAGTATCATGTTGGTGCCGATGTTGACAGCCAGAGCGATGAGGGAACCGGGCAGCAGCAGCTGAGTTCGCTTGCTCAGCAGCGCCGGCACTTCGAAATGAAAGCTGAGTCCGAAGATGAAGAATCCCAGAAGAATGACGGAAATCAGATCGATCGCCGGTCCGTAGTCATCGGTTGTCAGCCACGGCAGCACCGGGTGCACCGTGAGACTGGCCCCCAGAAACAGCACGCCGACTCCCGAAACGAACCAGCGGAACATGCGGCGAAATTCCTGTTCGGCATTGGGCAGCCGGTCGATTTCGTAAATCGTCACGTGCCAGATGGACAGCAGCGGCAGCAGGCACAGGGTATGCACGGCGAAGCCGATTTTGTGAGCCAGAGCGTAAACGCCGACTTCATCCAGATCGGCGTACAGAGCCAGAAGAAACCGGTCGACTTCATGCAGCATCATCGATGCCAGAGAAGTGACGATGAGCGGCCGGCTGAAGTGCAGCATCTGTCGAAAGATCGTCAGATCCAGGCGGAAAGCACCTCGGGTTCGCACGAAGACCGTCAGCAGCACCAGCGTATTGGCCGCAGTGGCCAGAAGGTTGCCCAGCAGCAGGCCTTCCACGCCCATTTTCAGTTTCACCAGAAACCACACATTCAGTCCCACGTTGAGCAGCAGGCGTCCCAGTGAGATGCTCACGAACACACCGGACCATTTCAGAATGCGCAGATACGCGTCGACTGTCTGCCCGACGGCGGCCGTGATGATGGTCAGAACCGTCAGCGTGTAGAACCAGGCGCCGTCGGTGATCTGAGTTCCCAGAGTCAGGTCGGCCAGGGGACGGCGAAACACCCAGATCGGCAGGCAGACGGTCACGGCGATGGCCGTGACCGACATGAGACCGGTCCACCAGACGCGGTCGAAATGCGATTCGTCGTCGCCGTCGAAGTGATGCCGGCTGATGGCAGGCACCATGCCTCCGGCAATCAGTGTGGACAGCAGTGCGGCCGTCAGATCGAGCAGGGCGATGATGCCGTATTCCGCCGGTGTCAGGCAGTACGTGTACAGGGGCAGCATCAGGATCGAGGCCATCCGTGTGAGGATCTGCCCGATCATGTAAATCGTCGAATGTTTCAGCAGGTCACGAACGTGTTTCATGGTTCGGCAGCCAGGAGACGGCAGGACACCTTTCGCGCAAAGAACAGGGCACGCTGAAACGTAGGTCATGCGTGCTGCTGCCGTCTCAGGCTGCGGACTGGAGCCGGGAAAACCCGTCGCAGGCGTCCGATTACGCCGATTCGGCCGGCTGCGCAGATGAAACGGACATCTGCTGCCGGTACAGTCCGCTCCGGAAAGTCCCTCTGCCGCACTCGTTCATGCGTCCATCATGCAGGTTCTCATTCCCGAAGCCGAAATCCGGACCCGTGTTCGGGAACTGGGCGGGCGTCTGAGCGAACAGTACCAGGGACGCCCGCTGACGATTCTGGGTGTCCTGACCGGCAGCGTGGTGCTCCTGGCAGATCTCATTCGCGCCACCAGCATTCCCCTGCGGGTCGCTCTGATCGAAGCATCCAGTTACAGCGGGGCGAGAACCCGTCCCGGCGTTCTGCAGATCGACAGCCGCCTGGTGCCTGACCTGAAGGGACGGGATGTCGTCATTCTGGATGACATTTTCGACACCGGCCACACGATGAGCGGCCTGTATGACGCCGTGGCCGCCTTCGAACCGGCCAGTGTCCGTTCAGCCGTGCTGCTGTGGAAATCCGCTCGAACCGTCGTGAACCTGGAACCCGATTATTTCTGTTTTCAGATTCCGGACGCGTTCGTGGTCGGTTACGGTCTGGATTACAACGACGAATTCCGCAATCTGCCGTACATCGGGATTCCCGATGACGCGGACCTGCAGGAAGCGGTCCGCCGGAATCCGGACGGAGCCGGTCGGACCGGTCCGACCGCGGCGCCGTGATGAGCGGCCGTGTTCGAAAAAAGGGAGCCGGTATGCCAGATCGTCTGCCAGCACAGTCCGGAGCAGTCCGCGTGCGCCGGATGCTTTTTCGTGTCTGCAGCCTGGTCTGTGTCTGCAGTGTGGTCCTGAACGCCGAGTTCGCCGTGGGACGGCCACCGAACGTCATCATGATTCTGGCGGACGACCTGGGCAGCGTGGACCTGCGGTGTTACGGGGCGGACGATCTCATGACTCCGGAACTGGATCGCCTCGCGAAACGGGGCGTCCGGTTCACTCAGTGCTATGCAGCCGCTCCGGTCTGTTCGCCTTCCCGAGCCGCATTCATCACGGGACGATATCCGCAGCGGGCCGGTGTTCCGGGAAATGTGCCGAGAAACGATGCCGGAGGCATGCCGACGGATGTGGTCACCGTGGCGGAAATGTTCGCTCGCGGCGGCTATGCCACCGGTCATGTGGGAAAATGGCATCTTGGCCATCATCCGTCGAAAACTCCGAACGGACAGGGATTTCAGGAATCGTTCGGACATCTGGGGGGCTGCATCGACAATTATTCGCACTTTTTCTACTGGGACGGTCCCAATGAACACGACCTGTGGCGCAACGGACAGGAAGTGTTTCATGAAGGCCGATATTTTCCGGATCTGATGGCTGACGAAGCGATTCGGTTCATTTCCGGACACCAGGACGAACCGTTTTTCCTTTACTGGGCGCTGAACGTTCCACACTATCCCCTGCAGCCTTCCGAACGCTGGCGGCGGCATTACCGCGATCTGCCGCCGCCGCGCCGCCACTATGCGGCATTCGTGTCGACGATGGATGAAACTGTCGGCCGGGTACTGCGGCATCTGGACCATCTGCACCTGACGAACAGCACGATCGTCGTCTTTCAGTCCGACCATGGCCACAGCACGGAAATCCGCACGTTCGGAGGCGGAGGCTGTTCCGGACCGTATCGCGGAGCCAAATTCAGTCTGTTCGAAGGAGGCATCCGTGTTCCCGCCATGATTTCCTGGCCGGGCACGCTGCCGCGAAACGCCGTGCGCAGTCAGATGGTCACCGGATGCGACTGGGTTCCCACGCTTCTGGCTCTGGCCGGACTGCCCGACGAGCCCGGTCTGGACGGACACGACATCACCGACGTGATTCGTTCGCCGTCGGCTCCCGGACCGCATTCTGTTTTCCACTGGCAGTCGGGACGCACGTCCCGGGGACCTCAGTGGGCCGTCCGCCACGGTCCCTGGAAACTGCTCGCTCATCCCCGGGACACGACAGCCGGGGCTGCTCCGCTTCATGTCGACCGGTTTCTGGTCAATCTGGACGAATCGGTTTCGGAACAGACGAATCTTCTGGATGCCCATCCGGACATCGCCGTAGAACTGGAACAACTGCACGAAATCTGGGTGCGCGATGTCCGGCGAAAGTGATCTCGACCCGCCACCAGCCGGTTTTTGGGAACGCCCGCTGTTCCCGGCCGGCAGCATTTTTCTTCTGGCACTGATTCTGCGCGTGGGCGCTGCGGAGCTGGTGGAACGGCATGTTCAGGATGCCGGCCGGTCGTTCTTCGTGGAAGGCGACGCCAACGGATACTGGGAACTGGCACACAACATCGCCGCCGGACGCGATTACGCAATTCATCAGCCGCCGCGTCGTGTGCTGCGGGTTCCCGGGTTTCCTTTGCTGCTGGCCGCATCGATCCGACTGTTCGGTGACAGTATTCATGCCGCGCGGATTCTGCTGGCCGGCATCGGAGCCGCCTGCTGTGTGCTCACCTGGATGCTGGGCCGACAGCTTGTCGGCAGCCGCACCGGAACAGTGGCAGCCGCTGTCATGGCCGTCCATCCGTTCCAGGTGGCCGGCAGTGTGCTCATCCTGTCGGAAACCTGGTTCACGTTCTGGATGCTGGCCGGTCTGCTGGCCCTGGCACGACTCACCGCCCGTTCTTCGTCGGCCGGTCCGGCGGACTGCCGCAGGACCCTGATGTCCGCGGCAGCAGCCGGCATGCTGCTTGCCGCGGCTGTGCTTGTCCGGCCCGGGTTTCTGCCCTGGCTGCTGCCGGCGGAAGTGGCCGTGCTGATGTTCCTGAAAGGATCCTGGCGCATCCGCCTGACGGCCGCGGGCGTCCTTTTTCTGGGATTCAGCGCCGCCATGTTTCCCTGGGCACTGCGCAATCACCAGGTGACCGGCCACTGGGTGGTCACGTCGCTGTGGAGTGGCCCCTCGCTGTATGACGGGCTGAATCCCGAAGCCGATGGAAGCAGCGACATGACGTTCTTCGACCGGGACAACGTCATGGAATCCCTGTCGGAATACGAAATGAACGCTCACTACCAGCGGCGGGCCCTGGAATTTCTGCTGCAGCATCCGGCGCGAGCGGCATGGCTGGCGGTGGCCAAGGCCCGCCGCTTTCTTCAGCCTGTCCCCGCCACAATCGGGGCAGGGTGGGCAGTTCAGGCAGTGTGTGCTGTGATCTATGGGATTTTCTTCTGGTTTTGCTGGCGAGGCTGGCGATTCGGCGGTCTGGGGCTGTCTGGTGTGCTGATCACGGCCGGCCCGTTCGTGCTGTTTCTGGCGGTTCATATGGTGTTCGTTGGATCGCTGCGGTATCGTTTGCCGGCGGAATTCCCGCTGGCTGTGGCTGCAGCTGCCGGAATTCCGCGGGGCAGTCTGAGGGTGTGGCGGAATCCCTGATGGACACCGGGGGACGACACCATCGGGGCGCCCGTATGAGAATTCTGTCTGGCAGGTGATGGTTCGGGGGCATGCGGATCCGACAGGGAAAGCGGATCGCCCCACAGACTTCCGCATGGATGCATGAAGTTTTCGCCGGTGATCAAATGGATGCTGTGTCTGGCAACGACCGCCGGTGTGGTGGGCGGCGGCCTGGCATTTCGCTACTGGAATGACCGGCATCGGCTGGCTCAGGCGGAGCTGCTGAAACAGTTCGCCCTTCTGGCTCCCGATCTGTCGCTGGATCTCGGACGCACTCAGCTCAACGGCCTGAACCGTCTGACAGTCGATGACATCGAGATTCGGGAGCGGTCATCCGGCCAGCCGCTGCTGCGGGCCGAATCGATTGTGGTGCAGCTCGATGAATCATCCGTCCTGGACGGACCGCGGCCGGTCATTCAGTCCGTGCGTGTGGACGGAGCGGACATTCTGGTGGTCCGGACACCGGACGGCCGATGGAACTGGCAGAACTACACGTGGAATCTGCCGGCGCAGCGGTCAGGGCCTTTGCCGCTGGTGGACATCCGCCGGATGCGTGTGCAGCTTCACCTGAAACACGGAGACGGCATCCCATCAGCCCGGCTGCTGCTGACCAGTCCGCAGATTCAGGCCGTCCCGGTGTCAGCTCACCAGATGGACATCGAAGGGACCGTCGATCTTGCCGGCACCGGGCAGGTGCGTCTGTCCGGCCGTTTCGATCTGTCGAAGCAGGACTGGAAACTGCAGGGCCGCCTGCGCGATCTGACGGCCGACCGAAAGCTGCTGGATCTGGCACGATCGACATCGCCTCGGGTGAATGAGGAAGTGGATCGCCTGCGAACGGCCATGAATCGTTCGCTGCCTCCGCTGCGCACGGCATCCCGCGATGATGCTGCTCTGCTGATCGGCCCGGACATCGCAACGGCACCGCGATTCGTGGGCCGTCTGGACATCGATTTCGATGTGACCGGAGGGCCCGATCGGCCGGTTCCGGACTTCCGGCTGCTGGTGGATGTTCGTGAGGGCCAGATATCGGTTCCGGGCATTCCGCTGCGGCTGTCTGACGTGCGCGCCGAATTCTTTGCGGACAACAGCAGCGTTGTGCTGCGTATCCGGGATGCGCAGTGCAACAACGCGGCACTGTCCGGCCATTTTGAAATGCGGGGTGGAGACCACGTTCCGGAAGCCGTGCTGAAGGTGACGAAGTTTCCGATCGACAGCAGCCTGAGAACGATCTGTCCGGCACCGGTCCGGCAACTGCTGGATCGGTTCGATCCGGACTTTCTTCTGTCCGGGTCCGGACGAATCATCCGCCGCCCCGATGGACGCTGGGAAATGCGGCAGCTGAATGCCGTTGTGACCGAAGGTCGGATCCGTCACTGGCGGTTTCGCTATCCGCTGACCGGAATCACCGCCACGCTGCGGCAGCGTCCGGTCACACCGGATCAGCCCGACGTTGTCGTCGACCTTCTGGAAGCCCGCGGCATGGCGGGAGACACTCCCTGGACGGCCGCGGGCCGCTGGATCAATCCGGGACCGGCCACGGAATCCGACATTGTGGTGAGTGTATCGGGTTTTCCACTGGATGATCGTTTTCGAGCAGCTCTGGAACCCAAAGCCCGGCAGGTGGTGGATGCTCTGGATGTGAACGGTTCGGCTTCGGCGCGGATCCGCTTCTACCGGCCGCCGGGACTGCATCGCAAAACCCTCACACAGATCGACGCCCGGATCGCCGGCGGATCTGTCCGGTTTTCGCGCTTTCCGTTTCGCATTGAAGACATTTCCGGCCGAATCACATTCGATTCTGAACGGGCCGTCTGGACGTTCGACGATCTCGCCGGACGCCACGGAACAGCCTCCGTCCAGGCATCCGGCGTGTACACAGGACTTCCGCGACCGGGTGTTCTGGACCTGACCGTTGCGTCGACCCACCTGGCTCTGGACGCCGACCTGTATCACGCCCTGTCACCGGCACACCGGCGTCTGTGGGCCATGCTGGATGCGTCCGGATTCTGCGACACGACGGCAGAAATCCACTGGACGGCTCTGCCCGGGCAGCCGGCGGTCGTGCGTTTCCCGGAAGCCACCCCCACACGGATTTACGACGGCCGGATGCGGCCGTCGCCGTTCCCTTACGAAATGAATGTCGAGGAAGTTGTTCTGAGTTTCGATCCCAACGACCCCCGGTACGCCGGAGTGCAGCACTGCCGCATTCATTCGCTGCGGGCCAGCCATCGGGGGGCTCCGATCACCGCACGAGGGCACACGGAGATCGATGTGGACGGTCTGTGGCGCGTGCATCTGGATAACCTGAACGCTGACGGCCTCGTTCCCGATGATGACCTGCGATCCGCGCTGCCGGACAGCTGGGAAGACACGCTTTCCAAACTCCATCCTGCCGGCCGCGTGTCTCTGAAAGACTCGGAACTCGATTTTCGCGGAATCGCCGACAGTCCCCGGAGTGTCACGGCCGCATGGAACCTGAAACTGATGCTTCACGGATGCACCTTCGATGCCGGGACCGAAGTGGAAAATGTTCATGGAAGCGTGACGGCCCGCGGAAACTGGGATGGGCAGCACCTGGACAGCCGTGGAGCGATTCAGCTTCGACAGGCCCGCATTCTGGACCTGCCGCTCACCCGCATTCAGGGGCCCTGGGAACTGCAGGATTCGCATCTGGTGCTCGGCGATCAGTCGGTCCTCAGATCGCGGCGACTGGAACAGACCGACCCGCGGCGCCGTCTGAAAGCCCGTCTTTATGGCGGCACCGTGTTTCTCGACGCGATCGTCGACACCCGCCCCGGACGCGGTTACATCATGTTCACACAACTGGACGGAATGGATCTGCAGCGGTTCGCACAGGACAACGTGAGTCAGGCAGGCCGTATGAACGGCCGTGTTTCCGCCTGGCTGGCGCTGCAGGGAGAAGGAGATTCCGCGCACGACATGAAAGGACGCGGCGAAGTGGAAATCCAGCCGGCGGCTCTGTACGAACTGCCGGTGATCGTGGAGCTGCTCAGTGCCCTGAGCCGACTCAATTTCACCGTCCGCGACCGAACGGCCTTCCACTACGCGAAGCTGGGATTCACGGTGGGGCACGAACAGTTCCGTTTCCGGCAGATCGACCTGATCGGCGAATCGCTGGCCCTGCGCGGCCGCGGCACGGTCGGGTTCCGCGGTGATCTCAATCTGGATTTCTACTCGCAGCCGCCCCGTCCCGCCGGCCCCACGATCCCGTTTCTCAATCTGCTGGCCAGCGGGGCCACTCAGTGGGCCAGAGTGCGCGTCCGCGGCACCGTCCAGAACCCTCAGACCACGATCCATCCCACCGCGCAGCTCGATGAATCCCTCATGCAGTTCCTGAATGCCTTCAATCCTCAGACAGTCCCGCGCAGCGGCCTGACTCTGCCGCCGGTGTTCCCATATGCGAACAGCCCGCTGAGCTACCAGGGGCCGCCGCCGTCCCGCTGAAAGCGGCCCGGCGGCCGGACTGCACAAGAGTCTTCCATCAGTCGGCAGATTTCAGCAGTTTCCGGTAACGCTCGCGAAACTTCGACACCTTGGGACTGATGACAAGCTGGCAGTACCGTTCCTGGGGATTCCGGGCGAAGTAGTTCCGGTGATAATCTTCGGCCGGATAGAACGGGCCGAGTTTTTCCAGCGTCGTGACGACGGGGCGTCGGAATTCCCCCGACGCATTGAGCCGCGCGATCATCTGTTCCGCCGCCGCCTTCTGTTCTTCCGTGGCCCAGAACACGGCCGACCGATACTGCGTCCCTTCGTCCGCTCCCTGACGATTCAGCGTCGTCGGATCATGCGTGTGGAAATGGACGTCGAGAATCTGCTCGTAGGAAATCTGCTGAGGATCGAATTCGATGCGCACCGCTTCCGCATGCCCGGTCAGGCCGGTGCATACCTGAGCGTACGTCGGGTTCGGCACAGACCCGCCCGTGTATCCGGGCATCACCCGCTGCACGCCCCGAAGCCGCAGAAAAACGGCTTCCGTGCACCAGAAGCATCCTCCTGCCAGCACCGCCACTTCGGTTTTCTCTGATGACTGATCATCCGCCATGAAACTGCTCCGTCCCGCCAGATAACGTCTTCTGAACAACATGCGCGTCCGGAAACTGTGCGGCTGCGCAGACGCTGATCGCCTGAACCGCCGACGGGACCCGGAATTCCGTTCCCCGTCGCAACAGGCTTCAGAATACGATACCACACAATCCGCCGCTTCCGTATCGTGGAACCGGATAACGATTTCGCCCGTTTTCTCTGTCAGGCAGCGACGGACCTGCCGATGTGTGGCCGCTTCACGTTCCGGACTCCCGCCCGTCAGTTCATCCGGTTCTTTCCCGGCATGGTGCTTCCCGACCTGCGCCCGCGATACAACATCGCTCCGGGACAACTGGTGGCCGTGCTGCACTGCGGCGAACGTTTTTCGGTTCCCGTGCGGGCGGACACGTTTCGCTGGGGACTGGTTCCGGCGGCCGACAGCCGGTCAGACATCCGTCGGCCGCTGATCAATGCACGTTCAGAAACGGCTGCGGAAAAATGGACATTCCGGCAGGCGTTTCGTGAACGCCGCTGTGTGGTGCCGGCGGACGGATTCTTCGAATGGGAAAAATCCGGGAACCGACGCCTTCCCTGGTACATCCGATATCCCGATTCCCGGCCGTTCGTTTTCGCGGCCCTGTGGGAACCGGCTGTCCCGAACATCGGCCGAACAGCGGATTCGACCGCACATCCCACCTGCACGATTCTGACGACGGAAGCCAGCGCGGACCTGAAGCGGCTGCATCACCGCATGCCCGTCATTCTGTCACCCGGCCAGGAAACCATCTGGCTCGGTGCTTCCGCATCTGCCGGGCAACTCCAGCAACTGCTGAAACCTCTGCCTGCAGGCTGCCTCACCTGCCACCGCGTTTCGGAACAGGTGAACAAAGTCGACAACGACACCCCGGTGTGCGTGGAACCTTTGACCGGCGATGAATCATCGCCCTCGTCCGATCCGCCACAGCGGCAGCAGCCCACGCTGTTCGACTGACAGTCCGCCGGCCACCGGCCACCGGACAGGCCCATCGAATCACCCGCCCGCCGAAACCTGCATCGATCGAAAACGGCTCCAGGAACGTCCGACGATGCGTTGCCGCGGGAACATTGCATTTCGAAAAACGGAATCGTAGTCTGATTCGAATCAGACACGTGACGGCAGCGAACAGGGGACGCGGTGTGGACCGGGAAACGATTCTCAGGAAACTGTCAGCGGGCGAACTGTCTGTTGAGGAAGCCGACCAGCTTCTGGCCCAGAACGATCAGAAGCGCGGATCGCTGTACTGCCGAGTCAGCCAGAAGGGAGCGATCAGCGTCTACGGGCTGCAGCGCATGCCGGTGACACTGTACGTGGAACAGTGGGAACGGCTGCTGGATTTCGGAGACGAAATTCGGAAGTTCGCTGAACAGCATGCGGGAGAGCTGAAACGAAAAAACGCGCCAGGTTCCTGACACGGGAAATCGCGTCCGGTCAGTGGAGTCCGGAATGTCGGCGATACGTGTCCAGCCATTCGTGCAGCGGTCGGCAGGGCAGTCCGTTCCGCGACATTTCTTCCTGGTATTCCCGGTACCGTTCCTGTTCGGCATCGGAAGGCGGCAGACCGTTCGCAGAGGCGGCTGACGCACGCGGTCCAGGCCGCGCGAAGGAAAATTCTTCGCCCAGAAGTTCCAGAAGCTGGTCGGCGTTCAGAGACTGCAGGTCGTAGGTTTTTTCCAGTTGACGGATCCGAGTCGGCAGACGGTGCTTCAGATCGCCGGCGCGCGTCTTTGTTGAAGTCATTCCCTTTCGCACCCGCTGCCGATCCGGATCCCAGTACAACCTGTCCAGCACTTCGAAAATGCAGGGGATGCGGGTCAGGTACAGGCGATTGGTGACTTCCGCCGTGACCGTGTCCA
>WFTL01000009.1 GCA_015485495.1 Planctomycetaceae bacterium
AATCTCAGCGGCAGGGGGCGAGCCCTCCGGTAACAGCATTTTCCCGGGCAACCACCCCGACGCCTCGCACCATGCCGCATCCATATGCTGTTCCAGCCCCCTGACGCCGACGTGCCGAATGCTCCATCTCCACAGCTCTGAGGCCCTGCGGTTAGTCCCTTCATGTCGCTGGATCCTTCTTTTCACCCAGCGAAGGTGAAATGGCCATTCCGTTCGGTTTCATGTTTTCAGTTCTCACTGAGCTACAAAGGGCACAAAGTTCCGCAGGTGAAGAAACCGCAGCGCTTTTGGGCCGATTGTTACTTCGATGTCGTTCAAACAGCTTCCGATTTGTCGGATCGGCGTCGCTCTGCTTCTGGATCCGGCCGGGAGCCCGTCGTTCGCCGTGCACATTCCACTGTCCGACGTTTCTGTCATGCTCATCACCACGTCCTCCCTGTCAGATTGAATGGGGGCGGTATTCCCCATCATCCCACGAAGGGCGTTTCTCCACATCACCACTCAATGCACAGAACTCCGGTCACACCCCGGAGATGGTCCTCCTGTCGGCAGCCATCAGTGTGATTCCGTCATCCGCTTCACCGGCTGGCTGAATTGATTTCCGTCGGCGTCTCCAGCGTGACCGCCATCACCACCGGCGCGGAGTCGTCAGGACCTTTGACGAATTCGATCCGCTGCACAGAAACCGAGCGCTCCGGTGCGATCGCCAGATAACGAATCTGCTGACCGCGCAGAGCAAACGCAAATTCAGACCCGGGCACATCCACCCGACGAATGTAATCCGCAAAGTGAACCCCGTTCAAAAGCGGATGATCTTCGGTCTGGCCATCCTGGTAATGCAGCCGCACAATCATCGACACCGACTTCGCCTGCCCGAACGGATGCCCCCAGCCGCTGACACCGCTCAGCAGATGAACAGCGCGGACCGGTCCGTTGCACGCGACTTCGACCCGACGCGGCATCCGGCGGCAGATCGGACCGTTGGGGCCGTACAGCAGAATCACATTCGGCACCGTGCCGTCGCGAGGATCGATCAGGTGAAAGGGAACACCGTGAACTGTCTTCGGCGACCAGTCGGAAAAGATCAGCCGCTCGGCCGGGTTCCGCTGAGAAACAAACATGCTGCGATCGCTGGCAATCGTCGCCGCCCGCCGCAGATCCACCGGAACGTACCTTCCCCGCCGCGTCAGGAACTCCAGCAGGTCCGTCAGTTCCTCCGCGGTGACCTGCTTCTCGAATCCGTCCGGCATGATCGACTTGTGCGAGGCGATCAGTTCGTCAATGTCCTCCCGCAGCACTGCGCGTTTTCTGCCCTGCGTATCGACCAGTTCGATCGCCGTCCGCGACTCGGACAACAGCATTCCGTTCAGCGTCCGACCATCCACCGTGACCACCGAATACATCCGGAAATTGCCCTCCACACTGCGACTGGGATCGATGATGTGGGTCAGCAGTTCCGATTTGGGATGCACCGCCATACCGGTCAGATCGGGCCCGATCCGCTCCCCTTCCCCACTGTGGCGATGACATCTGGAGCAGTGCTTCAGAAACACACCGTGTCCGTTGTCCGCGTTGCCCTGCCGCCGCGTCACCGGCAGAAGCTGTTCATACACCTTCTGTCGATCGGGATCAGGCAGTGAGCCGCCGCGAGCCAGCAGTTGCTGCGCCGCCTCGCGAATCGATCGATCCGGATGTTTCAGCAACGCCTGCTTCTGGTCCAGCGCCAGATCATTCAAAGACACCTGCCCGGTCCCGGCGCCATCCAGCAGCGCACGCGTCAGTTCCGGGCGGGTCAACAGCAGACTCACCGCGGCCGCACGCACGGACGGCGACATCAGCCGCATGTGCGAGACAAGCTGTGTCCCCAGGTCATCCGCCCGGCTGTTTTCCAGAGCC
Organism: Planctomycetaceae bacterium; assembly: GCA_015485495.1. Classification (GTDB taxonomy): domain Bacteria; phylum Planctomycetota; class Planctomycetia; order Planctomycetales; family Planctomycetaceae; genus S139-18. The sequence goes on from WFTL01000009.1 coordinate 1,897, forward strand.
GTCAGCAGTCCGGATGCCACCGCCGACGGCGTTCGCGGCCCCACTTCGTCCAGCAGCTGCGATACCACCTGCCGGTCCTCGCGCAGGAACTGCGTCAGCTGCCGAGCGGCCGTCACCCGCTCACCATCCGGCCTGTTCGAGTCACGCACCACCTTCAGCAGCGTCTCCGCAATCTGACGCGCGTGACTCTGAAACGCCCGGCTGCCCCATGCCGTCGCCAGTCGCACCAGCGTGCCTTTCGTACCCGGCGAGAGCCGTTCCAGCAGCCTCTCAAGCTGCCGCTCCCGAACAGCATCCAGCGCAACCGTCACATCATCCTGCCAGTGCTGGCCCAGTCCGCGAACCACCGCGCCTGCAACGCAAGGCTCCGCAGATCGCAATGTTGCCAGCAGCACGGCAGCCTGTGACGCCTGCGGACCACGCGCCACATGCCCGGCCACCCGTTCAACGATTTCCAGAACACCATCCGTCGGCCGTCTCAGAGCCACCACAGATTCCAGAAACGCAATACCCTGATGCGCCGCGGCACTCGTCGCCGCATCCGGAATCCAGCGATCCGCCAGATTGTTCGGATCCCCCAGCAGCGTCACGATGGCCGCCGCGGCGTCCCGCGTCGGCGGCAGATCCGCCAGCGCCAGCACGGCTGCCAGCCGAACATGCAGATCACGATCCTGCAGAACCCCGGCCTCCAGCACCGCCCGCACGGAATCGCTGTGCGCCGGAAGCACCTGGATCGCGTTACGCCGCACGCCGGGGGAGGGATGCCGCAGAGCATTCCTCGCCGCCTCCAGAACCGCCGGATGCCTGCCGTCCAGCACCCCCAGTCCCTTCAGCGTCCACAGCGCATGAATGGCTCCGACATTCAGACCGATCCCGTCAACGGACCGGTCCGATACCAGCCTGACGAGCGCCGGCACGACATCCTGCTTCCCACGCTCGATCAGCAGACGCTGCGCATGCTTTCTGACCAGCATCGTCGGATGGCGCAGCGCGCCAACCAGTGAGTCAGCATCCGCGCGACTCAGATCAGGCACCGGCGACAACGGCCGCCGATCATAGATCACCCGGTAGATCCGACCGTGAGTCCTGTCTCGAAGTTCCGACTCATACGCACCTCCGCGACCCGTGCGGAATCCCTGCGGAGTCGGATTGTGCTGCACAATAAAGTTGTACCAGTCGATCACCCACACAGCGCCGTCCGGACCGACTTCCGACATGATCGGCGCACACCATTCGTCGTCACTGGCCAGCAGATTGAAGGAATTCGTCGACCGAAACCCGCTGCCGGAATTCTTCAATACAAAGGCGCCCACCAGATGACCCGTCGGACCGTTCACAAACGCCACACGATTCCAGTACTCAGACGGAAACTGTCGCCCTGTGTAGACCGCATGCCCGGCACCGGCGGTATAACCGCCATGCTGATCCACCTGCCGCACCTTCCTGGTAACAGGCCGAAACTTCCAGGAATCCGCGATCGTGCCCAGAGTCAGCGACGGAGTCCATCCCCGCACCTGCTCGTAATAACGATTGGGAATCGACAGAAACGTGCTGGGATTGCGGTTCGCGGTCGACCCGAAGATCAATCCCTCTTCAGTCATCCCCAGTCCCCAGGTGTTGTTGTCCGTCGAACGCAGAAACTCCAGCGCGCTGCCATCGGGTCGAAAACGAAAGAACCCCATGCGAAAACTGTGCTGTCTGACCCCGTTGACCACCGGAGCCGACTCGTTGTAGCCCTGCATGGCGTAGATCCAGTGATCGAGTCCGTACTGGAAGTTGCTGACTCCCCCATGCGTGTCGCCCAGCGACCAGCCGCTGAACAGCACACGGCGTTCGTCGGCACGGTCATCACCGTCCGTGTCTTTCAGGTACAGAGTCTCCACACCGTTCTGCACGATGACCCCGCCGCGTGAAAAGGCAAGACTGGTCGGAATGCTGAGCTGTTCCGCAAAGACGGTGAACCGGTCCGCCCGGCCGTCGCCATTGGTGTCTTCGCAAATGCGGATGCGATCGCGTCCCTGCCCCGGCGGACGCAGCTCGTTGGGATAATCCACCGTTTCACACACCCACAGCCGACCGCGTTCATCCCACGCCATCGCAATCGGTTTGCCGGCCAGGTCGGGTTCCGACACAAACAGCTCCACGCGGAAATCCCGCGGTGTCACGAAGTGCCTCTGCGACTCCTGCGGAGACAGCGGTTTCTGCATCAAATGAAACGGCTGTCCCTGAGTGCCCCATTTTTCCGACGGTGTGTAATTCGGAATGCGGGCCCCGACATCAACATACTCGAACGGCTTCACATCGTCCGGAATCTGAGTGATTTCAGGCACCGGAAACTCCCGGTCCGCCAGATAGTCGCCCGCCCGGGCGGGATCCCGCCCCACGGCCCAGAGGATGCCGCGCTCCAGAAGATTGTGAAATCCCGGATGACTCCATGTCCGAACGTCATGTCCCCATGCCGTGTAAAACACCCGCCCCCGGCCCTGAGTGCGGATCCATGTCCAGGGCTCGCGAACGTCTCCTTCCCGACGGTATTCGAGAACGGTTCGGCCTTTTTCGTTATGCAGAGTATGCACATAGGTTTCATCCTGGCTTTCAAAACCTCCATAACCCTGAAGAATCGGATGCGACCGGCCGGCTTCGGTCGGGTACACACGGAATGTGCCCGTCCCGTGACGCTGAAACTGAGCGCCGATCAGCGCGACAATCTGCGGCTGATTCCGGAAACAGTACGACGCACAGTGAATGGGCAGAAACGCTCCCCCCTGATTCACATAGTCCAGCAGCGCCTGCGCCTGCTGATCGGTGATCGAGTCAATGTTGGCATACACCAGCAGCGCGTCGAACTGCTTCGCCGTGTCCGTGGACAGCGCCGTCTGCACATCATCCGTGTACTGCATCCGGATGCCGCGCTGTTCCAGCACAGGGTGAATCTGCGCCGCCCGGTCGGCGGGCCGGTGAAGGCCGTTGTCTCCCAGAAACAGCAGTCGGATCGGCGCTTCTGCCGCGTTCAGTGACGTCGCGACATCCGACCCGGCCACAGCCAGGAACCACAGCAGCAGCGGGACAAACCGGCCCCCGGGAATCCGTCGAAAGGGAAAGGAGCACGACGCCGCAACTGGCGAATCGGCCGACATCATCGCAGACGCTCCGAAAACACGAAGAACGAGGGTCCATCGAGAATTCATGACCGCCGGACTGCACACATATGGAGATGCCGGCCTGAATGGGGTGTCGGGCGGCCATTTGATCCGGAAGACCGGCATCCTGACAGACGTCATTCTACCAGGCAGCATGAACCGGCGCCACCGACATCGCAGCCGTTCGGCCTGCCGGGAATTCCCGATGGCGGATTGTGGACGGTGCGGAATCGGATGCTGGTGCATTGCGTGTGTTCGGCCGTGCTGAACCACGCTCCGCCGCGTGTCGACTGGCTGATGCGGCCGTTGCAGGTGCGGAAGGCAGGGGCGAATCACGGGCCTTCGCGGGGGCAGACCGGGCCCCGGGCGTTCACGTCACGGTATCTCGCCCGGAAGGTGCACCGGCAGGCCGGTGAGCCGGCCGTGCGGTCTGTCCGCCGTCTTGAATCTCGGACAGGCAGCAGGTAAAGGTGGCCTGCGTTGTCAGTGTGCGTCGCGCACCAAAGCCCTCGCCGCCGGAACGGTCGGCGGCCGGGTGTGGCGTGATGCCCGAACCGATCGCCGGGA
>WFTL01000010.1 GCA_015485495.1 Planctomycetaceae bacterium
GCTGCAGCATTGCGGAATTCCCCGTTCTGCAGTTCCTCTCCGAAATTGCGAAAAGCGGAGGACAGACCGAACAGGGCAAACGCTCTTTCCCGCAGATCCCGGATCAGGACCACCTGCGCCTCCACGCCCTTTTCAATGGATTCGGCTGAACCTTTGACCGTACGAAACACCTCGAAACGGGATTCCAGTTTCAGGCCCGGGCCGTCTTTGCCTGGCACAGTCTGCAGCATCTCTTCGCGGACATCAGGAAAACGCCAGACAGCCCGCGCTCGCGAATTGCCTTCGATATACGAACGATAGGCCCAGACGTCTCCCGTATTGACCCCCTCACTGGCAAGATTTCCCTGCCGGTCCTTGAAGTACAGAATCCCGTAGACCGGAACGCGGCATGTCAGTCGAGGCTGCCCGGATTCATCCGTTCCTCCCACCTGCCGCTCAATCCAGACCAGACCAACCATCCCCATGATGAGAACAACGGCCGTGACGACGACGCCGAAGCCGATCATACGGCCCAGCACGATTTCCACCCGGCGGATGGGCTTGGTGACGACCGTATGCAGTGACCTGACGCGAATTTCCTCTGGAATACTCCAGCAGGCCAGAAACATCACAGCCGGCAGAACCAGCCAGGAAATTGCTGTGAGCAGGAACCACACCTGAACACTGACGGCAATGCTTTCGCGACTTTCTCCGCCGGACATGAACCAGCCGCCGAACATCAGCAGAACGGCGAAGAACACGAACACCATCAGTGCCTTGCGCCGCACTGCCTCTTTCAGTGTCAGACGAGACACCGCGAGGATGCGAACGGGGGAAATCGTGACCAGATCGCGCAGGTAGCTCCGCAGACCACGGGCGAAGACAGCCGACCCCGATGGCCCCCACCGCAAAAAAGACGCGAGCAGTGCCAGAAGCAGCGCGACGGCAGTGATGACACCGGCGACCAGGCACCACTGGAGCAGTGCCTGAACGGGCAGGTATTCTGCGACTTCGTATTCCATAACAGCCTGAATGAATGATGAGGCAGGATTTCAGAAATCGGACCGGAGCGCACCCGTTCAGGAATCGGATTCCGGTGCTTCAGATTCGGACGATGCGTCCGAAGAGTCTGCAGCTGATGCCGCCATTTCCTCGGCGGTGAACCGCCGCCCGGGACGTTCGCCGCTTTCGCGAACGGTCCGCAGAAACAGCTGTTCCAGGTCGGCACGCGGCCTTCGAAACACGCTGTCTGCCGAAGTGTGTTTCGCCAGAACGGCCTTCACTTCCGCAATCGCTTCATCACTCAGATGGCCGGTCCGGATTTCCGTCTCGTTCCGCAGCTCGAGAAGCTGGTCGACTTCTCCCAGAACCTTCAGTTCGCCCTGATACAAAACCGCGATCCGGTCACTCACATCCTGAACGTCTGCAAGCTGATGGCTGCAGAGCACCACCGTCTTGCCTTCATCTTTCAGACGAAGAATCAGGTCCTTCATTTCCCGGGTGCCGATCGGATCCAGCCCGCTGGTCGGCTCATCCAGCAGGACCAGCTCCGGGTCGTTGATCAGGGCCTGAGCCAGCCCGATCCGCCGCGTCATCCCCTTGGAATATTCCTTGAGCTGACGCCGGCGTGCTCCTTCCAGACCGACCATGCGGATCAGCCGTTCGGCCCGTTCGGCCCGTTCGCGCCCGGGAATCCGAAACAGGCGGCCGTAGAAGTCGAGCGTTTCGTCGGCATTCAGGAACTTGTACAGATACGATTCTTCCGGCAGGTAACCGATCCGCTGATTCTTTTCCACGTCCGCCGCGCTGCTGCCCAGAATGCGGATTTCGCCCGACGTCGGGAACAGCAGCCCCAGCAGCATCTTGATCGTGGTCGTTTTTCCCGAACCGTTGGGCCCCAGGAGCCCGAAGACTTCTCCCCGCCGGACATCCAGACTCAGACTCTTCACCGCCTGGACCTTCTTCCGCCCCCAGAAATCCCGGTAGATTTTGCTGAGATTCCGGATTTCAATCACGTTGTCCTGAGTGACCATGGTTCGTCTTCTGCTGGCGACCGGTGAGAACGCGGCAATTCCGAAAGACCGCTCAAAACCGCCGAAAACGGGTGGTTTCGGCTAACCGGGGCTACGAACGGCTTCGGCCGGCCGTTTGTCGATTTTCAGATTTCGACCGCCTGCGGCCTGCTTCCGGACAGCGTCCCTGCCGGAGTCTGTCAACGGTTCCGGTGATCAGCTTGTGTCGGACCGATCCAGGCGGCTGCCACGGGCTGCTCTGTGCGGTCCGATGAGGCGAGCAGAGCGACGGCCCGCACCAGGGCCGCTCAAAGAACATTCAGGTGCCCGCCGAGTCGGGCCGGTCGGACTGCAGCAGCAGCAGCACGGCCATGCTGTGAGCCTGCAGCAGAAACGCATCGTCCTGAGACAGCGGATCGTCCGGCAGGTCTTCCACCGATCGGCTCGTGTCGATCACCGGCACCCACCGTTCGGACTGTTCATGCCGGGGCAGCCGGAACGGGACAGATTCCGACTGATTGTTCAGCAGCAGCAGCAGTGTGTCTCCCGTGATCGGCCGTCCCTGCTCGTCCACTTCATCCATCGAGTTTCCATTGAGGCGGACTCCCAGCGACGTAACGGCTCCGGACGTCCATTCCGCATCGGTGATTTCCCGGCCATCGGGCATCAGCCAGGCGATGTCTTTGACTCCGGCTCCGCGAATCTGTCTTCCCTGCAGAAAATTTCTTCGTTTCAGAACCGGCTGTTCATGCCACAGTCGGGTGACGTGGCGGCAGAATTCGAGGAACTCTTTCTGAGATTCGTCGAGATCCCAGTTCAGCCAGCTGATTTCATTGTCCTGGCAGTAGGCGTTGTTGTTGCCCTGCTGCGTGTGACTGAGTTCGTCTCCGGACCGCAGCATGGGGACGCCCACTGACATCAGCAGCGTCGTGATGAAGTTCTTCCGCTGCTGCAGCCGCAGCCGGTTGACCTCCGGGTCATCGGTTTCGCCTTCCACACCGCAGTTCCAGCCATTGTTGTGGTCTTCGCCGTCACGGTTGTCTTCCATGTTGGGAAGATTGCGCTTGTGGTGGTACGTCACCAGATCCCGCAGGCAGAATCCGTCGTGGGCTGTCACGAAATTGATGCTGGCGTAGGGGCGTCGGCCGTTGTGTTCGAACAGATCGCTGCTGCCGGTCAGGCGCGTGGCGAATTCATTGATCGCCGCTCCGTCGCCGGCCCAGAAACGGCGGATCGTGTCGCGGTACTTTCCGTTCCATTCGGACCACAGGTGCGGGAAATTGCCGACCTGGTATCCGCCCGCCCCCAGGTCCCACGGTTCGGCGATCAGCTTCACCTGCGACAGCACCGGGTCCTGCAGAATGATGTCGAAAAACGCGCTCAGCTTGTCCACGTCGTGCAGTTCCCGGGCCAGAGCGCTGCACAGGTCGAAACGGAACCCGTCCACATGCATTTCCTGAACCCAGTACCGCAGGCTGTCCATAATCAGCTGCAGAACCCGCGGGCACTGCATGTTGAGCGTGTTGCCGCAGCCGGTGAAGTCCTGGTAATAGCGCGGGTTTTCAGGCATGAGACGGTAGTACGAGGCGTTGTCGATCCCCCGCAGCGACAGCGTGGGTCCCAGATGATTGCCCTCCCCGGTGTGGTTGTAGACGACGTCCAGAATGACTTCGATCCCCGCCGCATGCAGACGTCGGACCATCGTACGGAACTCATTGATCACATCGGCCGGGTGCTCGCAGGCGGAAAACCGGCGATCCGGAGCGAAAAAGGCAAGGGTGTTGTAACCCCAGTAGTTCGACAGTCCGTTCTGGGCCAGATGCCGATCGTGGACGTGGTAGTGGACCGGCATGAGTTCGATGGCCGTAACGCCCAGACTCAGCAGGTGATCGATGGCGGCATCGGAAGCCAGTCCGGTATAGGTTCCGCGATGGTCTTCCGGAATCTCCGGATGCCGCTTCGTGAAGCCCTTCACATGCGCTTCATAGATGAGAGTCTTGTGCCAGGGAGTCCGCAGGGGCGCATCGCCTTCCCAGTCGAATTTCGGGTCGACGACGATGGCCAGCGGAGCGTGAGCCGCATTGTCGGTGTCGGAAAACGACAGGTCGTTTTCCGATGTGACATAACCGAACATGCTGTCCGACCAGGTGATGCCGCGTCCGACGGCCCGGGCGTACGGATCCAGAACGACTTTGTTCGGATTGAATCGATGGCCGGCTTCCGGCGCGTAGGCTCCATGCACCCGGTAGCCGTACAACTGCCCCGGACGGATTCCCGGAACGTAACCATGCCACACCAGGTCCGTCCGCTCCGTCAGACGAATCCGTCGCGATTCCTGTTCATCCGAGGCCCGGTCGAACAGGCACAGCTCGACGGCCGTGGCATGTTCGGAAAACAACGCGAAATTCACGCCGGCTCCATCCCACGTGGCTCCCAGAGGATGCGGGTTTCCGGGCCACACGGCCGCCGGCTGCCGGGGAACGGCCGGCGCTGCTTCCTGCTCCGATACTGAACTCGGCAATGGTGAAATCTCCCTGTTTCCATCAACGTTCCATCATCCGCTGTTCGCGGAAAGCTTCCGAAAAACGGCGTCGATCCGTCTCTCCTGTCAGCCGTCTCAGCCGGTAACTGCTGACACCATCACGGCTTAGGGGCGATGTCCCGTGGCCGGATTTCCCTGCAGAGTTCCCGCGACGGCCGTCTGTAACGATTGTATCGAATCGGCGGTTCCCGTCACGGGTCCGGACCGGCAGGAGTGGGAAGCAGTCCGGACGGTCCTCGGCCGATACCCTTATTTGCGGGGCGCACAGACAGCCGCCGATGACCGGCCAGGGGCGCTGGAGGGGCACAGGACATCCGGAAACCATGTCGTCGACGCGCCGAGACCACCTGCCCGTCCCGACGGGCCTTCATCCGTGAGCTGTCACAAAGCGTTCGCACAAACCACTTTCTGTTTGACTCCCTTTTCTCACCGGGGCTATAACAAAACAGCCTGTCTCTGTGCTGCCGACCTGTGCTGGTCCGGCGGCTGTCTTCTGCAAGGACGAGTGTCCGGTGCCTGGCAAGTTTCTGCTGGTCTTCACGTTTATCGTTTCCGTGCTTCTGGCGGGGGTGTCCATCGTGGCATTCTTCGCGGTGCCCGGGATGCGGCCGGCGATGGCAGAACTGAAAGATTATTCGTTCGAAGAACAGATCGGAGAAAACATCACCTGGTCGGTCAGTCGCCGACTGGGAGATGGGGGAACGGTGGTTTCGGGAGCCACGGAATTCGAAGCGGTCATCCGTGCCCGCGAGGATCGGGTTCGTTCGCTGCGTGACCAGGCATCGGAACTTCAGACTCGGCATGCGGAAGTCCTGCGGCAGCTGGAACTGTTCGAAGCGCAGCAGCAGCAGGATCTGGAGGCTCTGGCCAGAAGCATCGAAGAAAAGCAGGCCCTGGTGGCCAGTTATGAAAACGAAGTCAGGAAGATCTCGCTGGATTTTCAGAATCTGTCCGTGCAGGCTCGGGATACCCGTGACCGGGCCGCCAGTCGCCGTGAAGACGTGGAACGTCTTCGAGCGGAACTGGAAGAACTGCGGACCGACATGTACCGACTCCGCGAACTGCAGCGTGTTCTGACTGACCGGCTGCTGCGCATTCGTCTCGATCAGCAGCGGCTGCAGACGCGCAAAGAACAGATCATGCAGCAGGTGACGGGGGAGCAATGATCCGGCCTGTCACCGCGCATCAGAGAACTGTGTCAGCATCCACTGACCGAAATCCGCATCAGCCTGTGCTGACCTGGGAGAGACCTCGATGAACGCCGTCGGGAAAATGCTGGTCGTCCTGCAGCTCTGTCTGAGTCTGCTGTTCGTCTGCTTTGCAGGAGCCGTGTATTCGCTGCAGGGGCGCTGGAGGGACGATGCCGAAAAGGCCCAGGCTCAGATTCGGCAGCTCCAGAACGATATGGACAGCGCCCGGGAAGAACACCAGCGGGCTCTGGACGAAGCCGTGCGACTGCGGGAAGAAGCGGAAGAAGAACGGGATTCGCTCAGAGAACAGCTCGCCAGTGCTGAAGAACGAGCGGCCACGGCCGAAGCTCTCAACGCCGATCTGCGTCAGGAACGCGACAAGGCCATCGCCGAAAACATTCTGGCGGCCGATGAAGCCCAGGCCCGCCGTACGGAAGCGGTCGACCTGCGACGCGAGAACGCATCGCTGACCGCCACGCTGGCGGAACACCTCGAAATCATTCGGCGCCGTGAAAACGAACTCATCGAAAACGCTCAAAAACTGCGCAGTTATGAAACAGCCGAACAGCGGCATCTGGAGGAAATCGCCCGGCTGACGGAAATCCTCCGGTCGCGGAATATCGATCCCAATACGCGGGTCACCGGTGACGTGCGTCTGAGTGCAGAGAAAGTCGACGGGCGGGTCATCGATCGGCTGCAGAACAGTGCCCGGACCCGGGAGTTCGTGCGGATCACCATTGGAGCCAACGACGGTGTGGAAAAAGACATGATCCTGACCGTCTATCGAAAGGATCAGTACATCTGCGATGTCCGGGTGATCGAAGTGGAAGCAGACAGCGCGGCGGCCATCGTGCTGGAAAAAACCCGCCGCAGTTATGTTCAGCGAGGCGATTATGTCACAACCCAGCTCTGATCCTGGTATCTATGACGGCCTCATGATGGTGTCTCTGGCCGCCGTCATTCTCGCCATCACTCTGCTGGTGATGACGCTTTCTGCGTATTCTTCCTGAGCCGGTTTTGGACCGGCCCGGGACCTGTACGGGTGATGACAGGCCGCTGCAGGAAGAGGAACTGCTGGAATCGGTCCGGTGGTTTCATCGACCGGCGGGACCGCCCGCGTCTGTTTCGGTGATTTCCACACGGCAGGTGGCCAGGTTGCTGCCGTCGGCCGTGTGCAGCGCGATGACACCTTCCTGAACGCCCCTGGCCGGTGCTCCATCCAGGCTGACGGTGAGAACCAGTTCCTGAAACGTTCCATCAGACGTCACGGCATCCGGATCCCAGACGGCGTGCAGTTCCGGCGGAAAACACGTGACGTGGGACACGTCCCAGGAGGCAGGAAGACGAAACCGCAGCCGCCGTGCAGAACGATCCTGGGCAGACAAACGCAGCTCAGACGGCGTGGCAGCGGCCGGCAGCGTACGGGACGGTCCGTCGATCAGCAGCCGCAGTACGAGAACCGGGTGTTCCGGATCGTCTGTTTCCGCAGTCACCAGAACCCGGTGACGTCCCGCCGGAATGTTCCCGTCGACTTCGATGCGAATGCGGGTTCGGCCGGTTCGTTCATCGGTCGATACCACCTGGCCGCGGACCCAGGGAACGGTCGCCCGGATCTGACGGATCCGCACGGGGGTCGGCCGCGTGTCGGTGATGACGAAATCGTGAGCCACGGAAGCAGCCGTTTTCTGCGACACGATCATCACGGCCGGCTGGATGTGGATGTCCGGCTGCGGAATGACGGCCCGAACCCGGACGGTTTCGCGCCGCGGCTCCGGATCCCGATAATGCACCGTCAGCAGGTACTCCTGAGGCCCCGATCCCTGGTCGGCCAGAGGAATTCGGACTTTCATCATCCCCGTCTGGCCCGGCTCCAGTTCGCGGCGGGAAAAATCCGGATGCATGCAGCCGCAGCTCACGTCCGTGGGACCGATCGTGATTGGATGCGTTCCCGCATTGCGGTATTCGAACCAGCTCACCAGTTCCGGTACCGTGACCGGTTCGGAACCGTGGTGATAACAGTACGATGCAAACTGAAGTGTGTGCGACGGTGGTTTTGTTCGGACCAGCTTCGGAAAAGACCGCGATGTGTTGCCCATGCAGGCCAGCAGCAGCGGGACGGCCGCCAGCAGCCGGACACTGCGACCGGAAACCAAACGCCTCTCTGTCATCCTGACACAGCTCCCTGACACACCTGTCGAGCGGTCCGTCGTCCGCAGTCGGAGGAAAGGCCGCTTTCCCGCTGCTGCAGCGGCCCTCACTGGCCGATTTTCAGAATCGTCTGCCGCTGCATGAAGACGATCAGCTGATCGCTGTTGTCCGGATCCGGAATCGAGTCGGCGATCTTCCAGCCGCGGCGGCCGAGATCGCTGAGGGAACTTCCGAGGAACACCTGTCGCTTCGGATCCTTCTCGAGATAAACCGTCCGGTATTCCATCTGCGGCGGGATCATCATGTCGAAAATGACCCGCGTGGCGATTTCCGCAGACCAGATTGTCAGGATGAGCAGAAACAGCTGGCGGTAGCTCATCGTCGGGCCTCGTCCATGCATCCGTTGTGGTCCTGAAAGCAGAAAAACGGGCGGAATAACGGTGTTCTAGAACAAAAAGGGGCCGCTGAGAATACGGAGTGCCGGCTGGGAGGCTTCGTGCCGGCCGCAGGAACGGCGATTTGCAGTCATCGTCCGGTTCCCTAAACTTGTCGCCCCTCAGGCGAGCCGCCCGGGATCGGGAACGGTTCTTTCTGAGCGGCGGAACGGCCACGAGCGGCGGAACGGTTCGCTGCCATTCCTGGACAGACAACGAAACCCCGTCACTGAAACCACGGACCTGTCGATCTGATGCCTCGATACGACCCTGGACGGATAGAACGCGACTGGCAGCAGTACTGGGAACAGAACCGGACGTTCGAACTGTCCGACGACGATTTCCGGAACGGCCAGGAAGATGCGGACAAACTGTATGTTCTGGACATGTTTCCGTATCCCTCCGGCAGCGGTCTGCACGTGGGGCACCCCGAAGGATACACGGCCACGGACATCGTGGTGCGGCGGGCCCGTATGCAGGGACGCCGTGTCCTGCACCCGATGGGCTGGGATGCGTTCGGTCTGCCGGCAGAAGAACACGCGGTGAAGACCGGTACGCATCCGCGGGAAACCACCGAACGCAACATCGAAACGTTCCGACGACAGCTCAAAATGCTGGGATTCAGTTACGACTGGTCCCGTGAAATCGCCACGACCGATCCCGATTACTACCGCTGGACTCAGTGGATTTTTCTCCAGATTTACGACACCTGGTACGATTCGGACTGCGAATGGACCGGACCGGACGGCAAAACGCGCCGCGGCCGCGGCCGGCCGATTTCCGAACTGCCGATTCCCGATTCCATCAGAGCTGAAGGGAATGAGGCCGTTCGCCGCTGGCAGGATCGCCATCGTCTGGCCTGCCTGGCGGAGGCTCCGGTCAACTGGTGTCCGGGGCTGGGAACCGTGCTGGCGAACGAAGAGGTCATCGATGGGCGGAGCGAACGCGGCGGACACCCTGTGGAACGCATTCCCCTGCGTCAGTGGGTCCTGAAAATCACCGCCTACGCCGATCGCCTCGAATCGGAACTCGACGACCTGGACTGGCCGGAATCCGTCAAACTTCTGCAGCGCAACTGGATCGGACGCAGCACCGGCGCTGAAGTCGATTTTTTCATCGGAGAAGGTTCCTTCGATGACTGGAAACAGCAGCGTGCGCAATCGGGATGGCCCGACCAGCCCGGTGATGATGTGCTGCGCGTCTACACCACGCGGCCGGACACTCTGTTCGGAGCCACCTACATGGTGGTGGCTCCGGAACACCCATTCGTGGAGCGGTTCACCACGGAACAGCAGCGGGAGGCTGTCCAGGAATACTGTCGCCGGGCGGCCCTGAAAAGCGATCTGGACCGGACCGATCTGGCTCGGGAAAAAACCGGCGTGTTCACGGGGGCCTTCGCAGTGAATCCTGTGAACGGCCGGCAGATACCGATCTGGGTGGCCGACTATGTGCTGATCAGTTACGGAACCGGAGCCATCATGGCGGTGCCGGCCCATGACCTGCGCGACTTCGAATTCGCCGTGCAGTTCGACCTGCCCGTCATCCCCGTCGTGCAGCCTCCGGAAACATGGGTTCCCTCACGTGAGGAAGCCGAACGGACCATCTGCCGGGATGGCAAAGACATCACGCCGTTCGTGGGATCGGGAACAGCCATTCATTCCGAACAGTTCGACGGCATGGCCACGGACGCGTTTCGGTCAGCCATGACAGAATGGCTGGCCAGACGGGGACTGGGCCAGCCTGCCGTGAATTATCGCCTGCGGGACTGGCTGTTCAGCCGTCAGCGCTACTGGGGCGAACCATTTCCCATCTGGCATGAACTGGATGAAGAGGGAAACCCCACCGGACTGATGCGGGCCGATGCGCCGGAAGATCTGCCGGTGCTGCATCCCCATCTGGACGACTTTCAGCCGACCGGTCGGCCGGAACCCATGCTGTCCCGCGCACCGGATGACTGGCTGTACCGCACGGCCGACGACGGCACCCGCCTGAAACGCGAAACCAACACGATGCCCCAGTGGGCCGGAAGCTGCTGGTACTACCTGAGATTCTGCGACCCGCGCAATTCCGATGCGTTCGTCGATCCGGAAAAAGAACGGTACTGGCTGCCGGTCGATCTGTACATCGGCGGCGCCGAGCACGCCGTGCTGCATCTGCTGTATGCCCGATTCTGGCACAAGGTTCTGTTCGACCGCGGCTTCGTGTCCACTCCGGAACCGTTCCGGCGTCTGGTCAATCAGGGCATGATTCTGGGGGAAAACGGCGAAAAAATGTCCAAGTCGCGGGGCAATGTCATCAATCCCGATGATGTGGTTCGGGACTACGGAGCCGATTCGCTGCGGCTGTACGAAATGTTCATGGGGCCGCTGGAACAGGTGAAACCCTGGAGCATGAAGGGCGTGGAAGGCGTGTATCGCTTTCTGGGCCGGGTGTGGCGGACCATCGTCGATGACCGGGCCGAAGAAGTGGTTCGGAATCCGGCCGTGTGCGATGCAGAACCTTCCGAAGAACAGCTCAAAATGCTGCACAGGACGATCAAAACTGTCAGCGGAGACATCGATCGGCTGAGTTTCAACACGGCCATCAGCCGTATGATGGAGTTCATCAACTTCATGTCCGGTCAGGAGGTTCGTCCGGTCGCCGTCCTGGAACCGTTCGTTCTGCTGCTCAGCCCGTTCGCGCCGCACATCGCCGAAGAACTGTGGAAGGTGCTGGGGCATTCTCGCACCCTGGCCTTCGAACCCTGGCCGGAATGGGACGAATCGCTTCTCGTCGAAAACACCCTGGAAATTCCCGTTCAGATCAACGGAAAACTGCGGGCCAGAATCCGTGTTCCGGCGGATGCCGACAGCAGCGCTCTGCAGGCTGCCGCCGAAGCTGATGCATCCGTGCAGGAACACCTGAGCGGTCAGCAGGTGGTTCGGGTGGTCACCGTGCCCGGACGGCTGGTGAATTTCGTAGTTCGCCCGGCCGGATGATGTTCGTGTGAATGACGATGCGGCTCCGGCAGTCGTCGGAGTACGATGCATCTCCAACGGAAGCCGGCTCCCGGCTGTTCAGGCGATGAGGTCGTGCAGAACGTGGCCGTGGACATCCGTCAGACGCATGTCGCGGCCGCTGAAACGCCAGGTCAGCCGTTCGTGGTCGATACCGCAAAGATGCAGCATCGTGGCATGCAGATCATGAATTTCCACCCGGTTTTCCACCGCGTGGTAGCCGAATTCATCGGTCGCACCGTACACGATTCCCCCCCGCATTCCGCCTCCGGCCAGCCAGCACGAAAACCCGAACGGATTGTGATCCCGGCCGTCGGTTCCCTGAGCGAACGGAGTGCGGCCGAATTCTCCGGTCCACACAACCAGGGTGGTTTCGAACAGACCCCGTTCCTTCAGATCGTTCAGCAGCGCGGCAATGGGCTGATCGACGGATCGGGCGTTCTTTTCGTGGCCGTCGCGCAGATTGCTGTGCTGATCCCACCGGTCTCCGTTTCCTGAAGGGCAGGTGAGCTGAATGAAGCGAACGCCCCGTTCCACCAGACGGCGGGCGATCAGACACTGGCGGCCGAAAATCTGCGTGTTTCGAAATCCGGCGGACAGGCCGTAGGCTTCCTGCGTGGAACGCGTTTCGTCCGTCAGGTCCATCAGTTCCGGCACAGCAAGCTGCATCCGCGCTGCCAGTTCATAATTGGCGATGGCCGATTCCACCTGAGCGTCCGGACCGTGATGGTTCTGTGAGAGGCGGTCGAGCTGATTCAGGAGACGGAGCTTGCGGTTCTGCTGTTCCGCGGTCGCCTCACGCCGCCGCACGTTGGCCACCGGCGGATCGCTGCCGGTGAAAACGGATCCCTGGTACCCTGCCGGCAGAAACCCGCTTCCGAAATTGTCCAGACCTCCGGGCGGAATCAGACCGCCGTTGAGAATGACGTAGTGCGGCAGATCCTGGCATTCTGTCCCCAGTCCGTATCCCCACCAGGCTCCCATGCCGGGTCGCCCCTGCTGGCCGTGTCCGGTGTGCAGAAAATAGTTGGCATTGGTGTGTTCGGAAAATTCCGACGCCATCGAACGGATCACCGTCAGATCATCCACATGCCGGGCCACATGAGGAAACAGATCGCTCACCGGCGTCCCGCATTCGCCGTAACGGTGAAACTTCCACGGACTGGCCAGCGACCGGCCGATGTTGTTGAACTGAGTGGGACGGATGGCCTGAGGAAACGGCTGGCCATGAATGCGGTCGAGTTCCGGCTTGGGGTCGAAAGTGTCGACCTGTGAGACGCCGCCGTCCATGTACAGAAAAATGACACTGCGGGCCCGGGGTGGAAAATGAGGGGGCCGCGGCCGCAGAAGACCTTCCGACGCTGCGACGGCCGAATCGGGCAGCAGAGCAGCCAGGGCCACGCTGCCGAATCCGGTGGCCGTTTCCGACAGCCACTGACGGCGGGTGACAGGATACGGACGAAACCGATGGCAATGACCGGACATGACTACCTTCCGAATCAGTGAATCCGGCGATCCCGAACAGTCCGCAGACCATTGTCAGCCGAATGCTGCGGCCCGCAAAGCCGCCTGCGCCGCAGAAAAATCGATCCCGCAGCCGTCGGATCGACCACTCCATTCTATCAGCGAACGGCATGCGGCGAAACACATCAGCGGACTTCAGTCGGCATCAGGCGTGTCATCGGGCACGGGCCACCGCTGCCAGACGGACCGGAACGAATCCGGTTTCCTTTCGTCCGGATGCCCGCATAAGGAATTTTGCGACGGCGCCTTCGGTGAGGCCGTTCGGAGAGACACACGGCTTTCCGATGCGGGACAGCGAACGGGACACAGCGTATGCGGACGAATGACGAATCTCGACAGTCACGGAAAGACGACAGCCCGCTCTGCCTTCGGTGTTCCGGCCGCTGCGATCGGGCGATGACGGACTGTCATCGGGCCACGGACGATCCGCTGAGAAACCCGGACGGCCGGCATGGAAACACGCCGGCTGCATGACTAGACTTCCGCAGTCATCGACCATTCGGAACAGCGGGCAGTCTCCGGCCGATCCGGATGGCGCTTTCGGGGCGTAGCTCAGCCTGGCCAGAGCGCCTGCTTTGGGAGCAGGAGGTCGCACGTTCGAATCGTGTCGCCCCGATTTGTGGCCTGCTGAACAGAACACGCGGTACGCTCATTGCCGACGGCCCAGGTGTATCAGGCAGATCGGCAGGCTCTGCCACCGGGTTCTTTCGTCAGTATCACCTCAGCACAGCGGGCGCGGAATTCGGACGGATCTGTGGATGCGTTTCGGCCGGGATGTCTTGTGTTCGGGACGCGCCTTTCAGATCCCGACCGCCGTCGAAGAACGGTGAGAATTGCCGCGGTCGCAGTTGAATTTCTCCTCCGCAGCCGACCAACAGGAAGTCGCCCGGCGATTGTTTTCGTGCCGGATCGCGGTTCCGGTGCCCCGAAGGCATCATCCAGGAATGGTCCTGCCAGGTGCTCAGACTCTGGTGACCGGAATCCGTGAGCTGTGTATTCTGCGGGTGTCCCGTTCCGACAGTTTCAGGGTTCCGGCAGGAAGGTCAGTGGCATGTGGGTTCCCAAGTGGCAGCGTGATCGCAGCAGAGGCGTGGATTCTCCGATTCCCACTCAGGTGGTTTCGAATGAAGAATTCGTACCGCGGCCGCAGACGCGGCAGCAGCGTCTGTGGGAATCGCTGATCGACGACATGTCTTCGCATCATGCGAAGAAAGTGGGGATGTCCCGGCGCGACTACATGCGTTCCTCCATGGGGCTGGCGACCGCTTTTCTGGCGTCCAACGCCGTGTACGGCCCGTACTGGGATGTGGATGCGGCGGAAGCTGTGGAACCGGCGGCCACGGAAGAGAAGTTTCCCAAGGGGGAATACTTCATCGTGGACGTGCAGACGCATTTTACGGACGGCGTGTCGCTGGGATTCCGCAATCACGAGTTCGTCCGCAACATGGGTTTTCAGCTGGACGAGAATCCCGATGCCTACAGCTTCACGAATTTCGTCAAGGAAATCTTCTTCGACAGCGAAACGAGCATTGCCGTGATTTCCGGCGTTCCTGGACGCGAAACCAACCGAAAACTCGACGGACGTGAAGTCGAAGGCCGGGCACGCGGCGGCGGGGTTCTGCCGAGCTGGCTCATGTCCCGGCGAAAAAATGAACTCAATGAACTGTCCGGCAGCACACGTGCCTTCTGTCAGGGCAACTGTGCTCCGAACCACTACTGGAACCGGCAGACGAACGCTCCCGATTTTTCGGCTCTGTTCGATCAGATGGAACGGGAGGTGAAACGATACGGGATCGACAGCTGGAAATGGTACTGCCATACGGATCCGGGACGGTCCGGAGACGGGTTTCGTATGGACGATGAAAAACTGGCCTATCCGTTCTACGAAAAGTCACGGGAACTGGGCCTGAAGGTGTTCAGCGTGCACAAAGGGTTCGCATCGCAGTCCCGCACGCTGGGCCATTTCGCTCATCCCGGCGACCTGGAAAAGGCGGCGAAGGATCATCCGGATCTGACATTCATCTGTTACCATTCGGCTCTGAAACATGGTCCCAATGAACCGCAGTTTCAGGAGGATGGTTTCTTCGACCCGGAAACCGGAGACTTCGCCTGGCACGCGGATCTCATGAAGATCCGGGAACGCAATCCGGATCTGACCAACATCTATCCGGAAATCGGGTCGTCCTTCGGCCTGCTGTCGATCGCTCACCCCGAAATGTGTCAGCATCTGATCGGCCGCAATGTGAAGTACTATGGAGCCGATCATGTGATCTGGGGAACGGACTGTCTGTGGTGGGGGTCACCGCAGTGGGTCATCGATGCCATGAAACGGTTTCAGATCAGCGATGAACTGTGTGAGAAGTTCGGGTACCGGAAACTCACGAAACACGACAAGGCGCTGATTTTCGGTCTCAACGCGGCCCGCATCTACAACATCGATGTGGACGCTCAGCTGAAAACGCTTCCGGCCGATGCACTCAGTGAGCGCAAAGCGGCTTATCTGGAAAGTGGCGGCCAGAGGGACAATGCGGCCGCCGGCTGGGTCCGGGCCGATGTGTAGCCGAAGGAGGGCTGCTGCTGTTCTGCCGGTGCTCGGAACGGCCGCCCTTTTTCTCTGTCATCCGATGCGGGCGGACGAGCAGTCCGGTCCGCCGGCGAACGAATCGGTCTCTGCCGATACCAGGCAGACGCGAAGCTTTCCGGACTACGTGACCGGCGATGAATGCCTCTTTTGTCATCGTCGTCAGATCGGTCCGACCTGGCAGAGCAATCCGCATCAGCGGACGGTGCGGCGGGCCACCCCGGATGACCATGCGGTCCGGGCACTGCGGAACCGGACAGGGGACTCCGCCGATTTTCTGATGGGCTCGAAGCGGCTGATTCGGTTTCTGCGGCGGTCGCGTCAGTACGGGAAACTGGATCTGCTGACGGCCGTGTATCGGCCGCCCGGAGCACACGGTCGGCTGGAGTCCGTTCAGAACAGACGCTGGGATTCTGAGAAATTCGCCGCACAGTGTGCCGGATGCCATACGACAGCGGTGGATTCGCAGACCGGTGCATTTGCGGCGACCGGGCTGGACTGTTTCGTCTGCCACGGAGACGTCGATCTGGCTCACACGAACGACACCCGCCACATTTTTCTGTCTCAGACCCGGCGTGAACCGCGGCCGGTCGTTTCGGTCTGCGGGCAGTGTCACCTGCGGGGCGGGAAATCCCGCAGAACGGGGCGGCCCTGGCCGGACACATTTCTGCCCGGAGAAGAACTGTCGGCTGACTTCGAGGTGGATTTTTCAGACGCGGCCATCGCAGCACTGCATCCGATGGACCGGCACATATTCCTGAATGCCCGTGCTGTCCTGATCGACGGGGATGAAACAACAACCTGTCTGTCCTGCCACGAAGTTCACGCAGCCGACAGTGCAAAACACGAGTCATTGAACGACGGGGCGCTGTGCGCCGTCTGTCATCGGGCTGATTCGGGCGGCGGGGATCTTCGGGAATCGCTGCTGCCGGACAATGTTCTGGAAGAACACAGCGAAATCTGCGAGTATTGAAAAGCGAAGAGGGAACGGAATGAATCACCCGGATATCGAACTCGAACGTCCCCAGGACGGAACGCCCCCGGATGAAACCGACATCAGTCTGCGGGCGTATTTTCTGCGGATGAGTGATGAACGTCTGCGGGAATACCAGGTGGACTGGTCGGACGAACAGGTCATTGAGTGGGACGGGAATTTTCGGTCCGACGGGGCACTGATGCTGGTGTGCTGCGAACGGGATGTGGAAATCGACGAATACCGGCGCGTTCTGGAAGAACAGATTGCCCGTCGCGGGCTGTGATGATGCGTTCTGTCATTTTTCAGTTTCAGTACGGAGTCTCAGAATCATGAATCGATCCCGGGTGATTCTGCCGATGTGTGTCGCTTCCGCATTTCTGGTTCTGCTGACCGTCGCATCCGGAGCGGGACCGATTCAGCGTGAGGTGCTGGGACATCGTATTCCGGACTTCGTCCTGCCCGATGCGGATGGCCGGGAGACGGCTCTGTCCGATTTCAGCGATGGTCGGGCTGTCGTCGTTGTGTTCATGGGAACCAGCTGTCCCATCGGAAATGCCTACGTTCCGGTACTGAATGATCTCCAGAAGCGCTATCGCGACCAGGGCGTGCAGGTTCTGGGCATCAATTCAAATCTCGCAGACGATGCGGAAGACATCGCCGTGCACATCGAAAAGTTCGAAGTCGGCTTTCCGGTTCTCAACGACGAACATCAGATTGTCGCCGATCTGTTTGCGGCGTCCCGGACCCCCGAAGTGTTTCTCGTCACTCGGCGCGGGCTGGTGGTCTATCGGGGACGCATCGATGACCGTTTTGGATACACGTACAAACGCGCCGAGCCGCGTCGGCGGGACCTGGAAGAAGCTCTGCAGGAACTTCTTGCCGGGAAACCGATCACGCGACCGGACGTGGAAGCCAAAGGGTGCCTCATCACCCGTCGCGATCGGCTGGAAAACCGCACAGAGATCACGTTCGCGAAGCACGTGGCGCCCATCCTGTATCGCCGCTGTACGGAATGCCACCGACCGGGGACAGCCGCACCGTTCGCTCTGCTGACATACGAAGATGCCGACAACTGGTCGGACATGATTCTGGAAACCGTCATGGACCGGCGGATGCCGCCCTGGGACGTGGATCCGCGTCACGGAGATTTTTCGAATGACCTGAGGATGTCCCAGAAGGAAATCGACATTCTGCTGGCCTGGATCGAAAACGGGAAACCTCAGGGAGATCCGGCTGATATGCCGGAACCGCCGACCTTCGAATCGGACTGGATGATGGGGACGCCCGACGTGGTTTTCGAGATGCCTGAAGAGTTCACCGTGCAGGCAACCGGGACGGTTGATTATCAGTACTTCGTCACGAAGACGGATTTCGGGAAGGATGTGTGGGTGCAGGCATCGGAAGCGCGTCCGGGAAACTGGGCCGTCGTCCACCACATCATCGGATTCGTGAGGACGCATCCGGAACAGCCGATCGGAGAGCTGCCCATTGTCGCCGGCTACGCTCCCGGAGAAGAACCGACTCATTATCCGGAAGGAGTCGGATTTCGGCTGCCGGCCGGGGCGGAGATCGTGTGGCAGGTTCACTACACGCCGACCGGACGCGTCGAAAAAGATCGATCCCAGATCGGGCTGATTCTTTGTCGGGAACAGCCGGAACGGGATGTGATCACGACCGGCGTGATGAATCACGACTTCGTGATTCCTCCCGGGGCCCCGAATCATCGGGTGTTCGTGAGTCGGACGTTCGACAGAGATACGGAGCTGCTGTCGCTGATGCCGCACATGCATCTGCGCGGCAGCAAATTTCGATACACGGCCGTGTATCCGGACGGTTCCCGGGAGATTCTGCTGAACGTGCCGCGATACGATTTCAACTGGCAGCACCGCTATCTGTTCCGCACGCCCAGATTCATGCCGAAAGGAACGATTCTGGAATGCCTGGCCTTCTTTGATAACTCAGAGGAGAACCCGGCCAACCCCGATCCTTCAGAAGCCGTGACCTGGGGCGATCAGACCTGGGAGGAAATGATGATCGGGTGGTATGAGGCCATCGAAGCACGCGACAAACGTGTTGCCACGAAGTGACGCGGTGCTGAGAAAACAGGCATCCCCCGACGGAAACGTTCTGCCATCGGGGGATGCTGTGTGCTGACCGGAGCCGCAGGACGGGCACCGCGTGTCGTCAGCGGACAGGAAGGGAACGGTCGCGGGCGGCCCGTTCTTTTTTCAGAGATGCCAGATAGAGTGCATCGAGTTTCGACAGATACGTTTCGGGATCCGCCTGGATCTTCTTTGTGCAGGGCGGACAGCACACGTAGATGATCTGACCGTTGACGACCGTCCACTTCGGTTTTTTGGGCAGCGGGTTTTCCATCACCGGGCATTCGCCCTGAGCGCGGGCGAAATTGGCATGAATGGCTGCCCAGTGCTCCCGACGGACTTCTCCGTCAGCGCAGCCCTGGCAGCACAGAAACAGTTCTTCGTCGCCGATCCGCACTTTCACCGGGGTGCCCATGCTGCCCAGTTTCTTTCCGGAGACCGGACAGATTTTCTGGGCGGCCGCTTTGAGCTGATCATGGCGGCTCAGCTTCTTCGACGATCCGTGGGAGTGACCTTCATGCGCCGTGGCAAACGGAATGGTCAGCAGGGCGGCGATGGCTGCGCCGCAGATGGTCGCAGCGTATCCGGAAAACTTCATGGCAGATTCCTTTCACAGGGAAATCGGGTTCAGAGTGCCGGGCACCTCCCAGGGCTGCGCTCCGGCGGAAAAATGCGAACGACGAAAACGCTTCGTCATTCGACTGCTGGGTGTCGCGTGCAGAAGAACGGTTCTCCGGTCTGCGGAGAAACAGTTCTGCGGAAAAAGGGGCCCGCGACCGTCAGGCCGCGTCGTTGAGTGTGGATGTTTCCTTTTGTCGGGGGAGCTGCAGAGTGTCCAGGCCGGATTCCACGAGAAATTCCCGGTAGGCACAGTACAGCGTGGGCACGATGAATGAAGTGAACGGTTCGACCAGCATGCCGCCGAACACCGGCAGAGCCATGGCCCGGGCGACGTCCGCACCGCGGCCGGTCGATACGAGGACCGGAATGAGAGCGACCAGAGTGGTGATGGTGGTCATCAGACAGGGGCGAACGCGTTTGAGTCCGGCGTCGAAGATGGCTTCCCGCAGGTCACTGATGCTGGTAATCGTTCGGCGTTCCAGCGTCTGCCGGATGTAGGTTGCAATCACAACGCCATCGTCCACGGCGACTCCGAACAGGGCGATGAATCCCACCCAGATGGCCGTGTTCATGTCCACCCCCATGATGGCCACGGCGATCATGCCTCCGGCAAAGGAGACCGGGATTGCGGAAAAGACGACCAGGGAAATCGGAAGGTTGCGAAACGTGAGATACAGCAGCAGAAGATTCACCAGCAGAACGGTGGGGACGATCCACATCAGCCGGCGGTTGGCTTCAATCTGATTCTGGAACGACCCGACGGCCTGCAGTTCGAAGCTGCCTTCCGGGAACTGCAGTTCGCCGCTTTCCCGTGCCCGGCGCAGGGATTCCATGACCGATTCCACCGTTTCCAGATCTCCCGCACTGCCGGCCGGAGAAAACGCCACATGCGCGACCAGGCGGGCATCTTCGCTGTTGATGGCTCCGGGGCCCCAGGTCATGCTCACATCCGCCAGTTCCTTCAGTGGCACGATTTCCCCGGTGTGCGTGACGACGGGGATTCGGTCCAGGTCTTCGATGTGTTCTCGCACGCCACGCTCGTAACGCACCTGAATCGGGTAGCGTTCGCGGCCTTCCACGGTTTCGGTGACATCGACACCGCCCAGTCCGGCGGCGACGATCTGATTGACCATCATCGTGGTCATGCCGTAACGCGACGCATCGCGACGGTCCACCTCGAACTCCACATAGGGTTTGCCCATGACGATATCGGGGTTCACGGTTCCGGCATTGACCAGATGGTGCTGCTTCAGATGTTCAGCCACGGCGACGGCGGCCCGAGAAAGTCCTTCCAGGTCATTGCCGTAAATGCGGATGGCCATGGAAGCTTTGATACCGCTTTGCAGCATCACCACGCGGCCTTCAATCGGCTGCAGAGGCGATGCGGGAGTGACTCCCGGAAGCGTGGCGACTTTGTTGATTTCGTCCCAGATTTTTCTTTCCGTCATGCCCTCCCGCCACTGGCTGCGCGGATGCAGCATGACATAGGTTTCCACCATGGCGGCCGGTGCCGGATCCAGAGCGGATTCGATGCGGCCGATTTTTCCGAGAACGTCTTTTACCTCCGGAATCTGCCGGATCATGGCATCCTGTGCCTGCAGAGTTTCCATGGCCTGTGTGAAACTGGCCGCCGGGTAAAGACTGGGCATGTAGAACCAGCTTCCTTCATCCAGAGCGATCCAGTCATCCGACTGCAGGCCGGTGAACGTGTGTTTGACTGAGACGTACCCCGGCACGCTGTTCAGATCGGCTCCCACGAACTCCGCCAGTTTTTCGACCGGCTGCAGGACACGCGGCAGGCCGATCCAGGCACCCAGCCCAATGATCAGTATCACGGCCGGGAAGGACAGGCTGAGCAGTTTGTGCTGCAATGCAAATCGCAGCCGGCCGCCGTAGATCCAGCGGACGAAGCGACTGACGGGGTTTTCTTCCATCGGACGAATCCGCTCGGATGCCAGCCACCAGCCGGCCGCTGCTCCTGCAAAGGCAGACAGCAGGATCGTCACAGGGAAGCCGAAGCGGCCGGTCAGCCCGGAAAGGTGTTTTCCCCAGACGAAGCCGCACAGACCGGCAGACAGCAGGGCCAGCCCGACAGCCGACAGCACGCGGGTGCGCACGGTGGAACGGGTGCTCTGCAGCAGAATGCGGCACAGCATGGGAACGACCACGACGGCGACGATGAGGCTGGAGGCCAGCGCGAAGGTCTTGGTCCAGGCCAGGGGAGTAAACAGCCGATGGTCGCGGCCGGTCAGCAGGAACACGGGCAGAAAACTGACAATCGTTGTGCTGACGGCCGTAATCACAGCCGGAACCACTTCGGATGCAGCCTGACGAATGACGTCCAGACGCCCCTGGGCGCCTCCCGGACATCCTTCGGATTCCCATTCGGCCAGGGCGTCGTACACGTTTTCCAGAATGATGATGCCCATATCGACCATGGTTCCGATGGCGATGGCGATACCGGCCAGCGACATGATGTTCGCGTCGACACCAAAAAGCTGCATGGCCACGAAGGACATCAGGACGGCCATCGGCAGTGTAATGGCCACGATGATGCTGGCTCGTACATGCAGCAGGAACAGAATCATCACCACGATGGTGATGAGCGTTTCTTCAGAAAGGGCCGTTGTGAGCGTGGCGATCGTTTCGTCGATCAGGTGGGTCCGGTCGTACACACCAACGATGCGAATGCCGTCCAGATCGGATTCCAGGGACGCGATTTTTTCCTTCACCCGTTCGATGACAGCCCGCGGATTTTCGCCGTACCGCATGACGACGACACCGCCGACCGCTTCCTGACCGTTGAAGTCCAGCGCGCCCCGGCGAAACGCCGGCCCCACCTGGACCGTTCCCAGGTCGCCCACCGTGATGGGAACGCCCTTACGGGTGACGACGACGGTTTCTTCGATCTGTTCCAGAGTTTCCTGCTCGGTGCGATCGGCACCGATGAATCCCTTGCCGCGGACGATGTATTCCATCCCTCCCTTTTCGACGGTTTTGGCTCCCACATCGATGTTGGAAGCCCGGACGGCAGTGATGACGGCGCTGAGAGGAATGTTGTGATAACGCAGTTCATCCGGGTCGATGTCGATCTGGTACTGACGCACATACCCGCCGATCGATGCGACTTCGGCAACGCCTTCGACGGACTGCAGCGCATACTTCACGAAGAAATCCTGGCGGGATCTCAGTTCTGCCAGATCCATTCCCGGAGGCGGCTGCAGGACGTAGTAGTAAATCTGTCCCAGTGCCGTGGCATCGGGAGCCAGAACCGGCGTGACACCGTCCGGCAGGGAACCGGACACGGTTGTGAGCTGTTCGGCCACACGCGATCGTGCCCAGTAGAAATCGACGTCGTCGTCGAAGGTGACCTGGACGAAACTGAATCCAAACATGCTCTTGCCCCGGACACTCTTCGATCCGGGAACAGCCTGCAGAGCGATCGAAAGCGGGTAGGTGATCTGGTCTTCGATGTCCTTGGGCGAACGTCCCATCCATTCGGTCAGAACGATCACCTGGTTCTCACCAACGTTGGGAATGGCATCAACCGGAATGCTGTTGGCCGCATGCCAGCCCCACGCCATCACGCCGACAGAGGCAATGATGATCAGCAGACGCTCACGAAGACAGAACCCGAGCAGCCAGTTCATCGGTGAATCCTCCCGGAGGGGCTTTCTGCGGAACGTTCGTCGGAATCGTTCTCGCTGTCGTCGAACGGAAGCACCTCAGCCGGTTCCATGGTTCCGAAGTTCGGCAGAGGAACATCCGGGGCAGGAACGTCCATGGCTCCGATCGCCGGCACATCCATTGTGCTGTCGGACACGTCCTGCTCGGATCCCTGATACTGCCGCAGTGTTTCCAGATATGTCTCCGGGTCCTCCAGCAGGCTGTCGCGGCATCCTTCACAGCACAGAAACACGGGCCGTTCGTCGACCAGAACCCGGATCGGAACGCCCATGGATCCCAGCTTCATTTCCGTGACCGGACAGATCACCTGTTCCAGCGCGGCATCGCGGTCGGATTCCGGAAGCTGTTCGAAAGCTGCCAGCATTTCCGCAGTGAATCCCGGGACGATGTCCATCGGTTCCGGGGCCCGTGTGGGATCGATGAGTGATGGATTGCCGGCAAGCTGCATCTGAGAATCCAGCAGGAAATTGCCTCCGGTGGCCACCTGCTCGCCTTCTGCCAGACCTTTGAGCACGACGATCTGATCGTCCAGGGGAGGTCCGGTCAGGATGCGTCGAATCTCGAAACGTCCAGGTTCCGTTTCGACATACACCAGACACTGATCGGCCGCCATGAGTACTGCGTTTCGCGGAACGACCAGTGCCGTGACATCGCCTGTCGGTTCGTTCGCAAAACCCAGTTCCGATGCGGGGACGAGCGGTTCCCCGGACAGATGGCACACGCCTGGGCCGTCGGAAACCACATGAGGATACCGGGGGCTGATCCATTTCCCGGCCAGTTCCGGATCATACACAGCCGCCGTCCTGTCAGCGGCACCGGCAGCCGGTACCTGAAGCCGGGCTTTCGCGTAATCGCCGATTTTCAGCAGGCCGTCTTCATTCGGAAACACAACACGCACACTGACTGTCCGGGACTGTGGATCCACATCCGGATCAATGAAGGCGACGCGGCCATGGAAGATCCGTCCCGGCAGAGACTTCACGGTGGCTTCCACAGCCAGTCCGTAACAGACACAGGGAACATCTTCCGGAAACAGATCCAGCATCAGCCAGACCGTGGACAGGTCCGCCAGGCGAAACAGCGGCTGACCTTCCTTCACGTACTCGCCTTCTTCGGTCAGTTTTTCGATCACGGTTCCGCTCATCGGCGCCACGATGTCCAGTCGGCTCTGCGGTTCCCGGGTGCGATCCAGTTCCGCAATCTGTTCGTCCGACAGTCCCAGTTCCACCAGACGCTGGCGGGAACTTTTCAGCAGGCGCCGAGTGGTCCGGCCCACGACCGGAACATCCCGGGCTGTCTTTCGCTTCAGTGCGTCAGCCGCCAGAAGATACTCCACCTGAGCGGAGTAGAGTTCGGGGGAATAGAGTGTGGCCAGGCGATCTCCCTTCCGAACGACGGCTCCGGTGAAATCGACATACAGCCGGTCGAATCGGCCGTCCGTGTAGGCGGCGATTGTTTTCAGCGAGGATTCGTCGTACTCCAGGCGTCCCACTGCTTCGATTGTTCGTGTGACCGGAATGCGGCGGACGGCAGCCGTCTGAATGTTGGCCACGCGACGCGTGGCCGGATCGACCACGACGGACCGTTCATCGCCGCCGCCATCGGCCGATGCAGGAACCAGTTCCATAGCACAGACCGGACAGCGTCCCGGTTCCTTCTGAGGGGGCGTGCACATCATGGGGCAGATGTAATCCACTGATGCGGATCCGGCGGCCGCAGAACCGCCTGCAGAACCGGCTGAGGAGCCGCCGGCAGTGATCCAGCCGGCTTTCTGAGCGATGCCCAGCAGACCCAGCAGAGCGACACCGGCGGCAAGAAACATGGCCGGCTGCCACAGCGAACGCACGAACCATGCGGCTGTGCGACGCAGAATCCTCGGAGAAACAGGTCCGGAGGACGCTGAATCCGGATCGGTTTCCGTGTTCACAGGACTGACGGCCGATGCACCACCTGACAGGGGCTCCGCAGACGGTTCGTTCGGCCTGTTCGTATGAGTACTCATGGGACATGTCTCAGGTGAAATGACGCGAAAAGATGTGCCACCGTTTCCGGAACACCCGGTGGACCGGATGAGGAACGGAAGCCGTCGATCGCCGGACGGCAGTTGCGCAGACAGAAGACGTTTGCCCGGAAATGCAGCGCACCGCGGCAGAAGGCCGGTCGGGCAGTCGATCCGATGGCGATTTTCAGCGCGCGCAGGGGCGCTGAAGCGGCTTCATCTCAGAGCAGCCAGGAACAGCACAGCGGCTGCCAGGACAGACCGGCATAAAAGGTGCTGCCGGACCGTGCCGAGAGCAACTCGACAGGCTGAAGAGCGGCCGATGGGATCACACCGGCCGGGACATCGATGAAACTGAACAGCCTCAGCTGCTGCTCCCGGTTCCGATCGGATCCGGAATCCGGTGCAGCCGGAGGCGATTTCTGCTGACAGCCGCACGCACACATCTGAGAACAGCATTCGGAACGTGACTCCGCCCGGCAGCAGCCGGTGGAAGCGTCCGGAATGCGGCAGCAGCAGCCCGTGGACATCACCGAAACGACTGTTCGGTCACAGCAGCAGGCCTGGGACATGCGGGGCACTGTCTGCGGCGCAGCAGCCATTCCGGCTGCCTGTGAACACAGCAGCAGAACGGTCACAGCGAAGTGAGACAGTGGACGCAGCATGAGACAGCAGGTTTCCGAAACAGGACTGCCGACAGAAAGGGTTACCTGTCTTATCGGGAAATTCACGATCTGACTCAAGATGATTCTTCCGGCCCGCTGCACTGAAGGGCGGATACAGGGAATGCAAACGGTGTTTCACGCGGGAGATGGGGCCTTTTCTGCCGCATCGGGATCGGTGGCCGCCCAGTGGCGGTCGTGCAGACCAAGGTTCATCTTGAGTTCCTTGTAGCCACAGAACACCACGGGAACGACGAACAGGGTCAGCAGAGCGACCACCATGCCTCCGAAGACCGGCAGAGCCATGGCCCGGGCGACATCGGCCCCGCGGCCATCGGAGGTGAGAACGGGGACCAGCGCAATGACCGTCGTGAAAGTCGTCATCAGACACGGCCGGATACGCCGCATTCCGGCTTCGACCGTGGCATTGCGGATGTCGTCGATCGTGGCCAGCCGTCGGCGGGAAAACACCTGATCCAGATAGGTGGCCATCACAACGCCGTCATCCACGGCGATGCCGAACAGGGCGATGAAACCAACCCACACGGCCGTGTTGATCTGCACCCCGTTGACAGCCAGCAGAATCATGCCGCCGGCGAAGGCGACGGGAATCCCCGTGAAAACGGTCAGAGTAATGGGCAGATGTCGAAACTGCAGGTAAATGATGAACAGGTTCGTCAGAATCACCAGAGGAACGACCCACATGAGGCGGCGATTGGCTTCGATCTGGTTCTCAAACGATCCGACCGGCAGCAGAGCATAACCGGGGGGAAGATCGAGATCTCCGGAAATCTGTGCCTCACGCAGAGCGGTTTCCACGGCCCGCACCGTTTCCAGGTCTCCCACAGCGCCGGAAGGAGCGAACGCGACGTGGGCCACCAGTCGGGCGTTTTCACTGCTGATCGATCCGGGGCCCCAGGTGGTGACCTGTCTGGCCAGCAGGTTGAGCGGCACGACTTCCCCGGACGGAGTGACGACCGGCAGACGTCCCAGCTCATTGATCCGTTCACGGATGTCTCGCCGGTACCGCACCCGAATCGGATAACGTTCGCGGCCTTCCACCGTGGTGGTCAGGTTGACACCGCCCAGGGCCGTTTCAATGACCTGGTTGACCATCATCGTGGACATGCCGAAGCGGGCCGCCATTTCCCGGTCGACGTCGAATTCCACATAGGGTTTTCCCAGAACGATATCCGGATTGACCGTGCGGGCATCCACCTGAGGAATCTGTTTGAGCTGGTCGGCGACCTGAAAGGAGGCTTCCGCCAGTCCTTCCAGACTGTCGCCGAAAATCCGAATGGCCATGGGCGCTTTGATGCCGCTTTGCAGCATGACGACGCGGCCTTCGATCGGCTGCAGAGGCGAAGCCGGTGTGACTCCCGGCAGTGTGGCCACAGCATTGATCTGTTCCCAGATGTCTTTGACCGTGATGTTTTTCCGCCACTGATCCTGTGGTTTGAGCATCACATAGGTTTCGATCATTGCAGCCGGAGCCGGGTCGAGAGCCGATTCGATACGACCGATTTTGCCCAGAACGTTTTCGACTTCCGGAATTTCCCTGATGAGGGCATCCTGTGTCTGAAGAACTTCCATCGCCTGAGAAAAGCTGGCGGCCGGATACAAAGTGGGCATGTAGAACCAGCTGCCTTCGTCCAGGGCGATCCAGTCATCGGATTCCAGGCCCGTGAAGATGTGCTTGAATGTCACATAGCCGGGAACTCGATTCATGTCGGTTCCCAGCCGGGCAGCCAGATTTTCGAACGGACGCAGGACACCGGGCAGTCCCAGCCATGCGCCGGTTCCCAGAACGACCACTGCCGTCGGGGCGGCCAGAAAGGCCGCCTTGCGTCGCAGAAACAGCCGCAGCACCGGTTCATAGACGGCCAGAATGAGACGGCTGACGGGATTCTGTTCCACCGGCCGCAGTCGTTCGCCGAGCATCCAGTATCCGGCGATCAGTCCGATCAGCGAGGCGGCTGCCGTCGCGCCGAACAGTCCGATCGGCAGATACTCTGCGACGCGGTGTCCCCAAAGAAATCCACACGACA
>WFTL01000011.1 GCA_015485495.1 Planctomycetaceae bacterium
GCCGGACAGATGCAGCGGATGGGGTCGAAAACTGCGGCGACCAAACAGAACGGTGTTCCGGCTGGCACTCGTGATGGCCACCGGATTTCCGAGGGCATCGAACGCATAAGCCCAGTACGGATCGGTCGGCACGTCATTTCCGGAAGGATGGTTCGGACTGGCGGACTTCATGTACTGCGGCCGGAAAAACGACGGAATGATGGCCGGCACCAGAACCACATTGCCGGCTCCGTCATCACGAACCGCCCATCCGCGCCAGGCCAGAAACAGATGATTGATGTCCGGATACGTGTAGCCGACGTCCGGGTCCGGCGGCTGCACGAGACGATTCGCGTAACCGCCCCACGCTGCCGGAGAATCCACGAAATCCAGCAGGTCTCCGTCAGCCGTGGGAACGCCGCCGGTGTACGTCACGGTGACGCCCTGCCCCGTGTACGGATAGATGTCGGTCCCGACCAGGTTCTGAACGAGGCCATGGCGGCCGGTGGGGCTGTACAGAATGCTGCCCTGTTCGAAATCGGACGGTCCCTGAATCACATGCCGCAGCATGTGATTCCACACGTTGTCCGTCGATGTGCTCTCCGATTTGGCACGTTTTACGAAGTTTTCAGCCGCCGTGTGGGCCTGACTGGCAAAGCTGAAGAACACCAGTCCCATGAGCGACAGCAGCCCCAGCAGGGCCACCACGATGATCAGCGTCGATCCGTGCCGCCGCTGTTCGGATTC
This sequence comes from Planctomycetaceae bacterium, assembly GCA_015485495.1. GTDB lineage: Bacteria > Planctomycetota > Planctomycetia > Planctomycetales > Planctomycetaceae > S139-18. The sequence goes on from WFTL01000011.1 coordinate 727, forward strand.
CGTTCGGCCCGGTATGCATGCCCGGCTTCTGGTTCTGGTTCGGCCCGCAATCATTCCGCGTCGTGTCATGAGACATCTCCGATTCAGGAACTGTCCGGCGGCTGCGTCAGTCATCGCCGTTCTGTTTCATCCGGGGACCACAGCATTCGCTGGTCGTGTGGTTCGCCGAACACGGCGGCGTGCCGCTTTTCCCCATGCCAGGGAATTCCGGGCAGCACGCCGGCCGCTTTGCAGTCCAGGGACATTCTGACAACTTGGGGCGTGGAGTCAAAAAATGCGCGAATGACGAAACCTCTGGTCCATTCAGTCCATCAGGGACAGTTCGAGCGTCAGTTGCCGCATCTGACCGGACTGCTGATTTTCGAACTGGAACGTGATGCGGATCGCCTTGAGCGGCCGCCGATTGTCCACAGCGAGCCAGGTCACTCCACCATCCTGAACAATCTGCCCAGGTTTCGTCGGCCACTTTGGCGCTGAAGCTCCAGAGGTTCCACCGGAGATGCAACGGTATGCAATCTGAAATCTCTGAGGTGGCAGCGGTGGAAGACTGTTGAGTGTCGCGAAAAGTGAATCTGCCTCCCAGTCGTACAGGCCGTCGCCGTCAGCATCCCACCCAAAGTATTCTGAATCCGTTGCGTTCCTCGCAAACACGATGTCTGGTTCTATGGGGGGTACAGCCGTGGAGTCTCCCGCACTATAAGTGGTCGACTCCCTCCAGTAATCTTTTTTTGAAGTATCCGCCGGAGCGTACACCGGAGAAGGACCCGGCGGACTGTCATTGCGGTCCGGGGGATAATAATCGTATGAGAGATACGGGGGATACTTTTCTGCGTTACTGACGGTTCCGTTTCCGTCGAAATCCAGATTGATTCCAGGATGCCAGGTATCGAACACCGCGGGGCCGGACGGTGATCCGGGAGTGTCCGTGACGGTCGACGGACCGGCGGCCGTGTTGACCATCCGGCTCCAGTGGTAGTCGCCCGGTTCCCCCTTCAGCGCATTCACCCGCTCATGCCTCAGCGGCACATAATCGGCGAGGCGATCGTCCCACACTTCAATCCGCATTTCATGGACATTCGCCAGCAGCAGATCTTCGAAGGCCCGCGGGCCGCCGCGGCCGTTGCTGCCACCCGGATCGTTGTCGAATTCCGGAATGATGCCGAAGCGGTTCAGCGCACTGAATTCCACTCGCGGATCCATCGGATTGCCATTGGGCGCTGCCGTGTTGTCCAGAAGCCGCGTCGCCGCGCCTTCCTGCAGACTGTGCTGCTGCGGAAAATTGAAATTGTCGGCCGATGTTTCCGCGTGCAGAAACCGCCCCATGTAAGGTCCGTCTTTCCACAGATGCTCCCGCGACAGGCCCGTGTACGGATCGAACCCGAACCGGTAACGCGGGTCTCCCAGAGCAATGCTGCCGGCATCGTTCGACAGAGACGGCAGACCGGAAAAGCGGGCGCTCCAGTCTTCCAGGCCGTCTCCGTCCAGATCAGGCGGTGTTTTGACCTGCGGATAGGCGCTGAAATCGAAATACGTCCAGAAATCGTTCGTCGGTCCGGCGGAAACGGTTTCGAACTGACCGTCGTAGCCGGTTACCGTTTCGCCACTGAAAAAATCGACATCCTGAGTGTTCTGCGGCTGATCGCTCAGATCTTTTCCCGCAAAAGACACGGGGCTGCGAACAAGCAGCACGCGGCGGTACAGATTGCCGTTGCGGATGAAATAGCAC
>WFTL01000012.1 GCA_015485495.1 Planctomycetaceae bacterium
CACATTCTCATCGAAAACGGCCGCATCAGCCGCATCTCCGAACAGCCGCTGACAGCCCCGCCCGGGGCCCGTGTGATCGACGCATCGGACCGCTGGATCACACCGGGATTCATCGACTCCCACACGCACTACGATGCCGAAGTGATCGCCTCCCCGGGGCTGAAGGAATCGGCCCGGCACGGTGTGACGACCATCATTCTGGGAAGCTGTTCGGTATCGGCCGTGTACAATTCGGCGGAAGACACATCCGACACGTTCACGCGTGTGGAAGCTCTGCCCCGCGAAGTCATGCTGCCTCTGCTGAAAGAACGCAAGACGTGGAATTCTCCGGTCGAATGGGTGGACTGTATCGAACGCCTGCCGCTGGGTGTGAACATCGCATCGTTCATCGGTCATTCCGATCTGCGCAGCCGGGCCATGGGCATGCAGCGATCGGTGACTGACGGAGAAGAAGCGACGCCCGAAGAACGGTCGTTCATGAATGACATGCTCAATGAGGCCCTGGATGCCGGATTTCTGGGACTGTCCACGATGGACAGCCCGTGGGACAAAATGGACGGCGACCGCTACTGGTCGCGCAAGACACCGTCGTTCTATGGTTCGTGGAAAGAACGTCGAAATCTTCTGAACACGCTGCGACAGCGGCGGGCCATTCTGCAGGGAGCCCCCAACCTGGTCACAAAACTGAATGCTGTTCGTTACATGGCTGTCAGCACCGGGATTTTCCGTCCGCGTCTGAAAACGACGCTCATCGCCATGATCGATCTGATCGGCGACCGTTACGTGATGCCCCTGGTGGCTCTGGGAGCCCGGGCATTCAATCGCCTGTTCCGAGCGGACTTCCGCGTTCAGACTCCCCCGGCTCCGTTCACCGTCTATTACGACGGCGTGGATTCGGTGATGTTCGAAGAATTTCCGGCCGGGCAGGCCATGCGGCATCTGGCGAAGAATCTGGACGAACGCAACGAACTGATCCGGGATCCCGAATTTCGCGAACAGTTCAAGGCGGAAATCCGCAAAAAGTTCGCTCCCAAAGTCTGGCACAAAGACCTCAGTCTCACCGTGATTCTGGAATGCCCCGACGAATCTCTGGTGGGAAAGAATTTCATGCAGGTGGCCGAAGAGCGGGGGGTTCATCCGGTGGATGCGTTTCTGGACCTGATCGTGCAGTACGACCTGCAGATCCGCTGGACGACCACGATCGGCAACGATCGCCCGGAAAAGTACCCCATGCTGTACAACTTCCCGTACAACATCATCAGTTTTTCCGATGCGGGAGCGCACCTGCGGAATATGGCATTCTACGATTTTCCGCTGCAGATGATCCGGCGGGTGCAGGATTCCATCGATGCCGGACGGCCCATCATGAGTATGGAAAAGTGCATCTGGCGGCTCACCGGCGAGCTGGCCGACTGGTTTGAACTGGACTGCGGCCGCATACGCGAAGGGGCCGTGGCCGACCTGAATATCCTCAATCCGGCCTGCCTGAACACCGTCACCGACGACGTCACGGAAGCTCCGATCGAAGAGTTCGACCATTACCCGCGGCTGGTCAACCGGCATCCCGGTGTCGTTTCGCATGTGATTGTCGGCGGTGAAATCACCTGGGACGGCGACGACTTCGTTCCCGGCTACGGCACGCAGCATCGGTTCGGCCGTTTTCTGCGCCGCGCGCAGCCGGTCGCTCCGGCCGGCTCCTCCGCCGATGCGGCCTCCACCGCAGAATCTTCCGCCCGGCACCACCGCGCCGTGCTGTCCTGAAGACACCTCAGAAAACGGCAGCCGCCGTCCGAACCGCGCGCCGCAGAAACCGTTACAGAATCGACGGTCCTTTGACCTCGATTCCCTTCAGTTTCATTTTGAGTTCTTCGATGTTCGGCGACACTTCGAAGGCGGCTTCCCGGCTGATCAGTTCCCGTGTCACGAAATCGTACAGGCTGTCGTTGAACAGCTGCATGCCTTCTTCGCGGCCGATGCGGATGGCACCGGACAGTTTTTCGTCTTCGCCTTCCATCACGAGTTTGCGGACGGTCGGGTTGAATTTCATGACTTCCACGATGGGCACGCGGCCGGGCTGATCGACGATCGTCTTGAGCAGTTTCTGGCCGACAATGGCCTTCATGTTCATGGCGATGGCCGCTCGAACGGCATTGTGCATGGCGGCCGGAAACAGGTCGATGATGCGGGCAATGGTTCCCGGAGCATTGGACGCATGGATGGTTCCGAAGACCAGGTGGCCTGTTTCCGCGGCATGGATGGCCGTTTCAAAGGTTTCCTGGTCGCGCATTTCTCCCACCAGCATGATGTCCGGATCTTCCCGCACAGCATGCTTCATGGCCACGTGGAAATCGATGACATCCATGCCGATTTCCCGCTGATTGATGAGACATTTGTCGGGCGTGTAGACGAACTCGATGGGGTCTTCGATCGTCAGGATATGACGATTCATGTTTCGGTTGATCCAGTCGAGCATCGAGGCGATGGTCGTACTTTTTCCGGATCCCGTGACACCGGCCAGCAGAACCATTCCCTGGTCATACTTGCACAGATCTTCCATGACCGGCGGCAGATACAGCTTTTCGAACGGCGGAATGGACCGTTCCACCTTACGGGCCACCATGCCGACTTTTCCCATCTGTGTCAGCAGATTGACCCGGAACCTCCAGGGTTCCCCTTTGTAGTCGACCACCTTGGAAAAGTCGGCTCCGCCGTCCCGATGGAAGATGTCCAGGTTGCGCTGATCCATCATCGGAAACGTCAGTTTGATCATCTGCGATTCCGTCAGCGCCGGCATGTCCAGAGGCGTCAGCGTTCCGCGGATTCGGAAAATGGGCGGCCGGCCGACCTGCAGATGGATGTCTGAACATCCCTGTTTGACGGCCATGCGAAAAATCTTGTTGATTTCGAGATCGGCGTCGGGATCGAACGTCGATTTGACCCAGTCGTGTATCTGTACCATGTCGTCGGACCTGTCCGGAAAGCAGAACAAACAGATGTCGGTCGAACCGGCCGCCGGGATTCAGGAATCGGCATCCGGCAGCATCCTGACGGGAACTCCGTGATCTGCCAGGTGCTGTTTGGTTTCCTGAATCGTATACGTGCCGTAGTGAAAGATGCTGGCAGCCAGAGCCGCACTGGCTCCGCCAACGGTCACCGCTTCAAGAAGGTGCTGCGGCGAACCGGCTCCGCCGCTGGCCACCACAGGAATGGACACGGCATCGGCGACCGCTCGCGTGATTTCCAGATCGTACCCGTTTTTCGTCCCGTCGGCATCCATGCAGGTGAGCACGATTTCGCCGGCCCCCAGCCGTTCCACCGTGCGGGCCCAGGAAACCGCATCCAGCCCGGTGGACAGACGCCCGCCGTTGATGTGCACATCCCACACTTCCCTGCCATCGACGCGAATGCGTCTGGGATCGATGTTGACCACGATGCACTGACTGCCGAACCGTTCGGCCGCTTCGCGAACGAATTCCGGGTTTTTCACGGCGGATGAATTGATCGACACCTTGTCGCACCCGGCATTCAGCAGCCGGCGGATGTCGTCGATCGTCCGGATGCCGCCGCCCACGGTGAGCGGCATGAAAACGACTTCAGACGTGCGTGCCACCACATCCAGAATGATGTCCCGTTCCTCGTGACTGGCCGTGATGTCCAGAAAAACGAGCTCATCGGCCCCCTGTTCTTCGTATTTTTCGGCGATTTCGACCGGATCACCGGCATCCTGCAGATTGACGAAATTCACCCCCTTGACGACGCGGCCGGCGTGAACGTCCAGACAGGGAATGATACGCTTGGCCAGCATTTTTCAAAACGATCCTCACACAGGGGCGCTGAACGGCCGTCGATGTCCGGCTGCCGCAGATGGTTTCGTATCAGACCGTCGGCGGGCAGGGTGGTCAACTGTCTGACTGCCGGCATTCACCGTTCCCGCGATTTCCATCCGGCGGACTGTCGATGTCCTCGCTTCTTCAGCATGTCACGGTTGCACTGGCCGACCGTTCCTACGAAATCCGCATCGGCGACGGCATTCTGCCCGATGTCGCCGACGTTCTGCCGGCCGACAGCAGCACGTTTCTGATTGTCACGGACGAAAATGTTCAGCGGCCGCATGCCGAAACGGTTCTGGCAGCCCTGCGCGAAAGCGGACGAACCGGGCACCTGGCCTGCGTGCCGGCCGGAGAACCGTCGAAATCACTGGACGTGCTGTCCGGCCTGTATGATCGACTCGTCGACCAGGCCGCCAGCCGGCGCACGGTGGTGGTGGCGGTGGGAGGCGGTGTGGTGG
>WFTL01000013.1 GCA_015485495.1 Planctomycetaceae bacterium
CGGATTTCAGCCGAAACCGATCGAGTGAACAGAAAATTCCGGAAAAGATAGACGAGTGGTCTCACCGGAAAGATCATAGAAGGCACAGCGGCGCACCGGTGAAGGCTCGTCCGGCTGTTGCGAAACAGTGGAGTGATGGATTTGTCTGGTAAAGACGGTATTCTGAACCGGAAAAGCAGGAACTGTTGTACGGAAATCCGTTATTCCATGTGATTCGTCTCGTTCGGTACGACATGGCAGCAGGCAGCCCGACCCGGAGCGGGTTCCGGTTTGTGGGGGACACGCCGGACGGATGACCGATGGTGCAGTCTTCAGCAGAGGGCGGGGATGGGATGACTGAGGTGAGCGATGCTCTCGATGAGCAGCCGGCGGCCGAAGTGGCGGAATTCATCCGGCGAATCCGGGAACGCGTGGCGACGGTGGTCGTGGGGCAGGACGTGGTCGTCGAACGGATTCTGGTCGCGCTGTTCACCGGCGGGCATCTGCTGCTGCAGGGGGTTCCGGGGCTGGCCAAGACACTGCTGGTATCGGTTTTGTCCCGCACCATCGATCTGGATTTCGCTCGCGTCCAGTTCACGATTGATCTGCTGCCTTCTGACATTCTGGGGTCGGAGATTCTGGATCAGCGGACAGGCGAGTTCCGCATTCAGAAAGGGCCGGTCTTCACGAATCTGCTGCTGGCCGACGAAATCAACCGGGCGGCTCCCAAAGTCCAGGGCGCTCTTCTGGAAGCGATGCAGGAACGCCGTGTGACCATCGGCAACGAAACGTTTTCCCTGCCGGCTCCGTTTCTGGTGATTGCCACTCAGAATCCGATTGAACAGAGCGGGACGTTCGAACTGCCCGAAGCGCAGCTCGACCGCTTCATGCTCTGCCACCGCCTGGACTATCCGTCGGCGGACGAAGAAAAGGAAGTGCTGCGCCGCAATGCGGCTCTGGGCATCCGGCGGCAGGATCGCGGAGCCGTGGCGCTTACAGAATTCGATGTTCTGGACAGACAACCGGTGGGTACGGGCGATGACCTGATCCGGGCGATGGAAGCGGTCAGCGCGGTGCACGTCAGCGACGTGTTCACCGATCACGTCGTGGAACTGGTGCATCGGACCCGGTGTCACGATGCTCTGGAAATCGGGGCCAGTCCGCGGGCCGGAATCGCGCTCATCAAGGCTGCTCGTGCCCGGGCGCTGATCAGCGGACGAATGTACGTTCTTCCGGAAGACATGTACGCTCTGGCGGACGACGTGATCCTGCACCGGATTCGGCTGAATTACGAAGCGCTGGCAGACGGACTGACCGGAGACCGCGTGCTGCGGGAGATCATGCAGCACATGGGACTGACGCCGTCCGTTGCAGCCGGCCGCCTGCGATCGGATGTCCGGAACGGGAAGGCGGGAAACGGGATGCCGATTTCGTGATGACGGACTTTTTGTGATGACAGACTGAGAAGTTCCGGATGCTGCAGCAGCGGCGACCCGGGGCGTCGGGAAAGCATGACACCGAACCAGTATCGGCTCGAATCGATCGACACGCTGGACACGCGGCAGTTCGTGATGGCTGTTCGGCGGCTGGCCGACAGTCTCAGCTTCGGTACGGATGCGTCGCCCTATGTCGGAACGGGAGTCGAATACGCTCAGTCGCGGCTGTACGAACCGGGGGATCCGGTCCGGGCCATGGACTGGCGTGTCACGGCCCGGACTCAGAAGTACCACATCCGGGAGTACGAAACGCCCCGGCGGATGCCGGTGTATCTGATTGTCGACACATCGGCGTCGATGACAGTCCATTCGTCCGCCAGAAGCAAGTATGCGCTGGCGGTGCATCTGGCCGGTTCTCTGGCATTCGCCAGTCTGGACCGGATCAGTCCCGTTGCCCTCATCGGTGCCGGAGAACGTGACATTCGGTACACGCCCCGTCTGTCGCGCGACCGGATTCTCGAATGGCTGCACCAGCTTCGGACGTACCGCGTCGACGAGAAAACCCGGCTGGCCCGCCGGCTGGTGGAGCTGGGGCCGTCTCTGCTGAATCGGTCTCTGGTCATCGTCCTGTCGGACCTGAATGAGCCGGACGCGATCGATCCCCTGAAAAAACTGGCTCAGCATCATGACTGCGTGGCCATTCAGTTGAGAGATCCTGCAGAAGACGGTCTGCGGGGAGTCGGATTTCTGCGGGGCCAGGAAGCGGAAACAGGTCAGATGTTCGTGTCGCGGGGGCGACGTCCCGGGGTCGATCAGTTGTGGATTCAGTCGGAACTTCGGCGGGCCCGCGTCGATCATCTTGTCCTGCGCACGGATGAACCGGTGACCAGGAAGCTGCGTCATTTTTTTCGGGCCCGCGGCCGGTCCGGGCGGGGGGCGCGCTGATGAATGCCTGGTCCCGAAACGCGTGGGCCGTTCTTCTGGCCGGGGCGTCCGTTTTGCTGCCCGGGGAGGCGGTGCTGAGCGGGACGGACGATGGGGCAGACAGCCGACCGGTCCGGGGCATGCGCGAACTGCGCAGCCCGACCGTCGGTGTTCGGGGGTTCATCGAGCAGATTGTTCTGCCGGGCCCGAAGCTCCGCGTGACGGCTCAGCATCAGTCCTCACCCGTGATCGTGCGGATCGTGCATGTGTTTCCTCATGGCCGTGCGTTTCGTTACGACCTGGAGTTCTACGGCCTGGAACCGGGGGAGTATGATCTGAGCGATTTTCTGGAGCCGGCTGAGGGAACGAAGGCGGTGAAGCTGCCGCCGCTGCCGATCACGATCCGTTCGGTTCTGCCGGCCGGCCAGGTGGAACCGAATCCGCTGCCCGACGGGCGGCTGCCCCGCCTGGGGGGGTATCGATTGTGGATGACGGCGGCCGTGGCGGTGTGGATGGGAGGATTCGCCGCCATTCTGCTCGCGGGACGTCGTAAACCGCCGGTTACCGCACCTGCCGAACGGCCGCTCAGCCTGGCCGACTACCTGCGGCCTCGTCTGCAGCAGGCTCTGGAAGGTCGCCTCAGTCCGGAACATCATGCGGAACTGGAACGCATGCTGTTTTCGTGGTGGCGCATGCGGCTGGGGCTCATGGAAACGGATCCGGCCGAAGCGATGCGGCAGATGCGGGCCGATCCGCAGGCGGGCCCGCTGCTGAACCGGATGGAACAGTGGATGCATCATCCGGACGGCAGGAAAACGGCCGAACTGACCGAACTGCTGAAACCGTATCGCGACCTGCCCTTCGATGCGCGGGAATCAGCCGGGTCGCCTGTTCCGAATCGATGTGACAGGGAGTGAACGGATGGCATTCGCCTGGTGGCCGGTTCTGTGGGTTCTGTTTCTGCCCGCGTCGATTCTCGTCTGGGTCTGGATGGCCAGGGGCCGTCGAATCGTGATGCCTCTGGACCACGGCCGATCGGCACCCGGACGCATGGGGCGGTTTCTGGTGAACAGCGCCCTGTCCATTCCGGCATTGCTGCTGGCGATCGCCATTCTCATGCTGGCCGGTCCCCGGATTTACGGAGTTCCGCGCACGAAGCGGGCGCTGACCAACATCGAATTCTGTCTGGATGTTTCGGGCAGCATGAGCTGGTCGATGGGGGATGTGTCGCGCAGTGAAGCGGCGTTGAATGCGATCATCGAGTTCGTCAGCCGAAGAGACGGGGATGCCTTCGGAATGACGATCTTTTCCAACAAACCGATGCGCTGGCTGCCTCTGACAACCGACATTTCCGCGTTTCGGTGTGCGACACCGTTTCTTCGTCCGCGCATGTTCTACCGCACGCTCGGCGGAGGGACGGAAATCGGCAAAGCTCTGCGGTACTGCAACGCCGTCCTCAGCGAACAGGAAGAAGGCGATCGCATGGTCATTCTGGTGTCCGACGGAGCCAGCGCCGATCTGGGGAACGGTGCGGAAGAAGTGATCGCCCGGGAGCTGCGGGACAATGGAGTGGTTGTCTATGCGATTCACATTGGAGGCGGCGGGGTTCCGCCGGAAGTGTCGGTCATCACCAACATCACGGGCGGACGAGCGTTCAGTCCGGGAGACGAGCGAGGGCTGCAGGCCGTGTTCGAACGGATCGATCAGATGCAGGTGGCCCGGCTGGAATCGACGTATGCGGAAGAACTCGATTTCTTTCGCCCCTTCGCGCTGACCGGGCTGGGTCTGCTGAGTGCAGGGCTGGCCGCTTCTTTCGGTATCCGGTATACGCCATGGTAGCATTTTCGGCTGCGGTGATCGTCATGGGCCTGGCTGTTCTGGCTGAATGGATCCATGCGCGGAGAACTGCACGCGTCGCGTTTCTGGCCTTCGGTCCGCGTGGGCGGCCGATGCCCTGGGTACGTCTGGCCGCTCCGCTGCGGATCGTGTCCTTCGGCCTGCTCACCTGGAGTCTGATGACGCTGACACTGCTGGAACCCCGGGTGCACAATGAAAACGACGTGCCGCCCGGTGAACGGAGACACCTGGTGCTGGTGATCGATGTGTCGCCCAGCATGTTTCTGGAAGATGCCGGTCCCGATCTGAATCTGACGCGGCGGCAGCGGGCTTCGGATCTGGTCGAATCTCTGTTTTCCCGAATCCCGCTGCGCAGGTACCGCGTCAGCGTGATCGCGGTGTACAACGGAGCGCGGCCGATGGTGGTCGACTCGAGTGATTTCGAAGTGGTGCGTTATATCATTGAAAAACTGCCGGTGTATCAGGCGTTCGAGTCGGGCAGGACGGACCTGTTTGCCGGTCTGCAGGAAGCTTCCCGCATTGCCCGGCCGTGGAATCCGAAAAGCACGAGCGTGGTTCTGCTGACGGACGGTGATACGGTTCCGGCAACAGGCATTCCGCGGATGCCGGCGTCGGTTTCCACGGTGATGGTTGTGGGAGTGGGCGATTTCCGTTCGGGGCAGTTCATCGACGGTCATCAGTCGCGGCAGAATGTGATGGTTCTGCGTCAGATCGCGCACCGACTGGACGGTGTCTATCACAACGGGAATCAGAAACATCTTCCGTCGCAGATGGTCCGTCTGATGCAGGAATCGCACCGGACGGAAACGGTGCAGCCGGGACTGAGAGAATGGGCGCTGATGGCGGCACTGTTCGGAAGTCTGACTGCGGCGGGCCTGCCCGTTCTGCTGTGCCTGTTCGGCACGTCGTGGAAGCCGGGAGTTCCCCCGGACCGGGTCGACGTTCGGTCCGGAGAACTGGTTTCTGTCATCTGAACATTCACCGGTGCGGATCGTTCGTTTCCCGACGGACGAACCGGCCGCATACCTGGAAGACGAAAGCGAGGTCGATCATGCGACGGGCAGGAATCGTAGCGTGGCTGTTCGCAGCTCTGGGACTGGCGATTTACCACTTCGGCCCCGGCCAGGAACAGCTGAAACTCGACCGCATCGATGCGGTGCTCAGAGAGGCCCGCCGACACGCCGCTCAGGGAGATCCGGCTGCTGCGGCGGAACTTTATGATCAGGCGCTGTCGAAACTGCCATCGGACCGGATTCCGCAGCAGCTGAAAATCCGCCTGGAAAAGGCGAAGGCTCAGATGCTGGCACAGCAGCTTCCGGAAGCACACGACAGTCTGGAAGGCCTTCTGGAAGATGTGCTGAAGCACTGTCCGGACGACCGGGAACTCGTGGCGGATACGCGGTCGACTCTGGCGAGTTCCAGGTATTACATGACCTGGCTGATGAGGCTGGAAGGGCTGGGCCGATCGGAATGGGAGCCGGAGATCGAGGCGGCCAGGCAGCATTACCGCCGACTGTTCGAAGAGGCTCAGAAAGAAGGCGACACCCAGGCGGAACAGAGGCACCGCCAGGACCTGGAAGCCGCAATCCGTCTGGCCCGCATGGATCTGTCGGAACTGCAGGGCCTTCCTCTGCCCGGCCAGTGACGCGACTGCAGCAGCCGGAGCCGCGGTCGCGGCCCAAAGGAAAAACGTCTTCAGCCTTCTACGGGAGCCGGCCTGGGGGCTCCTCCGGACGGATCCGGATCATAACCACGCGGACGGACGGCACTTTTTTTCAACTGGTGGACTGCATCGATGACCGGGATATCCGAACAACAGCCGATCAGATGGTTCGCTGCATGTGCGGCGGCCGCCTTTCTGTTCACCGTTTTCTGTCGGGAAACGGCCGGGCAAAGCGGCGGCAGCGGCCAGCCGAAGGCAGTGGCCGTTTCGGCCGGTCAGGAAGATTCCGAAAATTCCGAGCCGGCGGCCGCTGACGATTCGGACGAAACATCGGCGTCCGAAACAGCGGAATCCGGTTCGGGAACACCATCGGACAGCCAGGCTTCAAAGGAAAACGAAGCCGCAGATCTCAGTAAGAAGCGTCTGGAAATGCTTCTGGCGGCGACGTTCGATCGCCGGCCGGAAACCATTCTGAAAGCCTGGGCCGGTCCGGATCCATCGGACAGGTCGTCGTCGACCGACAGCGCATCGTCTCCGAAAGAGACTCCGGACGGCGCTCAGGCGGAACCGGAGGCACAGTTGAAAGCGGAAGTGGCCGAGTTTCAGCGGTCCGTGACGCTGGGACAGTGGGACCAGGTGGCGGAATATCTGAGCGGACTTCCGGAAGCCGCAGGCATTCAGGTGTTCGACCATCTGATTCGTTCTCTTGCCCGCCCGCCCGCCTCCGCCGGCGGTCCGCAGCAGCCGGTCCAGGGCGTGCGACCGGGACACATGCTGATCCCTGCGGACATTCTGGCTCTGGCCGATGCCTGTCCTCAGCCGCTCAAAAAAAACCAGGTGGATCAGCTCGGAGCGCTGCTGGCCCGGTCGCTGCAGGCGGGCTGTCAGGTCCATCCGTTCGTCGAAGCGGTGCGCGGTGGCACGCGGCGTCTGGGAGGCGACGATCCGGAGAAACGGGTTCACGTCGCCCGGATGCTGATGCGCGCATTCCGGTTGGATGCGGCGGCCGAGTTTCTTCCTGACTGCGATGCAGCCGAGACGCGGACAGATCCGGAGCGGCTGGAGCTGCTGGCCAGGTACCATCAGCAGGTGCACCAGCGGGACGGGACACCCGAACATCTGGAAAAGGCATGGGAGATCAACCAGACGCTTCTGGCTCTGCCGAATCCGGATCGCAGCAGGCGGGATGCCGCAGTTCGGCGGGCGGTCGACCTGTCGACGAGAATCCGGGAGGAGATCGGTGAAACGTGGCTGCGGGAAAGTTTCACAAAGGATCCCGAACGCGGGAAGCAGATCCTTGCGAACATCGGTTCCACAGCCCGGGAGAATCTGGTTCGGCGATTTCAGGACGCCCCGGGACGGCTGCGAACGCTGACTCTGCAGAACGCGGCCGCCGAAATGCTGGCCGAAGCGGCGCCGGAACTGGCCGAACAATGGCAGTCGATTCTGACACTGCTTGCACAGACCTGGCTGGACGAAGCGGAAATTACGAAACGGTTTTCGCGGTCGACCGGTCGCGGTCCCGTCGGACGCGTGGATCGCTACGGAAACTTCTACTATGTCGATGAAGAAAACGATCCGTACTATCGTCAGATGCGGGCGCAGCAGCGGATTCCGACCCCGATCGAACCGGGCGATCTGCTGATGATTCGGCCCGGAGAAGCCTGGCTGAAACGGATCGATGACAGCCTGCCCGTCGGGTTCCAGGCCGTTTTCGCTCAGCTTTACCTGAAGATCAACGAAGAAGACAAAGCCTTTCCCTGTATCGAGCGGGTCGCCGCCACGCACCCTCAGCAGGCCCGTGATCTGGTTCATGAGTTCCTGGAAACCTGGGCCCGGAACCACGATCCCAATGCGGCCCGCCGCAGACGGAATCCATACATCTATATGTACGGATTCGATGTGAAGGCGGATTCGATTCCTCTGACACGATCCAAACAGGAACGCAATCTGGCGGAGCTGAGTCGGTGGGTCGAACGGATTCGGGCACTGCCGATCGAACCGATCGATGAGAAATATCTGGCAGACGCGTTTACGAACTGCCACAGCAACGCGGAAGTGTTCCGGCTGGAAGCCTTCGAAACGGTCTTCGGGAATCTGGACACGCTGCAGCCGGAAACCATCGCCCGCCTGGCCGACATGATGCGGACTCAGCTGGCGACCACATGGCGGCGCGTGAAGACGCAGGAAGAAAACAAAACGAAACGCAGTGAGACCGAAGTGCGGCAGGAAGTGCTGCGGGGATACGAGGTGGCCCGGGAGATCCTCGATCGGTCGCTGCAGAGCCATCCGGACCACTGGCAGCTTCATCTTCAGGCCGCCGCCGTGATGTTCGATCACAACGCGTACATGCAGTCTGTTCAGAAAAGCTCCGAATTCACGGCGCGGCGCGATGCGGCGTTCGAGCGGTTTCAGAAGGCGGCTGATCTGTATCGCCGGCAGGTGGGACGCCTGAAGAAAGAAGAACAGTCGACCGACGTCTATGACCGCTGGTTCTATGCCGCGCTGGGAGCCTGCGACCTGGGAGCCATCTCGCACGAAAGCGTGCCCGATCTGAAGCAGGTGCCTCGGATTCGAGCGGCCATTCAGGCGCTGCCGGGCGAACTGGCCGAAGACCACCTGGCCCGATTCGCCAATCAGCTGTTCACCCGCATGAGTCCGCTGAAGCCGGAAGTCAAGTTTCGCTACCTGAAGGCCGGCATGGAGATTGTCGGCGATCATCCCCGCGCCTGGGAGGCGCGAGCCGTCCTGGAATACTACCAGGACCTCGTGACGGAAATCCGCCTGGTCACCCGGATCGACGGATCGGACCGGGTCGGTCACGGGGAACCGTTCGGCCTGTTCGTTTATCTGCTGCACACGACGGATATCGAACGGGAATCCGGAGGCTTTCAGAAGTACGTGCAGAATCAGAATTCGATGACGTATGCCTACAACTACGGACGTCCGACGGAAGATTACCGCAGCAAATTCGAAGAAGCCGCCCGGGCCGGTCTGTCGGAACACTTCGATGTGCAGTCGATCGTATTCGAAAGTCCGAAGACGATGAAATCCCGGCCGAGTGGACAGGAAGGATGGCGGATCACACCCTACGCCTACATTCTGATGAAGGCCCGAGGTTCCCAGGTCGACCGGATTCCTTCACTGAAGCTCGATCTCGATTTTCTGGATACGTCCGGATATGCCGTGCTGCCGATCGAATCACCGCTGATTCCCATCGATGCGTCGGATCTGCAGGGAGAGCCGCATCCGATGAGTGGTCTGCAGGTTGTTCAGACCCTGGACGAACGCCAGGCCGACGAAGGCCGGCTGATTCTGGAAATCGAGGCGGCCGCCGACGGTCTCGTGCCGCCGCTGGAAGAATTTCTGGATCTGAACGTGCCGCTGTTCGAAGTCGTGTCGGTCGACGATCAGGGGGTGTCGCCGGTGGAATTCGTGTCCGATTCAGACGATCTGCAGGTGCGTTCGGATCGAAGCTGGACGGTGGAGTTGGCGGTGGATGCGCGGGCGCATGAGTCTCCACGGGAATTCACGTTCTGTTCGCTGAAGGTTTCGGATGCCGAAACGACGTTTCGGCGGTATGAAGACGCGGATCTGGTCGAGGTGGCTTCCGTGATTCCTCTGGAACGACGGCTGCCGGCCGACAGGTTCGGCGGAATCCGGTGGGCCATGGTGGCAGTCGGTACCGCACTGCTGATTCTGGGAGCAGTGTTCTGGATTCGGTCTCGGCCGCGGAAGGAACCCAAACGGGATTATGTGCGGCCTGAGACACTGAACCCGTTCACGACACTGGGGCTGCTGCACCGCATACGCAGCGAGTCGGCTGTTCCGGCTGAACAGGTGCCACAACTGGATGCCGTGATCCGGGATCTGGAACACTTCTACTTCAGCGGCACCCCTGCGGATCGAAACGGCGACGGGGCGGTTCCCGATCTGGAACGGATTGTCGATCCCTGGCTGGAAGCCGCCAACAGTCGGTGAATGGTGAAGCGGACTGCCGAGAAATCATCTGCGCACGGTGAACGACAGCCCGGAAGCCGGATCCAGGAGCGGGGTGACGCTGATCCGGCAGTCCGCAGGGCGCTGGCATGTGATCACACGAACAATCGCCCGAACAGTGCTGCGAATTTCCGGTCTTCGGGACTCTGTTCCCATGTCAGTGCCGGCTTCGCCGAGCATCGAGAATGATCCGATGCGATGAAGGGATCTCTCACGGAGCCTCAGAGCCACAGAGGTGCGGTGTCCGCCAGGCCGGACCTCTGTGGGCAGGGCAGCGAATGGAAGCGGAACGGCGCGAGCCCTCCGGTCGGCGGGCGGCTGATTGTGGTTGCCGGAGGGCCCGCGCCCTGCTGCTGTGAGTATGTGTACGCCGAACTGCAGGCCGGGGCCGGGAGCTGAGCGAGGCCGATCCGTCAGCAGCACATACGCGCGCTGGTGTGGTGGACGACAGGTTGTTTTTCCTGTGTCGTTTTTTTGCCGGCATTCGGCGATGGGGATGAAGGGCGCGGTGATCGCCACGGCCACGTCGGCCTGGGGCGTGATGCTCAGAACTCGGGCAGCCATCTGGCAGAGGCCTGTGGCTGATGGCTGTCCTTTCCAGGAACAGCCATCGGCAGACATGTCCTGCAGCCGGCGGTCGTCGATGCCCTGATCCTGTTATCAGTAATTGATGATGGCCGAGGCGCTCAGGGCGTGACTGATCTGTTGATTGCTCAGCAGAACGTCATAGCCTCCAAAGAGACTGACCGAATCGTTCAGGTTCAGAGTGCCGCCGACTCCCAGGTGTGCCAGCGATTTGGGAAGGTTGAGGCCGTACTGAATGACTGAGACATTCGTGCCGGTGAATGCGGCCGACACCATGGTGTCGGCATCGAGCAGTTCCCGAATGACGCCGACGCGGGCTTCCGGCTGGAATACCTGAGACCGCCGGCTGGCCATTCGCATTCCTGCGGCGATTCGGAAGGAGTTCGTACGGGAACCATTCACATTCAGGTTCATGGAATTGGCGCCCGTTTCCGCGAATCCGTCCTGGTCGAGTCCGACGTACTGACCGGACAGGTAGACCTGCGTCTGCCATGCAGCGGAATTCACGTAGATTCCGGTTTCCAGCAGGCCCATCAGCTGGTCACCCGTGGTGGATCCGATCGCCGTTCGGTTCGGTGCCAGTGTGGTGAGCTGTCGGGTGGAATCGAATTCGTTGCGGCCATAGCCCAGAATTCCCAGCAGGTAAATCGGATCGGAAATCGTGGAGCTGTAGGCCGTGATGTTGTAGCTTTGAATATCGCCGGTATCGAGACCGTTTTGATTGTCCGCGTCTGCCTGAATGATTCCGACGCTGATTCCCTGGCGTCCCCCGGCCAGTCCCTGATCGACTCCGAAGATGATTCCCGCGCTGTCGTAATCGACACCGGTTGCATCCTGGTTGCGGTCGATCTTTCCGGTGGCTGCAATGCCTTCAACCCACACCGGGCTGAATTTGTCTCGCAGTTCCTGGTTCACCAGGCTGGTGCGAATGCGGCGACGAACAGCGTTGAGATAATCGAAGCTGCTCTGCAGGGCGACCAGTCGACTGGCTCCGTGGCTGGATCCGCCGATCTGGTCAAGTGCCATGGCCTGCTGTGCCGTCGGCAGGGCCAGAAGCTGGTTCAGAACGTTCACTGCGTCGGACCCTGGAACGCCGGAAACCTGCAGAGCCAGCGTGTCCAGGGCGGCGGCGACGGCCCGGCGATTTCGGGTGGAACCGGTGAACAGGCCGGACAGGTTGGTCTGGTTGATCACCAGTTCCGCATTGTTGGCACCGTAAAGCACGGTTCCCTGCAGCAGGCCGCCGTTGAATGTGGTTGTTCCCGTTACCATATCGAAGGTGCCGCTCAGGCCGCCGGATGTCTGCAGAAAGCGGTAGCGCGATCCGAGCTGATAGGTGCCAGGGGCACTGATGACGTTGAGAGTCGCTCCGGGTTCGATGACGGCACTGCCGGTGACGTTCGTCTGGTCGAAGTCCACACCGGCCACTTCGGTGCCGGGCACCGCAACGGCCTGAAGTTCCAGTTCAAAGGTGGAACCGGCTGCCTGAGTGTAGTTTCCGACGACGTTGGTCTGACCGATGGAATTGCCGGGAGCCATGGTTCCGCCACTGGCAACGATGACGTTTCCGGTGATGGTTCCGTTGCCGCCCAGAGTGGCTCCACTGAAGACCGTCGTGTCGCTGGTGATGCTTCCGTCAACATCCAGGCGGCCGGCGTTCACGCTGGTCGGCCCCACGTAGGTGTTGGCGCCGGTGAGCGACAGGGTGCCGGCGCCGTTTTTGGTCAGCCCGCCGGGGCCGCTGATGATGCCGGACAGGACAGAATCGAAGCCGTTGGTGTCGATCGTTCCGCCGCCGGCGTTGAGTGTCACGGCTCGGGCACTGGTGATTCCGGCAGTGGTCAGCAGGGTGCCGCCGTCGAACGCCAGTGCACCGGCCGGATCTCCCAGGTTGCTGTCACTGCTGACAGACAGGACACCGCCGTTGATGCTGGTACCGCCGGTGTAGGTGTTGACCCCGGAAAGAGTCAGCGTGCCGGCGCCGGTTTTGGTCAGGGCACCCGGTCCGCTGATGATACCGGAAAAGAGAGAATTGAATCCGTTGGTGTCGATGGTTCCGCCGCCGGCGTTGAGTGTCACGGTTCGGGCGCTGGTGATTCCGGCAGTAGTCAGCAGGGTGCCTCCGTCAAAGATGAGCCCTCCCGAGGTGTTTCCCAGGTTGCTGTTTGTGCTGACTGAGACCGTGCCACCGTTGATGGTGGTTCCGCCTGTGTACGTGTTCACGCCGCTCAGCGTGAAGGTTCCTGTACCCTCCTTGATCAGCCCGCCGGTGCCGCTGAGAACTCCCGAGAATTCCGTGCTGGCACTGTTTCCGCCGGTGGTCAGGGTTCCGACACCCAGCGTGACGTTTCCGGATCCGGCCAGAGAGCCGATGACTTCATCAAACCCGTTCAGATCGAACGTCGCTCCGCCGGCAACGGTCACAGCCGAAACATCCGGGATGGTGCCGGATGCTCCCAGACGCAGCGTTCCGCCGTTGATGTCCGTGCGGCCGGTGTAGGTGTTCATGCCGCTGAGTGTGAGGACGTTGGCTCCGGATTTGGTCAGATTTCCCGGTCCGGAAATGTCGCCCACGATTGCTGTGCTGCCTGCTGTGGTGTCGACTTCCAGGATTCCGGCACTGATGATCGTGTTTCCGGTGAACCCGTTGAGCGATCCGCTGAGTGTCAGTGTGTTGTTTCCGGATTTCACCAGACTGCCTGGACCATTGATCGCACCGGAAAGTGCCCGGTCGCCTGCGGTTGTGTCGATTTCCAGAACACCGACATTGATGGTCGTATCGCCGGAATACGTCAGCGAGCCACTCAGCGTCAGCGTGCCGGCGCCGGTTTTGGTCAGCCCGCCTGTTCCGCCGATCATGCCGGACAGGAGCGAATCGAAGCCGTTGGTGTCGATGATTCCGCCTCCGGCGTTGAGCGTCACGGCTCGGGCACTGGTGATTCCTGCGGTGGTCAGCAGGGTGCCGCCGTCGAACGCCAGCGGACCGGCCGGATCTCCCATGTTGTTGTCACTGCCGACAGACAGGATGCCGCCATTGATGCTGGTTCCGCCGGTGTAGGTGTTCATGCCGCTGAGTGTCAGCGTGCCGTTGCCGATCTTGGTCAGGGCACCCGGTCCGCTGATGATGCCGGAAAAGAGAGAATTGAATCCGTTGGTGTCGATCGTTCCGCCGCCGGCATTCAGCGTCACGGTTCGGGCGCTGGTGATCCCTGCGGTGGTCTGCAGAGTACCGCCGTCGAATGACAGTGCTCCGGCCGGATCTCCCAGGTTGCTGTCGTTACCGACAGACAGGACTCCGCCGTTGATGCTGGTTCCTCCGGAGTAGGTATTGAGGCCGCTCAGCACCATCGTTCCGGTGCCGACTTTGGTGAACGAGCCGGTTCCGCTGATGATTCCGGAAAACACCGTGCTCGTGTTGTCGGCTCCGGCGGTCAGCATTCCGCTCCCCAGCGTGACGTTTCCGGAACCGGCCAGCGAGCCGATCGTGTCGCTGTTGCTGTTCAGGTCGAACGTGGCACCGCCTGCGACGGTGACGGCGGTGGAATCCGACAGCACATCACTGGCGCCCAGCTGCAGCGTGCCGGCATTGACCATTGTCGGTCCGGTGTAGGTGTTCATTCCGCTGAGTCGGAAAATCCCGGTGCCCTGTTTGGTGAGTCCGCCTGTTCCGCTGATGACTCCGGCGAATTCGGTGAGTGGTGTGGCGTCGCCGGTAGTGAGAGCTCCGCTTCCCAGCGTGACGAAACTGCCGGCCGGTCCGGCGAGTGATCCGATGGTCTGATCGAAACCGTTGAGGTCGAACGTGGCGCCGGCAGCCACCGTGACAGCGGACGTGCTTCCGATGGCACCGGAATTCCCGAGGGACAGGATTCCGCCGTTGATGTTGGTGGCCCCGGTGTACGTGCCGTTGCCGCTCAGAGTCAGCGTGCCGGCCCCGTTCTTGTTGAGGTCTCCGGTGCCGGTGAAGTCGCCGGTGAATTCCGAATCGAATCCGTTGGTGTCGATCGTTCCGCCGCCGGCATTCAGCGTCACCGCGCGTCCGCTCATGATCGAAGCGGTCGTCTGCAGTGTGCCGCCGTCGAATGTCAGAGGTCCGGCGGCGTCTCCCAGGTTGTTGTCCGCACTCACCGACACGATTCCGTCATCGATGGTGGTTCCACCGGTGTAGGTGTTCATGCCGCTGAGCGTCAGTGTGCCGGTGCCGGTTTTGGTGAGGCCGCCGGCTCCGCTGATCAGGCCGGACAGCGTCGCGTTGAATCCGTTGGTGTCGATCGTTCCGTCGGCCGTCAGAATGACATCGCGGGCCGTCGTCACGTCGGCAGCCAGAGCGAGTGTTCCGCCGGCTCCGTTGAAGGTCAGCATGCCGATGCCAGGTCCGGTGGCTCCCAGGGAGGCGTCGGAACTGATCAGCAGAATCCCGTTGTTGATGCTGGTTCCGCCGGAATAGGTGTTTGTTCCACTGAGTGTGAATGTTCCGGTGCCTTCTTTGGTGAGGCTGCCGGTCCCGCTGATCACTCCGGAAAATTCCGTGTCCGTCGCGTCACCGGTCGTCAGAGTGCCGTTGCCCAGTGTGACGAACCCGGATCCGGACAGAGACCCGATCGTCGGGCTGAAACTGTTCACGTCAAAGGTGGCTCCGCCAGCCACCGTCAGTGCTGTGCCTGTCGGCAAGGCATTGTTCGTTCCCAGCTGAAGAACGCCTCCGTTGATCATCGTCATGCCGGAGTAGCTGCTGGCTCCGCTCAGAGTGAATGTTCCGGAACCTTCTTTGACCAGACTGCCGGTTCCCGTGATGGAACCGGAAAACAGGGTGTCGGAGTTATCCCCGCCGGTTGTCAGAGTGGCCGTTCCCAGATCAACGGTGCCTGCACCGGCCAGCGATCCGATGGTTTCACTGAAGTCATTCAGATCGAACGTGGCTCCTGCATCGACCGTGACGGCAGATGCGTCGCTGATCGCTCCTGTCGTTCCCAGCTGCAGGGTTCCGCCGCTCACGGTCGTGTCACCGGTGTACGTGTTCATGCCACTCAAAGTGAACGTCCCGGTACCCACTTTTGTGAGGCCGCCTGTTCCGCTGATCACTCCCATGAAGTTCGAATTGCCTGCATCGCCGGTGACGAGCGTTCCGCTTCCCAGCGTGACGAATCCGTTGCCGCTCAGCGACGCGATCTGCTCATTGAAATTGTTCAGATCAAGAGTCGCTCCGGTGGCGAGCGTATCGTCAACGACGACGGCAGACAGATCGCTGATACGGTCATCCGCTGCCAGACGGAGGATTCCCGCGTTGATGGTTGTGGTTCCTGTGTAGGTGTTGGCCCCGCCGATTGTGAGTGTTCCGCCTCCGGTCTTCGTGAATCCACCGGAACCCAGAATTCGCCCGGTGAACGTTGAATCGGCAGGAAGTCCGTTGGCGTCTTCGGAGTTCACCGTGAGTGTGTTTGTTCCGGACGTTCCGAGCTGGATGTCTCCATTGCCGCTCAGCGGACCGATCGTGTCGCTGAAACCGACTGCCGGGTTCCCGCTGTCGTGCAGCCAGAGTTCGGCGTCGGTAGCAATGTCCAGAGCCATCCTGTCAGCGAATACGTCATCAGCTCCCAGCGTGACGAAGCCTTCTGTGATCTGAAGTGTTCCTTCGAATGTGTTGCTCCCGCTCAGTTCAAGAAACCCGTCTCCCTCCTTGACGACTATGCTGTCCATGTTTCCGGAGATTGTCCCTGAGAATGTTGAGTCATTCACGAGCAGGTCGTTGGTGGTTGTGAGCATCGCACCGTTCAGCACAACAAGTCCGCCACCGGACAGGGAGCCAATCCGTTCGTCATTGTTGTTCAGATCCAGTGTTGCTCCGGCAGAAACCGTCACGTCCGACAGGTCACCGATGATTCCAGGTGCCAGCGATGTGAGTCTCCCGGCTGCAACGACAGTGTCTCCGAGATGAGCGTTGTTGTTGCCGCTGAGGAACAGAATTCCGGTGCCTGTCTTGCGGAATTCTCCGGTCCCGGTGAGATCACTGGTCAGCTGGTCGACATCGTCTTCAAAGATTTCCAGGACTCCGTCATTGATCGCGATATTGCCGTCATAATTTGCCACCACTCCGGACAGGACCAGCGTTCCGGCACCTTCCTTCGTCAGATCCCCGGTCCCGGTCAGGTCCCCGGAGAACGTTGAGATGTTGGCCATTGTATCGGTATCGATGGTGCCGCCTCCGGCGTTGAAAGTGAGCGTTCGAGAGCTGCTGATTCCGGCTGTGGTCTGCAGCGTGCCTCCGACGAATGTCAGTCCGCCTGAGGCTGCTCCCAGGTTGTTATCGCTGCTCACGGCGAGCGTTCCTGCGGCGAAGGTCGTTCCGCCGCTGTAGGTATTGACGCCGCTGAGAGTGAACGTGCCGGACCCTTCTTTGACCAGATCACCCGCGCCGCTGATGACGCCGGAGAACGTTGTTGTGTCGTTATTGCCCCCGGTTGTCAGTGTCCCGGTGCCCAGGTCCACACTGCCTGCTCCTGACAGCGACCCAATCGTCTCACTGAAATCGTTCAGATCGAAGATCGCGCCACCGGCAACCGAAACAGCGGATCCATCCGGAATGGCTCCCGCCGCCCCCAGCTGCAGAGTACCGACGTTGATATTCGTCGTCTGTGTGTACGTGTTCATACCACTCAGGATCAGTGTGCCGGTTCCCAGCTTGGTGACGGGGCCGTCTCCGCCGATGATTCCTGTGATTTCTGCAAGGACCACGGGAGCCGGAGCAACATCGATGTCCAGTCCACCCGTGGTCAGCGCCAGATCGGTCCCGATGGATACGGTTCCCGAGTCGATGTCGATCAGTCCGGTCCCCACCTGGTCGAACGTCAGCTGGTTCGCGCCCGCCAGCAGATTGAAAGTCGCTCCGGTATTGAAGGTGAGCGTCCCAAGCGTAATGGGAGCGTCGATATTGATATTGCCGCCGACAGCACCGAACGTCGCCGAGGCGCCTGGACCATTCGGTACCGGCGCATTCCAGTTCAGCGGCTCCGTCCAGTTGAACTCACCAGGTGTTCCGTTGTCCTGCACTCCCAGCCAGGTCTGCGCATACGCGGGGACGGATACCAGACAGAGGACCGGGACCATCATCAGGCGTCCGCAGTTGCGAAGAAACACGACGCCGCGAGAGATGCGCGATGCAGGTGGGTTGCAGGCTGCCATGGAGCGCTCCAGTGATATCGTCAC
>WFTL01000014.1 GCA_015485495.1 Planctomycetaceae bacterium
GCAGTTCGCGGCTGATCGTCGAACGCGAACGCCCCAGACGTCGGGCAATCTCCGCCTGAGAGCACTTCGAATAATGCATCTGTGAGATGACTTCACGCTCTTCGATGGTAAGCTGGTGATATGGCATCGCAGGGCTCCGTTGAACAGTTGATTCTTACACCAACTATCCAACCCCCTGCGGTGCTTTTCTGCCACCCTGAAATCTCCCGGAAGGTGGCGGACTCCCTTCTGTCCGAACCTGAGCTGTTCTCACACGCGTTGCACTTCTGATGGAAATCCGCCAATCGGTTTATCGGCCCGGATGCCGCAGGCGGCGGTCCAGCCAGAAGCGGAGGCGGTCCTGAAGCGGGTCGGTGGTGACGAGCGGCAGATAGTCGACGGACAGGTTGCCGCAGATCTGTTCCAGCCGTTCGCAGAATTCCCGATACTGTCGGAGATATTCCTGCCGGAGGCGGGCCGGGTCGACCAGAACATCACGGGACGTCTGTTCCAGGCTGTGGAATCGGGCCGGAGTGCGAAATGGAAACGTCACTTCGTCGGGTGCGGCGATGCGGAACAGCACGAGTTCGTGTCCTGCGTGGCGGCCCTGCTGCAGCGCCGTTTCGATGTGGTCGAGCGGTTCCAGGCAGTCGCTGACCAGGACGAGCAGGCTGCGGCGGCGGATGGCCGGCAACTGCTGCTGCAGCGCTTCCTGCAGGCCCATCTGTCCGCCCGGTTCTGTTTCTTGCAGGATCCGTGTGATGTCCTGAAAGGCGGTGCGGCTGGAGGATGGCGGCCGGTCGGAACAGACGGATGTCCCGAACGTGGTCAGGCCGACGGCATCCCGCTGTCCGATGAAAAGCCATGCCAGCGCTGCTGCGGTGATGCGGGCGTAATCGAACTTGCGCGGCGCCTGGCCGGCGTAGTTCATGCTGCCGCTGGCATCGACGAACAGCCAGGCCCGCAGGGTGGTTTCTTCTTCGAATTCGCGGATGAACCAGCGGCCCGTTTTGCCGACGGCCCGCCAGTCGATGTGACGAAAATCGTCGCCGGGGCAGTATTCCCGGTGTTCCGCAAATTCCACACTGCTGCCGCGGTGCGGGCCGCGGTGGCGGCCGACCATGAGCCCTTCCACCAGCCGGCGGGCAACAAATTCCAGGCGGCCGGGGCCGCTCAGGTCCAGATCGGATGACGATTCGGGCAGGGTCGTGATGGAGAGAATCCCGTTCCGCAGGAAACAGCATCAGATGACAGGCCGTTCGGCCGTGTGCAGACTGTCGCTGCGGGGGAGAGATGTCAAACGGACTGGTGCAGGGGACCGGGACCGTGCCCGCAAACGGTCGAATTTCTGTGATCCGGCTGTCCCGTTCACCGCGTTTCTCAGACAATCTCTTTTGCTTCGAAGGCCGCTTCGGGGCCGCCATCACAGACGGGGGGTTCGCCGATGATTCCCTATGGGACCGATGCACCGATTTATCATTATCCCGTGGGAACGGGACTGATGATCGTGACGACGATCGTGTGTTTCGCGGTTCACGGACCGATCGACGTGGGGCATCCGTGGATTCTGGAGTTCGGGACATTTCCGCACCCGCTGCAGTGGGTGTCCACCATGTTTGCTCACGACGGCCTGATGCATCTGATCGGCAACATGTATTTTCTGGCGGTGTTCGGATTCATTGTGGAAGGAAAGATCGGCTGGTGGCGTTTCATCCGTTTGTATCTGGGCATCGGCATCACGGCTGCTGCGCTGACTCAACTGATCATGTGGCCGTTTCCGGGGCCGGGAGCGGTGGGGGCATCGGCTGCCATCATGGGGCTGATGACCATCTGCCTGGTCTGGGCACCGAAGAACGAGCTGAGCGTGTTCATGATCATTCTGTACCGGGCATTCCTGTTCGAGATTTCTATTCTCATGTACGGAATGCTCTATCTGGTTTTCGAGCTGATCAGTCTGATGCTGACGGGGTTTCGGATGAGTACTCCGGCGCTGCATCTGATCGGTGCCGGTGTGGGGTTTGCCGCCGGAGCTGTTTATGTCCGGCGAGGCTGGGTGGACTGTGAAAACTGGGACCTGTTTGCCGTGCTGTCGGGCACCTACGGGCGTTTCGGCGATTCCGCGACGACTGTGGGCAGTCATGCGAATCCGGCACTGTTGTTCGGGAAGGATGTGGATGTTTCTGAGATCATGGTTTCCGACCGGGCTGTCGGCGATGCGGACCGTTCCGGTCCGGACATGGCCACCATCCGGCAGCTCATTCAGCAGTCCCGCTATATGGAAGCATCGGATGCTCTGTTTACACTGCAGCTCGGCCATTCGAACGATCGTCTGGAAGAACCGCTGCTGAAGCGTCTGGCCCGGGGGCTGCTGGCGGCTGATGCGGTGGACGAAGCGGAGTTTTTTCTCGAGGAGTATGTCCGGCGATTTCCGGACACGGCCGACTGGTGCCGGGTGGCCCTGGCTCAGATCCAGTTGCAGCACCGCCGTCGGCCTCGGGCCGCGCTGTCTCTGCTGCGCAAAGTGCGTCTGTCTCAACTGACGGACGGGCAGAAAAAAACAGCGAAGCGAATCGTGGCTCGGGCAAAGCAGGCCATTCGAGCAGGAGTGAAAGATCGGGGCGACGAGTACGCTCAGGGGGGCGACTGAAGCTCGTGTGTGTGGTGGTGGGGCACGTTCCGGCGGCATGAGACATGCCGGTTTCCCAGACGCGGGAAGAACGGGCCGAGCGGCCTGGTGGGTTCCGTAAGGTCCTGAATGGACTCGGCTTGATGCTTTTTGGCGACGGACCTCCGTTTTCCTCGGAATGCGTCCTGCTGGAGGGACTGGTCGGTGTGAGCGTGAAACTCCTGCTCAATTCTCCATTTCCCCCACGTCATCCTTGCTAAGCACAGGCACCGACGGAAGACTGTGGAATACTGGGGATTCTGGGGATGACTTTCGCGGCTCGCGAAGTCAAGCAAATCACATGCACGTCCGTATAGAATGGAATTGGGGTCGGACGTCTCTTCACTGGGTGAGCCATCGTGTCTTCACGTACGCTGCAGCCGATTGCGGTTGTTGGTCTGGGGTGTCGTTTTCCGGGTGCGCAGAACGCGGATGAGTACTGGAACCTGATTCGCGATGGCCGAACGGCCATCTCGCGGGTTCCGGATTCTCGGCTGAATCGGGAGCTGTATTTTCGGCCGGGCGAAAAGGGGCACATCGGCAGCACGTACACGGAGCTGGCCGGGGTGGTTCCGGAAACGCCGTTCGATCATGGGCGGTATCCGATTCCGGAGGAGCTGGTATCAGCCTACGACAGTGTGCATCTGCGGATGCTGGAAGTCTGTTGTGAAGCCGTGGGTGATACGGGCATGGATCCGCTGGCCGATCTGGCCGGATCACGGACGGGCGTGTTCATCGGCAACACGGGTGGCAGTACGCTGGCCGGCGATCTGGCCTCAGGAACACTCACCCGGGAAGTCGTCATGCGGCTTTACGACGACGTTTTTGCCGACCTTCCGGTTCCTGTGCGTGATGCGGCCGTGCAGCAGATGCTGGCTGCGGCCGGCCGCCGGCTGCCGGTTCGCAACAGCAGTGGCGGTCCGAATGTGGAAGCACACAGTGTGTCGCAGCTTGTCAGCCGGGCGATGCGTCTGAATGGTCCGGCCGTGTCCGTGGATGCGGCCTGTGCGTCATCGCTGATCTGTGTGGCCAAGGCGGTGTACGCGCTGCAGCGCGGTTATCTGGACATGGCGATTGCGGGAGGCTGTTCTTTTACGAAATGGTTCGGGCTGGTGCTGTTTTCGCAGGCTCAGTCCATCAGCGCGACGGGCACGCGGCCGTTCGACCGCGATGCGGACGGGCTGATCAGTTCCGACGGGTATGCGGCCGTCGTCCTGAAGCCGCTCGACCGGGCCCTGGCGGACGGCGATTCGATTCTGGGCGTGATCCGCAGTCTGGCCGTGGGAGCGGACGGGAAGGGCAAGAGCCTGTGGGCTCCGCTGCGTGAAGGTCAGATTCAGGCGGTGCGGCGTGCGTACAACGACCAGGTGCGTCCGGGAACTCTGCAGTACATCGAATGTCACGCCACATCGACTCAGGTGGGCGATGCCACGGAAATCTCATCGCTGCACGAAGCGATGCAGGGCGCGTTTCCGCCCGGCCGGCGAATTCCGATCGGCAGCGTGAAGGGCAACATCGGGCATACGCTGGAATGTGCGGGCATTGCCGGTCTGTGCAAGACGCTGCTGGCAATGAAGCACAGCACGATTCCGCCTCAGCCGTCAGTGGTCACGCCGAATCCGGACATTGCCTGGGAAGAGATCCCGTTTTATCTGCCTGGGCAGCCGGAACCCTGGCCGGATGTGAATGAAGTCGGTGTGCGGCGTGCCGCGGTGAATGCATTCGGCATCGGGGGACTGAACACCCACTTCGTGGTGGATGATCGTCCCGAACCGGCGCGGCCGGTTCAGGCGGCTGTGCCGATGCAGTTCGGCACCGGTGTGGATGTGGCTGCGGACGAACGTGTGGCGGTGATCGGGATGGGGCTGATCGCTCCGGATGCCGACAATGTCGATGCGTTCTGGTCGCTGGTGTCTTCGGGCCGTTCGGCCATCGGCGAAGTGCCTCCGGAGCGATGGAATCCGGAATGGTATTACAACCCCGAAGGGGGCCTGCACTGTTCGAAGTCCACGCGCGGCGGATTCATCCGGGGGTTCGAATTCGACTGGAAGAAGCACCGGATTCCGCCGAAGCAGATCGCCAACAGCAATCCGCTGCAGTACATGCTGCTGCAGGCGGCCGATATGGCCTTTGCGGATGCCGGACTGTCGGACATGACGTTTCCGCGCGATCGGGCCAGTGTCATTGTGGGGACGATGTTCGGGGGCGATTTCAGCAGTCACCTGCAGGTCGGGCTGAATCTGCCGGAAACCGAACGGGATCTGCGGAATGCTCTGGCGGAGCAGGGGGTGGATGCGGCGAAAGCCGATGAGGTCGTGGCCCGGTTTCGGGAACACATTCTGGACATCTATCCGGCTTTGAAAGATGAAACCGGAAGCTTCACCAGCAGCACACTCGCTTCGCGCCTGACCAAGGCATTCAACATGAAAGGCGGCGCGTGGGCTCTGGATGCCGCGGACGTGTCGTCGGTGGCCGGGCTGCAGGCCGCGATGGATCTGCTGCTGACCGGCAATTCGGATCTGGTTCTGTGTGCGTCCGGACAGCGGGCCATGGACATCACGATCTATGAAGAACTGGGTCTGGCCGGTGTGCTGGCGACGGATCGGACTGCACCGGTGTTCGATGCGGATCAGCGGGGAATTGTTCCCGGTGAGGCTGTGGGGGTTCTGCTGCTGAAGCGGCTGTCCGATGCGGAACGGGACGGGGATCCCATTCGTGCGGTGATTCGTGACGTGTCGGTTGCCTTCAACGAACAGGATCCGGGAGAAGCGGTCCGACAGAACGTATCGCGTCTGGTGGCATCGGATGCTTCAGCGGCTTTGCGAATCGATGCGGTGGAAACCGCTCGTCCGGTCAGTCCGCGGCTGGATGCTGCCGAAGCGGAGGGTCTGCAGGAATCGCTGCCGGAAGCCTCTGCGGAGATCCCGGTCGGATCGCTGGTCAGTCAGATCGGCTACACGCAGACCGCCGGCGGGATGATGGCCGTCATCAAATCGATTCTGGAGATCGAGCATCAGACGGTCGTGCCGGTGGCGGAGGCCACGGGGCCGTCCGAAGTGCTCACATCGGCCCGCCGGCCGCTGAAGCTTCCTCAGCAGGCCATGCCGCTGGGACAGCAGATTCCGAAGGGAGCCGGCCGGATTCTGGTCAGCAACATGAGTGCTCTGGGCACTGCCGGGCACGTGCTGATTGAAGGAGTGCGGGAAGCGGCCGTGCCGGCGACGGAGGCGGCGCCGGCTGTTGCTGCGGCGCTGCCGGCAGAGGCGGATTCCGCATCGCGCGGCGCGTCGGCATTCCGGATTCTGCGGATGGGTGCGGTGAGTGTGGCGGAACTGGAAGCGGCTGTGGCGGCCGGCGCGGAAGCCGGGTCGTCCGCGTGGAGGGACGGCGATCGGGTTCGTCTGGGGATTGTGGCGGCGGACGAAGCGGATCTGACCCGCAGGCTGCCGGCGGTGAAGGCCGGTCTGACAGATGTTCAGCGGCGTCACATTCTCGCGGACAACGGCATTCTGATGATGGAACCACAGGCCGGCGGCGGGCATGTGGCCGTCGTGTTTTCCGGCCAGGGGGCTCAGTATTCCGGCATGCTGGCGGACTGGGTGGACATATCGCCGGCGGTGCGCCGTTTCGTCCAGGAAGCCGATGGGGTTCTGTCGGATCTGCAGCTTCCGTCATTCGAGTTTCTGACTCAGGACGAAGCCGCCCGGCTGGGCGATGACGTGCTCAACACGCAACTGGCCGTTCTGCTGGCCGATCTGGCTGCCTGGGAGGCTCTGCAGGAAGCCGGTGTGCGGCCGGATTTCATTGCCGGGCACAGTTATGGTGAGTTTCCGGCTCTGGTTGCAGCCGGAGCCTGGGATCTGCGGGGTGCTCTGGAAGCCACGCTGCATCGGACCCGTGCGGTTCTGGGGACCGGGGTGACCGGAGCCGCCATGCTGTCGACCACCGCAGATGCGGAGCGGGTGGCGGAGTTTCTGGAACGGCTGCAGCTTCCATGCGACATCGCCTGTTACAACGCTCCGGACCAGACGATCATTGCCGGCCTGATTCCTGATCTGGAGCGGCTGAGTGCTGAGCTGCAGGAAAGCGGGTTCGCGAGCCGCACGATCCGGGTGCCGATGCCCTATCACAGCCGGCTCATGCAGCCGGCCCAGCACGTTCTGGCGACGGCCCTGCAGCAGGTTCCTCTGAACAGTCCGACCATCCGATTCATCAGCTGCGGCAGCAATCGTCCTCTGGACACGCCTGAAGACATTCGAGCCGGTCTGGTGGCTGAACTGACGGAACCGGTTCGCTGGTCGACACTGGTGGAAACCCTGATTGCCAGTGACACGCGGGTCATCATTGAAAGCGGTCCGCGGCAGATTCTCACACGGCTGAACCGCCGGATCATCGGCGGGCGGCCTGTGATGCACATGGCTCTGGACGCCCGTCCGGGGCATGCGGCCGAACAGCAGGCGCGCATCCGGCTGCTTCTGGAAATGATGGGCCGGACGGCCGCATCGACGGCTGCGTCGTCCGCCACACCGGCAGCCGTTTCGCCGGATTCACCGGACCGGCAGTCGGCGGCGCCTTCTGAGCCGTCTGCGGCTGCGGAATTGCCGTCTGTCTCAACACCCTCTTCACCTTCTCGTTCTCTTCCGGAGCCGTCCTCCATGACCAGTCACAGATCCCCGGGCAGGATTGTCTGGGTTGATGCCACGGAACGCCGCCGCGCCCGCATGCGGGAAGCAGCTCGGGCCCGATCTGCCGCCATGGCCGCAGATTCCGGAGCGTCTCAGGACGCATCCGGCGCCGCATCGAACGGGGTTTCTGCATCCGGCGGAGTGGTTTCGTCCGGCAGTCGGAATGGCCGGATGTCCGGCAACGGCGTCGCGACCGCCGCGCCGGTTCCGCCTTCCCAGACGCCACCCGCCGCACCGCCGGCCGCTGCACCATCCGCTGCTGCACCGAGTGTCACTCAGGTGCCATCCACGGACCCGGCGGCAGCACCGGGACAGAATGGTGCGGCCGGGAACGCGCGTCCGATTCAGGTGCCGGCTCCCGCTGCCCCGTCATCTGCCGCGGCCGCCGCGCAGGAACTCAGCCGGGACAAACTGGAATCGTTTGTGCTGGACTATGTGGTCGAACAGACCGGTTATCCGCCGGAACTGGTGGAACTGGATGCCAATCTGGAAGCGGACCTGGGTGTCGACAGCATTCGCAAGGCGCAGCTTCTGGGGGAAATCGCAGAAACATTTGAAATCCATCAGGCCACGCAGCACATCAATGACCTGTCTCTGGATGACTTTCCGGATCTCAATTCGATCATCGACTTTTTCCTGAAGATCAGTGAATCACCGGATGCGGCCCGGACCGCCGCTTTCGCTGCCCCGATGGCGCCCCCAGCGCCTCCGGCGCCTGCGGCCGCTCCGGTGTCTTCTTCCAGCACGGCGGCTCCGGCCGCACCCGTTTCGGCCGCACCGGCTGCGGTGCCGGCAGCGACTGCTTCGGTGACCACGGCGCCGCCCGCAGCGACCGCTGCTGCGGCACCGAAGGCTGCTCCGGCATCGGCATCGGCATCGGCTCCGGCATCGCCGTCGCTGTCTCGCGAGGAACTGGTGGCATTTGCCAGGGCATTCGTCGTGGAGCAGACGGGGTATCCGGAAGAGCTGGTGGAACCGGATGCGGATCTGGAGGCCGATCTGGGGATCGACAGCATTCGCAAAGCCCAGCTTCTGGGAGAAATTGCCGAGCGGTACGAAATGACGCATCTGGCCGGACAGATCACGGATCTGTCTCTGGATGATTTTCCGACGCTGGAGGCGATCACGGATTTTTTTTTCGAAGCTGCAGGACGCACAACTGAACAGGGATCAGATGCTTCCAATTCTGTAGTCGAGTCCGGTTCCGGTTCGGCGGTTCGGGAGGCTGTCGATTCGGCGGCCGTTCCGGAACCGTTTGTCCGGGTTCCGGAAATCGATCGCGTGATGCAGCGATACGTGCTGCGTGCTGTTCCGGATCCGCTTTCTGAGGACACGGCCGTGTCCGGAACACCGTTTTCCGGCCGGGTCGTGGTTCTGGGTGACAGCGCTGATGGGCGTGTTCTGGTGGACCGTCTTCAGGAAGCCGGAAGCACGGTGGACGTGATTCCCGTGTCGGCGGATACCGAATCGGTGGTGGCGGCGTTCGATGCGATGTGGAACCGTCAGCCGGTGGATCATCTTGTGGTGATGACATCGTCCGGAGAGCAGCCGCAGGAGTGGGATCGGCTGCGGGATGAGCAGATTCTGGCACCGTATTTCGTGATCCAGCGATGGATCCGGCGTCGTCTGGAGACGTTTGGTCGCGGTGAGCGGCCGGCCGGAATTCTGGCGGCAGTCACGCGTCTGGGCGGAGATTTCGGGATCGGCCGCCGGATCGGCAACGTATCCGGCGGGGCTCTGACGGGTCTGTTCAAGGGCATCGCACGCGAGTACGAAGAAATCACGGCGAAGGTGCTGGACGTGACGGCCGATGAGCCGATGGGGCGCGTGGCGGATGTTCTGTTTCAGGAACTGTCCGGCGACCGGCCGGAGATCGAAGTCGGCAGCATGTGCGGGCAGCGTCATCGTCTGCAGATGGTGCCGCAACCGGCCTCCGGCATCGAACCGCGGCCGAGCGATGCGGCCGGTCCCTGGGTGGTGACCGGGGGAGCCCGGGGGATCACGGCGAAAATCGCGGCCGCTCTGGGACGCACGCCGGGCGTTCGGCTCCATCTGGTCGGCCGCAGTCCGGAACCGGACGTGGATCCGGCCTGGCGGGATCTGGATGAAGCCGGTCTGGCCGAACTGAAGAAGACCGTGATGCGGCAGGCGGCCGGCGACGGGAAGAAACCGATCGATGCCTGGAACGCTGTGCACAGCAAAATCCGCCTTGCTCAGTCGCTGCAGGATCTGCGCCGTCAGGGGCTGAACATCACGTATCATGCGTGCGATGTGAGTGATCGGGAATCCGTGCGGGCGATGCTGGACGCGGTGCGGCAGCAGGACGGACCGATCACCGGCGTCATCCACGGGGCCGGCATTGAAGCGGCCGCCCGGTTCGACCGCAAACAGCCGGAGTCCGTCCGGCGAACGGTGACATCCAAAGTGGACGGAGCCCGCTGGCTGTGGGAACTGACCGCTGAGGATGATCTGCGGTGGTTCGTGGGTTTCGGTTCCACAAGCGGCCGTTTCGGCGGCATTGGGCAGACGGATTATTCGATGGCTTCGGATCTGCTGTGCCGGATGGCGTGGCAGTTTTCTGCCGAGCGGCCGGACTGCCGGGTGTTCGGCATCCACTGGCCTCCCTGGGGAGAAGTCGGCATGGCGGCCCGACCGGAAAGCCGGTTCGCTCTGGAATCAGCCGGTCTGAAGTTCGTGGGAACGGACGAGGGGATTTCGCACCTCCTGGACGAACTGGACATCCGTTCGGACGACGGAGAAGTCGTGGTTGTCGATCGTGACATGGCGGCGGCGGATGCAGAGGAACAGGAAAAGGACCGGCTGCGGATCGAACGGGCTCACATGTCCGCCTCACGCGTCCGTTCCCTGGTGTTCGTGGACGGCATCATCGACGGGGATGCTTCGTCACTGACAACGGAGATCGTATTCGATCCGGCACGGCAGCCGGTCGTGTCGGACCATCGTGTGGACGGGGTTCCGGTGGTGCCGGGCACCGTGCTGCTGGAAGCCTGCCTGCAGGCGGCCGAGCTGCTGGATCCGGCACGGCAGGTTGCGGAAGTCCGGAATTTCACGATTGTGAACGGGATCGCGTGCCGCGATGAAAAGCCGCAGCGTGCCCGCGTCCATGCCGTTCGGCAGGCAGACGGCCGCATCGAATGCCGTCTTGTTTCCGAATTCCGCGATCAGAAGAACCGTGTCCTGGATCCGGCCCGACCGATTGCTTCGGTTCAGGTGATCATGTCGGATGCTCCGGTTCCCGGCGCGGCTGCCGAATCTTTGCCGACGGAGTTCGAAGAGCTTCAGCAGGCGAAAAGCCCGCATGATTTCGATCCGCAGCATGTGGGCACCGTTTACCACGGTCCGTCCATGGGGCGTCTGAAGGGGGCCATCATTCAGCATGCGGACCAGGGATGGTTTCGGGTGGCCGATCCTCAGGGGCAGAACACCGTTCGGGGAACGGACCGTCCGGTGATTCTGGATGCATTGCTGCAGGGCAACGATCTGGTGATACACCGCAGTATGGGTGTCCGTCATCTGCTGCGGGCGATCGACCGGATCGTGTTCCATCAGCCGATGGAAGAGCAGTTCGAACTGATTTCGTACCACCGGCTGACACCGGAAGACGACGACGCTGTGGTGTGGAATGTGCAGTGTTTCACGCCGGACCGCCAGGCTCTGGTGACCCTGGAAAAGGTTCGTTCGTTTCCTCTGCGAAACCGCGAGAATCCAGGGCCTGCAGCGCCGTCGCAGTCGGCTCTGTCCGGTGGACCGACCGGCAGTTCCATACAGCGGCCTTTGCTGATGCGGGCACAGACGGAACGAAACGGACTGTCTTCCGTCGTGACGATTCCGGTGGATCCGGTTCAGGACTGGTTTTTCAGCCAGCACTGTTTCCGCGGCATTCCGTTTCTGCCGGGTGTGATGATGATCGAAGCGATGGGGGAAGCCGCCGAAACACTCGCGCATCCGGATGAGCGGGCCGTGGCGATGAAGAACATGAAGATTCTGCGCGGCATTCGCGGCGGGACCGATCCGGTTCCTCTGACGCTGCGGTGTACCCGAAACGGTCAGGAAGTGTCTGTGGAACTGTTCGAATCTCCGGCTGCTGCCCGGCCATCGTGCGAAGCCGTCGTCGTTCTGGGAACGTCTTTGCTGCCGATGGCGGATTGGATCCCGGAACCGCACGGTGATTTCGTCGATTTCGAATACCGCGACGACACGCCGGTGTGGCACGGTCCGGCGATGCGGTCGCTGCAGGCCATTGCGGCCTGCCGTTTTCAGGGAACGGCCACGCTGCAGACCGGTGCGACTCACGTGATGGATCAGTTTCCCGCAGGCAGCCGGCCGCTGGTGGATGCAGCCATTCTGGACGGCGCCATCGTGGCCTGCGGCACGGATGCGTGGGCATATTACGGAAATGTCTCCGAAGTTCCGGATGCGTTCGATGAGATCCTTTTCGGGCCGCTGCCTGACAAGGGCGAATCCTGTGTGGTGTCCTTCAACTGTCGAACGACTCACAAGAAAGAAACGACCAGGTACGACGTTGTTCTGCAGGGCGCAAACCGGCAGACGCTCATGCAGATCAACGGATTTCAGCTCCGCCGCATCTCCGGACCGCCGACAGTCGTGGATCTGTCGGATCAGCAGAAAGGCGATTCGCAGTAGTGCGGCCGAGTGGTTCGCCCGGGTGACCCGGCACCCGGTGGTTTCAGTGGCCGCACCGCGGCGATCCATCTGATTTTTCCCGTTTCATCCAGTGCTTCTACGATGTCTCTGTCCTCCCCCATTCTGTTTCCTCCTGAGACGTCTCGGATTTCTCTCCGGGCCGGCCGGGCTGGTGAAGCGGCGGATGCTGATCGGCTGTCCGTTCGGGAACGGCGGAGCAGCCTGCGGCTGAAATCCCCGGTGCGTCGGAAGGAGTTTCTGGCCGGGCGGGTGGTGGCGCATCGGGCGGTCCGGGACGTGCTGCCGTCGGCCGAAGGTGTTGAGATTCTGCCGCAGGACGACCGGCAGGCCACATCACGTCCGGTGGTCACCGTGAACGGCCGTGCGGCGGAAGTCGAAGTGTCCATCACGCACTGTGCCGGACTGGTCGTGGCGGCGGCGGTTTCCGGAAGCGGCCGTGCGGGAGTCGATCTGGTGGAATCCGGATCGGTCACGGAATCGGTGCAGGCCGGCTGGATGACGGATGCAGAACGGGCGGCCATTGCCCGCAGTGCGTTTTCGGACCAGACCGCGTCGATGATCTGGGCGGCCCGTGAAGCGGCCTACAAGGCATCGGATTCCGGAGACGGGTTTCGTCCTGGACAGTGGGAAATTCATCTGCGGGGGCGCCGGTCGCGATGTTTTTATCGCGGCATTCTGCAGCCGCTGTCATTTCAGTTTTTCAGTCTCAGTTCGTCTTTGCTGCTGGCCGTGGCCACGGTCGGTGTCTGTGCGGACGCTCTTCAGGTCCGTTCGTTCTCCGGGAACGGGCAGGACATTTCATGTCAGCAAGAGGTGATTTGATGATCAGTCTTCAGGGAAATGTGGCTCTGGTGACGGGAAGTTCGCGAGGAATCGGGCGGGCCACGGCACTGCGGCTGGCCGAGGCCGGAGCGGACATTGTGCTGAACTACGCTAGGTCGCGGAGTGCCGCAGAAACGGTGGCGGAAAACATCGCTCAGATGGGCCGCAATGTGCTGGTCGTCAAGGCCGATGTTTCGGAGCGGGAGGATGTGGAATGCATGATGGAAGCGGTCGATCGGGAATTCGGCCGACTGGACATCGTGGTCAGCAATGCGGCTTCCGGCGGATTTCGGGAACTGATGAAAGCCAGTGATGTCCATTTCGAACAGACGATGAACACGAACGTCCGGCCGCTCATCACGCTGGTCCAGGCCGCGATGCCTCTGTTTGAAAAAACGCCCGGTTTTGCGCGGGTGATTGCGCTGAGCAGTCACGGGTCGCACCGGGCGCTGCCGGCTTACGGACTGATCGGCGGATCCAAGGCGGCTCTGGAAAGTCTGGCCCGCCATCTGGCGCTGGAACTGGGCGACCAGGGTGTTCGGGTCAACATCGTTCAGGCCGGTCTGGTGGAAACCGATTCGGCCCGTCTGATTCCTGGAGTGGAACAGATGTTCGAACACATCGAAGCCCGTACCTGTGTGGGACCGCGGCGGCTGCAGCCGGAAGATGTGGCCAACGTGGTGACGTATCTGGCCAGTCCCATGAGCGACATGATTCAGGGGCAGACGATTATTGTGGACGGCGGGGCGACGGTGTTCGCCTGATCGCAGGCTTCGGCAGGTGAGGCGTGCCGGAGCTGTGCGATGCGGCGCCGGGGCGGAGCCCGCTGAAGAGGATGGTTCTGATTTCTGTTCTGTCTGGAAACAGGCGCTGTTTCGAGTGGGTGCCTTATGAGCTGTATTCTGCTGACGGGAGCCACGGGTCTTCTGGGGCGGTATCTGATTCGCGATCTGGCCCGGCAGGGGCAGCAGGTGGCTGTTCTGGTGCGTTCCGGGCGTCTGGCATCTGCTCAGCAGCGCGTGGATCAGATCATGGACCACTGGAGACCGACCTGCGGGGAACTGCCTGCGCCGCGGGTTCTGGAAGGAAACATTTCCCGGCCGAATCTGGGGCTGTCGGATGAGGATTTCCGGTGGGCGGCGTCTCACTGTTCGGGCGTCGTTCACAGTGCGGCCAGCCTGAAGTTTCAGCCGGCCGGCGATGAACCGTGGAATTCCAATCTGAACGGAACACGCCACGTCGTGGAATTCTGCGAAAAGGCGGGCATCAGCGATCTGTTCTACATTTCCACCGCCTACGTGTGCGGAAAAATCAGCGGGACGGCCTACGAAGTGCCGGTGTCCGCAGACATCGAGCCCCGCAATGTGTACGAAGCCAGCAAGCGTCAGGCCGAGCAGCATGTTCTGAACGCCGATCTGCCGTCGCCGCCGACCATTCTGCGGCCCAGCATCATCATCGGAGACTCACAGACCGGCTACACCAGCACCTTTCACGGCCCGTATCTGCCGTTGCGGCTGGCGCTGTCCATGCTGTCGCCGTCTGCTGCCACGGCCGGTGTCCGTGTCGCTCTGGATGCCGTGAAGATTCTGAGCATGATGGGTCTGACCGGGCAGGAACGGAAAAACATCGTTCCGGTCGACTGGGTGTCGCGCGGGATCACCCGGGTGGTGACGACACCGTCTCTGCATGGTCAGATTTACCATCTGACGACAACGCATCCGCTGTCGGTGGAAATGCTGACGGCCACCACCGTGGAGTTTCTGGACGAGGTTTTCGGATTCGACAGATCGATGCCTGTCGAATTCGACGATCAGCTCAACCAGTTTTTCACGGCCCAGATGTCTGTGTATCGCGAATACTGGGCCAGCGATCCGGTGTTCGATACGACCAATCGCGATCTGGCTCTGCCCGACGATCCGCCTCCGGTTCTGGACGCCGCCCTGCTGAAGGTTTTGTTCCGGTTCGTGTGGGAAGAAGAACAGCGGCAGCGGGCGGCTGCAGGGGCCGCTTCCTGACGGCCGGCGGCTGTGTCAGCCGGTTTCGGCCTGTCTGTTCCGGTCGCGCGTCTTCGCATGCGGCCGTCCTGGTAAAGAAGGGGCGGGGTGAGGAACTGTTCGCCCGGCGGCAGGCTGTGGCTGTCAGTGGGAGTGACTGTCAGCGACCGCTGCTGTGAGGGACCACGGGGCCAGATTCGGATTCGCAGGACGGTCCGGTTGCGAAACCAGTCTGCTGCATCGTGCGGTGGTCTCTGAACGGAAAAAGCCGCCGATCGGACTTGAACCGATGACCTAAGCTTTACGAAAGCTTCGCTCTGCCAACTGAGCTACGGCGGCAGCGCGCGCGGACAGCAGGTTCCACGCCGCGACCGCGGCAGTATCCTGATCCGGCTGCCGGGAGTCAAGTGGTGAGTCGGGCGCTGAAACGATCCGCGGCACGGTTCCGGCTCGTGGCGTTCGCCTGGCCGCCGGTGCTCACGGCTGATCCGCCTGGGGGGGCGTCAGCACGGTGGCTTTTCGGATGTAATCCAGATCCGGGAATCGCTGTTTCAGATAGGCGTTGCCGTGGGCCTGGATGAGTCCCTGATTTGGAGACTGCCCGTATTTCGATGTGATGCGGTCCACCACATCCATGCCTTCGACGATGCGACCGAACGGGGCAAAGCCCATTTCGTCCAGACGGGCGTTGTCGGCGAGATTGATGAAAAGCTGAGTGGTGCGGCTGTCGGGAGCATTCGTTTTCGCGTAGGTCACGAATCCTCTCATATTGGATGCGACAACCGGGTCATCCGGAATGGTGGTCCGGCCGATCTGTTCCTGAATCCGGGGATCGCCGTTGATTCCGAACTGCACGACAAAGTTCGGAACCACGCGAAAGAAACGGCATTCGTCGTAGAATCCCTGCCGGACCAGCCGATAGAAATGGTCGGCTCCGACAGGTGCCCATTTGCGAGTGACTTCCATGACGAAATCTCCGGCACTCGTTTCGAACCGCACACGAAATGTTGCCGGGGCCCGGTCAGGTTCGGCGGCGGGAATGGCGGCTGCAGACAGCATGCAGACACAGACAGCGAACGTCGGGAAACGGATGCACGGATGCGCACCGGAACGGATCGTCATGAGCAGAACTCCTGAATGGTGCTGAAAACGGTGCAGGCCGAACACCCGCACGAGCACGCGCGGTCGGCCGGGCAGAACAGAAGCGTCTGTCGACGAAAAGTGCGTACGAAAGAAGTCTGTTCGAAAACAGTGTAGTCGCGGCGGAAGGTGCTGTCTGCTGCGAATCGAGAGAGTTCTGTTCATGTCCTCTGCGGACTTCGATGCCGTCATCCGTCGGACGTTCATTCGGTACGTGGAATTCCACGAAGAGCTGGAATCCACCAGCCGCCTGGCTGTGGAGCTTCGAAACGAGCTCGTGCAGCGGGCCCCGGCTCTGGTCATGACGGATCGGCAGACGGCCGGGCGGGGCCGGGGCGACCATTCCTGGTGGTCATCCGCGGGCGCTCTGACGTTCACCGTGGTGCTCGATGCCGACCACCGAATCCCTCAGCCGCAGCATCGTCCTCTGGCGGCGCTGGCTGCCGGTCTGGCGGTCCGCCGGGCGCTGCGGCCGCTGCTGCCGAATCGCCCGATCTTCACCAAATGGCCCAATGATGTTCTCGTCGGTGATGCGAAAATCTGCGGGATTCTGTGTGAACAGCATGCGGCATCGACAGCGACCGCTCTGCTGATCGGAATCGGCGTGAACGTGAACAACTCCCTGGCGACGGCTCCCGCCGATGTCCGCCAGCGGGCTGTTTCGGTGTTCGACATCACGTCGCGGTCCTGGGATCTGACCGAAGTGCTGACGGCCGTGCTGCTCCGACTGGACGAGTCGCTGCAGACGCTTCGCGACGACGCGGCGGCCATCGTGCGGGAGGCCGAATCGAGCAGTTGCCTGTCGGGACGGCAGGTCACGGTCGAGACGCCCGCCGGGACCGTCAGCGGCCGCTGCACGGGGCTGAGTTCGGATGGCGGGCTGCGGGTGCAGACTGAACAGGGTGTCGAGACGATTCGGGCCGGAACGGTGGTGCAGTACGAAACGGGAGACCCGGCACGGACGGACCGTCAGGGGCCCGGGGACAGCACGGCATCGGACGGCGATTCGTTCTGACGGCTGTCGTCTGCGGCATCGAATCGGGCCGCTTCGCGCACGGTGACCTGACCGAGGTCCAGGTGCTGCTGCATGTATGCCAGCACCTGATGGGGATTCGTGTGGCCGCAGGTGAAAATGTCGATGGCCAGAAGGCCTTCATCCGCATAGGCGTGTGCCGTGCAGTGGCTTTCGTCCAGCATGACGGCCGCTGTGAATCCGGCCGGAGAATTGTGGCCGAAGTGGTAGCGTGTCTGAGACAGCACGGTGGCTCCGGCCTTCCGGGCCGCGGCCGCCATCGTATTGAGCATGCGTTCATCGTCCAGGCAGACGTCTTCCGCGACGCCCCGACAGTCAACCAGCAGATGCATGCCTCGGGCCACGATGAATCCTCCGGAAAAACGGGGCGAAACCGACGGGTACTCGTCGGGAAAAACGGCGGAATAATAAAAGAGAATCCGTGGACGGGAAGCCGAATTCCGTGAAGTTCTTCGGCGGTTTCCGGAGAACTTCGGACCGCCGGGCTTCAGACGCCCAGGGTGGACCGGACGCGGCCTGCTGCGCCGGAACGGCCGGAATGCCGAGGTCTGAGAATTCCGGCGAACGAGGCAGACCGAGAGTTGGAGAAAAGCGGTCCGCACGTTTCAATCATGCATGACGATCGATGAAGGACACCGGTTTTGTCTTCTGAAGAAGGAAACAGGCATCCATGCCCCGCGTTCAGCCGTTTCGTGCCATCCGCCCAGGTGCCCGTTATGTCCGGGAAGTGGCATCTGTGCCCTACGACGTGGTGAATCGCGAAGAAGCGGCCGCTCTGGCTGCCGGCAATCCCTACAGTTTTCTTCGCGTCATTCGCCCGGAGATCGGGCTGCCCGAAGACACGGATCCTTATGCCGATCAGGTGTATTCGGCCGGCCGGGCCGAACTGGAGCGGCTGCTGGCCGAAGGAGTGCTGCAGCGGGATGACGATCCGTGTCTGTACGTGTATCGGCAGATCATGAACGGCACCGCTCAGACGGGAATCGTGGGCTGCTGCCACATCGACGACTACGCCGATGATCTCATTCGCAAACACGAAAAGACCCGCCCTGCCAAAGAAGACGACCGGACCCGCCATGTGCTGACCCTGAATGCTCATGCCGGTCCTGTGTTTCTGAGTTACCGCAGCGATCCGGCGATCAACGATCTGGTGGCGACGGTGGTTCAGACGCAGCCGCTGTACGATTTCACGGCCGAAGACGGTGTCCGGCACACGGTGTGGCGCATTACGGAAACCGGGCCGTTCGTGGCGGCCCTGTCGGCCGTGCCGCTGTTCTACGTGGCGGACGGCCATCATCGGTCGGCCAGTGCCTGGCGGGCGGGAATCGAACGCCGCCAGGCCAACCGGAATCACACCGGAAACGAAGAATACAACTGGTTCCCGGCCGTTCTGTTTCCCGACGATCAGCTTCAGATTCTGGCTTACAATCGGATCGTGCGCGATCTGAACGGCCTGTCTGTGGAGAGCTTTCTGGAACGGCTGGCGGATGTCGGTCATGTGGAAGACGCGCCGTCGGCCGTCCCCGAATCGGCCGGGCGGTTTTGCTTTTACGTGGGCGGCCGCTGGCACCGCCTGACGATTCCGCCCGAAACGATCGACACGTCCGATGCGGTCGCATCGCTGGATGTGTCCCTGCTGGAAGAGCGCGTGCTGCGCCCGATTCTGGGGATCGAAGACGTCACCACCTGCGACCGAATCGATTTCGTCGGCGGGATCCGCAGTACGGGCGAACTGGAACGCCTGGTCGATTCGGGGGACTGGGCCTGTGCTGTGTCCATGTATCCCACGTCCATGGAACAGCTCATGAAAGTGGCGGATGCGTCCCGCATCATGCCGCCGAAAAGCACGTGGTTCGAGCCGAAGCTGCGCAGCGGGCTGTTCGTGCATTCTCTGGAGTAGCCGGATTCGTGCTTCCCGTCCGGATCATCGCCCGAAAACGTGACGGACTGGAACTGTCGGACGCTCAGATCGCTCAGTTCATGAACGATTACGCGTCCGGCCGCATCCCGGACTATCAGATGGCCGCTTTCGCCATGGCGGTCTGCATCAACGGGATGTCTGTTTCGGAAACCGCCGCCCTCACTCAGGCCATGCTGGAATCCGGAATCCGGCTGAACTGGCCGGCGGATTCCGGAATCCGGGCTGACAAGCATTCGACCGGCGGCGTGGGCGACAAAATCTCTCTGCCGCTGGCACCGCTGCTGGCTGTCTGCGGACTGCAGG
This sequence comes from Planctomycetaceae bacterium, assembly GCA_015485495.1. Classification (GTDB taxonomy): domain Bacteria; phylum Planctomycetota; class Planctomycetia; order Planctomycetales; family Planctomycetaceae; genus S139-18. The sequence goes on from WFTL01000014.1 coordinate 19,229, forward strand.
TGCCGATGCTGTCCGGACGAGGACTGGGGGCCACCGGCGGCACGCTGGACAAACTGGAATCCATTCCCGGCTTCCGGACGGATCTGTCGACCGATGAGATCATCCGGCAGGTGGTGGACCTGGGCTGCGTGATCACCGGAACCACCGAACAACTGGCTCCGGCCGACCGCCGCCTGTACGCCCTGCGCGATGTGACGGCCACGGTTCCGTCGATTCCTCTGATCACCGCCAGCATCATGAGCAAGAAACTGGCCGAATCGCCCGACGTTCTTGTTCTCGACGTGAAATTCGGATCCGGGGCCTTCATGAAAACAATCGACCAGGCCCGGGAACTGGCCGGCAGTCTCGTGCGCACCGGGGTGCAGATGGGCGTCCGCACCACCGCTCTGGTGACCGCCATGAATCAGCCTCTGGGCCATGCCTGCGGCAATGTTCTGGAAGTGTCCGAAGCGATGGATGTGCTGCGCGGAGCCGGGCCGCCGGATGTCCGGGACCTGACGCTGCGCCTGGCGGCTGAAGCACTTCTGGCGGCGGGCATCACGACCGATCTGTCAGAAGGCTGTCGGAGAGCGGCGAAGCATCTGGAGGACGGATCGGCAGAAGAACGCTTTCTGGCCATGGCGGCCGCTCAGAATGGTCGTCCGGACTGCCTGCCGCCGCCTGCCCCGGCGCACGATGTTCCGGCGCTGCGTTCCGGAATCGTCACGGCTGTGGACACGGAAGCGATCGGCTGGGCCATTGTGGCCATGGGGGGCGGCCGCCGGCTGGCGACGGACCGGATCGATCCTGCCGTCGGTGTGAACATGCATGTGCGCATCGGGGATGCCGTCGAAGCCGGACAGCCGCTTCTGACACAGCACACCCGGCATCCGGAACAGTTTGTCGACGTTCTGCGCCGCAGCATCATGATTTCCGACGACGACGCGGCCCCGGAGCCTTTGATTGCTGACCGCATCTGTGGAGACGACCTGTGAAAAACCACGCTCTGCCGAAAGACTGGGAATATCTGGTTCGTACCGCACGCGATGTGCGTACCCGGGCGTGGGTCCCGTATTCCGGCTTTGCCGTGGGCGCCGCGGTGCGGGATGCATCCGGCGAAGTGTTCGCCGGATGCAATGTGGAGAATGCGTCGTACGGGCTTTCGATCTGTGCGGAACGGACGGCCATGTCGGCGGCCGTGGCTGCCGGATGCGTTCGTCCGGAAGTGATCTGCGTGTCGCTGGCCGGCCAGCCGCTGCCGTGCGGAAGCTGTCGTCAGTTTCTGTTCGAATTCCATCCCGGAATGCTGGTTCTGCTGGATCGCACGGACTCCCCCGATCCACCGGAATGCGTCGTTCTGGAAGAGCTGCTGCCGCGGGCGTTTCGGCTGGATCCGGGCGCGGCGGACGAAAATGCGTCCGGGTCGTGCTGAAACAGCGGCGAATCTTTGACGATCCGGGCAGCACAGGGAATAATCGATCCCGTCTGCATCGTTTCCTGAAGAAGGCTGCTGCCGATGATCGTGACGAATACGGAAACCGTGGCCGGTTATGAAATCACGGCCGTTCGCGGCCTTGTGCAGGGGAACACGGTGCGGGCCAAGCACGCCGGTCGCGACATCGCGGCGTCCTTCAAGAATCTTGTCGGCGGGGAACTGAAAGGATACACCGAACTGCTGACCGAATCGCGGCGGGAAGCTTTGCAGCGCATGCTGGCTCAGGCCCAGGAACTGGGGGCCGATGCGGTCGTGAATGTCCGTTTCACCACGAGTGCTGTCACGGCAGGCGCTGCCGAACTGTATGCGTACGGAACCGCCGTCAACATCGAGCCTCTGCCGCAGGACTGAGGACAGCCGATGGCACTGGAATTTCTCATCAATCTGATTGTGTTCCTGTTTCCGCTGGTCGTGTTCGGTCTGATCATCGGACGCACGCGGGAAAAACGGCACCTGCGGCGTCTGGACCAGTTCGACGCGGAAAACCGGGACTTTCTGGTGACTCAGATCAAAACGTTTCCCGGAGCCGTTCGGTCGGAACGGCCTCCGGTGCTTGTCGTTGCTGAAGTGGTGATTGCCAGCGACTACCTGAAAAGCTGGTTCGCTCAGTGGCGCAATCTGTTCGGGGGTGAGGTTCGTTCGTTTCAGACTCTGCAGACACGCGCCAAACGCGAAGCTGTGGCCCGGCTCACCCGCCAGGCCCGTGCTCTGGGGTTCAACGCGCTGTGCAACGTGCGCATCGAATCGGCGGATGTGGGCGGTGCCACGGGCGACCGCAGGGTTCCCATGGCGGCCGTGATCGCCACCGCCACCGCCTATCAGGCGGCACCTGTGTCATGACGGCGAAGCAGTCTGAACAATCGGACGATCGTCCGCAGGAACCTGTCGACCGGGCCGAGACGCAGGACGATTCGTCTTCTGAAAAGCGTCGGCGCCCCGCATCGTCTCAGCGGCTTTCCCACAGTCCGTCCGTGTTTGCCGAACCCTGGATGCAGCCGGTCCGTCATGCGGCCGATCCGCGCGATCCCGGCCAGGTGCGGCCGGTTCCGGAAAACCAGCCGGAAGATCAGTTCGTTTATGATGAACCGGCCCTGTCGGCAGAACTGGTCGGCGGCATTCCGGACGACGCTCGCACCTGGTTTCGCTGGTATCAGCAGCAGGCGGCCCGCACCGGTCCGTGGTCCGGCTGGCTGGTCACACTGGGCGTGATTCTGTCCGGCGGCCTGCTGGCCGTGGCCGGAACATTCATGGCGCAGGAGCTGACCTGGGTGCCGCTGCTGAACCTGGTCGTGTTCGGACCCACAGCCGAAGAAATCATGAAGGTGGTCGTTGTTTTGTGGATCGTGGAAAAACGGCCCTGGCTGTTTCGCAGTCCCGTTCAGATTCTGCTGTGCGCTCTGGCGTCGGGAGCGGCGTTTGCTGCCATCGAAAATGTCCTGTACCTGACGGTCTACATTCCGAATCCGCCTCCCGAACTGGTCCGCTGGCGATGGACGGTCTGTGTGCTGCTGCACACCGGCTGTTCGTTCATTGCCGGGATCGGTGCAGTCCGTGTGTGGACCCGTTTTCAGTCGCAGCGGCGGGCGCCCGTTCTGTCCGATGGCGCTGCCTGGATCACTGCGGCCATCGTGATGCACGGGCTGTACAACGGGACCATGGTGCTGCTGGAACAGACGGTGCTCGAGTTCTGAGACGCCCTGGCAGGGGTGGGGCAGCCGGGCATGTGGTTCGGCCATCGGGGTCAGTCGTCGCGGCCGCCGAGCAGCCCGGACCGCATCAGGTAATACAGCAGTGTCAGCAGTGTGGTCACGACGGCGGCCACGTAGGTCAAAGCGGCCGCGTTGAGCGTCATGTCGACGCCTGTGCGTTCGTCTTCATCGATGATGCCGGCCTGGACCACCAGCCGTTTGGCACGGGCGGACGCGTCGAATTCCACAGGCAGCGTCACCACCTGAAACAGCAGGACGGCGGAAAAAATCAGAGCCCCCACACCCACGACGAACGGGTGCAGAAACAGGCCCACGGCCATCACGATGTAACCGAGGTTCGAGCCGATGCCGGCCAGAGGCACCAGGGCCGAACGCAGGCCCAGCGGAGCGTAGCCGGTCGCATGCTGAATGGCGTGTCCGGCTTCGTGACAGGCGATGCCCACGGCCGCGACCGATGAACTGCCGTACACATCGGGTGACAGAGCCAGTTGTTTCGTCTGAGGATTGTAGTGATCGGTCAGATATCCGTGAGTGGCCACGATATCGACATCGTGGATGCCCGCCCCGTCCAGCAGGATGCGGGCCGCCTGAGCCCCCGTGTAGCCGCGGCGGGTGGGCACGCGCGAATAGCGGCCGTACGCCGCTTTCACCAGCAGACTGGCACCTCCCGACAGAATCAGTCCGGGAATCAGCACGAACAGAACATACTGAGGATCGAAGAAGAACATCTTTGGAAAGCATCCGAATGCGGAAAAGTCTGAAAAGGTCGCCGGAATTTCGACGCTGTCCGGCGGCCGTACGCTCACACGAACATCCTTGCGTTTCGTCCGCCGGCGTCAACAGCGATTCTGACAGGTGATCTGTCTTCCGGCGGTCTTCCGATCCTCGGGACGCCGGTCTTCGAAGATGCGCCGCCGACATCCGGGGCGAATGAGTATTTCCGGCGGCCCTACAGATTCACACCGAACGTGTGCGTCAGAAATCGCCACGCGCGCCGGGCCAGCGATGCCGGAGGGCAGGAAATGGATGCCGTTCCGGTGGAATACAGCGGAGGTACCGGCCGATCGGCGTCATCCGGTTTCACCTGAACGGCAAAATACGTCGGCGTCGGCCTGCCGTCCGCATGGCCCGCCACAGATCCGTCTGCCAGAAGTTCCCAGGGAACCTGTGTCTCCGGCTGAGTTCCCAGGACCGTCACCCGGCCGAACAGAGGCTGGCCGGGCTGCGAATCGAATACCAGGACAGCGTCCGCATCGGCACGGACGAATTCCACATCCTGCTGGCGCACGTAGACGACCGCCCGCAGGTCCTCAGCACGGCCGATCCAGCCGACAAGCGTCTGCGGTTCCAGCCAGGCTGACCGATTCACGGGTGCCAGCGGGGTTTCCTGCCAGAAACGCTGCACATCCGGGTGATGCGCGTCTCGCTGCGGCGGCCGGGTCCGCGGGGGCAGCAAAGTGCCGGCAGCCGGACTGGACAGGTGCAGCCGGGACGCCCGGCGGCGGAGTGCTGCCAGGCGTTCTTCGGTACTGCGCAGGGCTGCCTGGGTGGCCGGGAGGGCCAGCGCGGATTCCGGAGAGGCTCCTCGGGCAGCCCGCAGCCACTGCAGCCGGACCTGCTGTTCGCGGTATTCCGCTTCCGTCCGGGCCAGAAGCAGTTCGATGTCCGGACTGGCCAGCCGGGCGATCGTGTCGCCGGGTTTCAGGATCTGTCCATAATCTGCTGAATCCACAAGCCGGCCAGGAGTGGACACATACACCGGATGACTGGTTCCCGGAGTGAGTGTGAAGGGAGCACGGACGGAACCGGGCAGCGGCCAGAACAGAATCAGGCCGATGCCCAGGATGAACCCGGTCAGTCCGACGACAGCGCGGGAGACGCCGGCGGACCGGGCCACCGCGCTGATGCGCTGCCGCAGAGCCAGAAACATCTGCACCGCGATTCCCGCAGCCGTGCTGGCAGTCAGCAGCCAGGCGATCGGTTCCAGTCGGTAAGGTGCCAGAATACGGTAAAAGATCAGCAGAATCGCCGCCAGTACGAACAGGCGATACAGCCCCGAGATCAGACCGAACAGCGGCATTCCGGCAGCCCGCAGTCCGGTCCCGTGAACAGCGGCCGGAAGCGGCACGCCCAGGACATACCGGTCGAACAGGCTGATGGCGGCCTGGCGGGACCGGGGACCGAGATTGGGAATGTTCAGCAGGTCCGAGAGCACGTAGTAGCCGTCGTACCGCAGAAGCGGGTTTCCGTTGACGAGGACTGTGTTCAGGGAACAGACCAGCATGATGTTCAGAAACGCTGCATGCAGCGGACCGGGAACACTGGAAACCCACAGCAGTCCGCAGACGGCTGCCAGAAACAGTTCCACGGCGATTCCCGCGGCGGCGATCTGAATGCGGTGCCAGCGGCTGTTCAGCGTCCACGAATCCGAAACATCGCAGTACAGCAGCGGCAGCACGCCGATCACCACGCATCCCAGCTCATGGCATTCCCGCCCGTGATGAACGCAGGTCAGGCCATGAGCCAGTTCGTGAAGAACTTTGACCACGGCGATGATCAGACCGATCTGCAGCAGATTTCTTACTGTGAACATGGAATCGAGCTGCGGCAGTTCTGCGGCGAGCCGGGCGCCGTGGCTGAGAACCACCAGGGCCGCTGTCAGCACGAACAGCGCCAGCCCTGCCAGCACGGCCGGATGAAAAACCCATCCGGCCGCGCGGTCCAGTCGGATGAGCAGGGGCTGAGGATCCGGTCCGCGGAAGCGGTGACTGATCAGAGACAGCAGTTTCCGCGGGACGGCTGCGGCCTGTTGTCGCCGCCTGTCGAGAGCCAGGCGGGTTCCATGTCCTGGTATCGTGGAAACCAGCAGTCCGGACCGAATGGCCGCTGACAAAAAAGAAATCAGTCCGGACGCCGCGAACGGCACATCCGGGAACCGGCCGCTCAGCTTCTGCACCACGGTTCTCAGAGAACGCCGCCCGTCCAGAAGCTGCAGGAATTCCCGTTCCTCGCGCCGCATGCGAAAATAGGTCAGGCGCACGGGATCGCGAACCGTCCAGTCGTCGGAGTTCCGGTCGGCCGGATACCACTGCAGATCCCGTCTCAGCCGCCACGGAACGGCTTTTTCAGGGGACGGCCCCCGTGCCGCGGAGTGTGTCATTCGGAACCAACTCGCATCGTGACTGCCTGACCGGGCCGCAGCAGGCGTTCGGGGTTGTCGACTTCCGCGCGAACGGCCACCTGGCCGTTGACAGAATCCACTTCCGGGCTGACGAAAACCAGTCGGCCTGTCAGGGTGACCGTTCCCTGTCGGGACGATCCGGTCACACTGACAGGGCGGCCCTGAAACGACTGGTCGATGCTGTCGGCATCGGCGAATCCATCCACCGACAGCACGTCGATCCGAATCAGCCTCAGAACAGAATCGCCGGCTTCCACCCATTCGCCTTCCTGACGCATCTGTTCCACGACCGTGCCGGAAAACGGGGCCGTCATATGCCGCCGCCGAAGCTGTTCCTGCGCTGCGGCCACGACCAGACGCATGCGGTCAGCCGTCCGTTCGGCGATGGCCTGCTGCCTTTCCGCTCGACGCCGTTCCAGCTGCAGACGCTGCTGCACGGCTTTGTGCTGTTCGACCTGAGCGGCCGCGCTGTCGGCCTGCAGCTTCAGCAGGGCCTGGTCGTGCCGGGCCTGTTCGACGTCCAGCCGCGACCGCAGATGTTCGTATTTCAGAGTTTCCAGTTCCCGTTCCGGGACGCTGCTGGGAAATTTCTGCTGCGATTCCTGGGCGCGGTGCAGCGCATCCTGGGCAAGTTCGGCGGCCGCGACGGCCCTGCGGACGGCCGCATCGTTTTCCGCCATCCGCCGATGAATCTGTTCCTCCAGAAGGGCATGAGCTGTTGCCCGGGCGCCTTCTTCTTCGGCGGCCCGGGCAATGTCCACTGCTGTGCGATCCTGTGCTTTGCGCTGAGCGATCTCAAGGTCGATTTCTGCGGTGTCAAGAGCCAGACGGGCCTGCGTGTCGTGCAGGGTTGCGAGCGTCTGACCGATCTGCACGTCGTCTCCAGGAGCCACGACGATCTTCCGGATCACGCCTGCCTCTTCAGCCGGTATGAGTGCTTCGTGACGCAGCCGCAGAAAACAGTCGGCAATCACCAGGTCTTCCGCGGCAGCCGGACCGGTTCCCACCGCCGCCGTCAGAATCACCACAGGAACGGCCACCACACGAAGTGCCCGTGACAACGACGGCAAAACAGACCACCCCATCAGAATCCTCCTGGAACGGCGACCATCAACAGCACAATCCATCCCAGCCAGACATGCCGCTGAAACAGTTCGATCAACCGGCGCAGCCAGACGAATCCCAGTGCCCGGCGGCCGCAGGAAATCCGGGCAAACACGCCCGTCCCGGGACGTTCGTCACGGAAGGAACTGCCGGAGACCGGTGCGGTGGCCCGAGTCACCGGCAGGCCCTGGTTGCTGATCTGCACGGCCGTTCCCAGAGAAGCCAGCTGCGTGCGGCGCAGGATTTCGGGCGAAGTTTCCAGAGTGTAGCGGATGTCCGGACGCGCATTCCCGGACTGCAGAGCCATCTGCACGTACCGTACGTCCGATTCGGGAATCTCCAGTTCCAGATGCCAGTCGGCCTGGGGACGGGCGATTTCGAACAGAAGCTGGCCGCGCTGCACCGGTCTTCCTGTCAGGTTCTGCTGCAGGCGTTCTCCGTAGATGCGCCCGGAAAACGGGGCGGTCACCGTCAGGCGGGCGTGCCGGCGCGTCATGATTTCCTGCTGTTCCGTCAGCGACGCGATCCGCACATTCAGTTCCGCCTGTTCGGCCGACAGGAGCCGTCCTTCGGCGGTTTCCGATCGGCCGGAACGGCGCAGGGCATCGATGGCGGCCAGACGGGCCCGGGCGGCCGCCAGATCGCCGACGATCGTTTCCAGCTGCACGTTCAGATCATCGTTCGAAAGCACGCACAGGACATCGCCGGTCGACACATCCTGACCATTGTCCACGCGCAGGTCGGTGATGGTTCCGTCGTCCGGAGCGAACACGTAGTGATGCTGAACCGGCAGGAGCCGTCCGGCTGCGCTGATTCGAAGTTCGACCGGAATCATTGCCAGCAGCACTGCGGCCGCAGCCGCGAAGAGCGCGACGGTCCGAAAGCGGCGACGACCGACAGAACGAATCGCCTGCCGCACCCGGTCCCACGGACGGCTGGCTGTCAGAACGTCCTGGTGGGCCAGAACAGCAGACGCATGAGCGGTCAGTCGATCCAGGTCTGTTCTGTCGTGTTCCTGAGGATGACCGTCTTCCCATTCCACCACCAGTGCCCAGTCGGCAGCCGACCAGGCTCCGGACGGATGCAGCGGCACGACCTGAGTGCCTCCACTGTCAGGCAGACGGTCCTGGTGGGCCTCCGGCGGCTGCGGTGCAGCATGACGCTGTTCACCGGCGGTCCGCCGCACCAGGTCGGTCATCTGCCGCGATGCATCAGACCGAGGATCCGGCCGGGCGACACCGGTAGTCGCCTGAAGCTGCCAGCGGCTGCCCCGACGCTGCAGAACAGCCAGACGACGGACCGGCAGCAGTACTGCGCCGTCAGTGGCAAGGACGCAGGCAGTCGACTGGCTGTCCGGTTCCCCGTACAGGGCGATCAGCAGTTCCTCCCACGCGGCCGCCTGCAGCGACTGCGTCTCCAGCACATCAACCAGGCGGCGGCGTTCCAGATCGGCGAAAACATCGGCCAGTTCCGCCAGTTCCACGGGTTCGTCTGCTGCGGTTCGCCGAACGGCTGTCAGAACAAGTCGGCGGCGGGATGTGACCGGCGCAGACACGGCAAAGCGGTGTTCGGATGAATCGTCCTGCGAAAAGACGGTGACCTGGCCGGTCACCGCCGAAAGCAGACCGTCCTGCAGGTCCTCCAAAGATCGGCTTTCCCCGCAGGCCGCTCGCTGCTGCGGCGGGCCGTTTTCCGGAATCACCCACGCCGACAGGTGGGACAACTGCAGATCGTTCGCTGTCTGCTGCAGCAGAGCAGTCAGAAATGCGTGCGGGTCGTGCAGGTCGACAGAACGCCGTTCGGCTCGTTCGAGAATCGTCTGAACCGTGTCGCTCATAGGAAGTCACCACAGGCGAACATTCGGGCGGACCACCTGCTGCCGGCGACAGGATTCTGAAAAGGGCACGGGGTGTCTTCAGAGACGTCCGGTCGGATCATCGACATTCCTTCCCTGTGGATCCGCAGCAGAACAGCGCGGGGCTGTGCCGGCAGACCACGATGCATCCGGCTGCGCGGCCGCTTCAGGCAGGAACGGCATCTGCTGAACCGGCATGGGAAGCCTTTCTGATGGCATCTGTTCGCGGCGGCCGACCGATGCCCGGCCGGTGGGCGGTCAGAAGGCGATCTGGTCGGGGAAAAATTCAGAAATCAGATCATCGTAAAACGGACGCAGTTCTTCGAGGTTCGGCGGTTCGCTGCTTTTGGAATACAGATCGTACGGGTTGAACACTTTCACCCAGGGGAAATATTCCCGGTCCTGGTCATCCATCAGGTATTCGTACTCGTTTTCGCGGTGGGCCGCATAAAAGGAATGGAAACGCAGGATGTACTGAGCTTCCAGAGGCAGATAATCGCGGGTGATGTGATAGATGTATTCGTCGTGTCCCCAGGACATGAGCACATTGCTGAATCCGCAGCCTTCTTCGTAGATGCCCAGACGCGTCTGGTATTCGGGGATCTTCGTATCGGGATTGTCGCGGAAGAATTCCGAATAGACGATCTTTTCGGAAAACCGGCAGCCGACCGGAAAAGTGTCGCCCACGACGGCCCACTGAGGTTCCCCGTACAGGCAGAGCACTTTTCCCAGATCGTGCAGCAGTCCGGTGAGCACCATCCAGCGGGGATGTCCGTCCGCCCGAATGGCTTCGGCCGTCTGCAGCAGGTGGTCGATCTGAGACAGATCGGTGTCGGGGTCGCTGTCGTCGATGAGTGTGTTCAGGTATTCCAGAGCCTCCCACAGCGACCGCTTCCCGCGGCGGAGTGACAGGAATTCGTCACGTTTGCGGCGAACCAGATCGACGGTCTGATACCTGTGATTCAGGCGATAGAATTCCCGGACGGACTCCCGGGCTTCGGCGGCGTAATTGCGGAAGTCTTCTTTTTTCTTGCCGGGATCCGTGAATCGGGATCGCCGGGGCGCGGATGCCGGTTCCGGGTAGCGGCGCCGCAGATCGTCATCCCAGTGTTCCAGGTCGGTCAGAGGATTCTGCGGGTCCGGTCGTTCGGCATCGGTCATGGTCGCGATTCCCGGCAGGAGACAGCATGCGGGTCCGGGTCGGTCCGGATCTGTGCATCGTACGTCCTGACGGTGCTGAGGAAAACGGCGGAGCGGCCGAATGCCGCGGGCCACCGCCCTGATTTTCGGGAAAACGCGGACCCCCACGGGACACGGATCGTCCCGATCGATGCGGCCGGCCGTTACAGCAGAGCCGCGATGGGGGTGCCGCCGTCTGTGGCCGGAGCCGGACTTCCGAACGATGTGGTGAATTCGGTGTCCGGTTCGATGTCCAGCCGCTGCAGCACGGTGGCGAACAGATCGGGAACGGTCAGCGAATCTCCGTCGATGGCCCGGCCGTCCCGCGTTGTCGCTCCCACCACCTGGCCGCCTCGCACTCCGCCGCCTCCGATCACGGCGGGTGTGACTGCCGGAAAATGGTCGCGACCGGCGGCTGCGTTGATCACGGGCGTCCGGCCGAATTCCCCCATCCACAGAAGGACCGTGTCGTCCAGGAGCCCGCGTTCGTCCAGGTCGTCCAGCAGGGCGGCCCACGGCAGATCGATGGTTTCGCACAGCCGGCGCGTGGCGGAGAAATTGCCGGAATGCGTGTCCCATCCGCCGAGCTGAATTTCCACGAACCGCACGTCGGCTTCCAGCAGGCGGCGGGCCAGCAGACAGAAGCGGCCGAATTCCGAGTCGCCATAGCGCTGTCGGCTGGAAGCCGGTTCCCGCTGCAGATCCAGAGCGCGGGAAAACGGCGTGTCGACGAGCTGTTCGATCTGACCGATCATCGCGCGGCGGCGCTGAACCGCGGCGTCCGGATGCCGGGTCGCGAACGGCCGGCTGAGTTCCTGAAGAAACTGCAGCCGCTCCCGGCGTTGCCGCAGCACGCTGAGCATGTCTCTGGCTTCATCCGGATCGCCGATGGAAAAGGGCCCGTGTTCCGGTCCCAGAAACGCGGGGCCGAAGCCGCGGGATCCCAGAGTCACATAGCGGGGAATCGCCGATGGCGGGGTTTCGTAAGAGACGATGGAACCCAGGGACGGCCGGGGAAAGGAATCGATCCGGGGATATCCGGTGTGCATCAGGTGCTGCGCCCGCTGGTGTTCCCCTTCGGTCGATGTGAGATTCCGGATGACCGACAGGTGGTGCATCCTGCGGGCGATCTGCGGAAGAAACTCGCTGATGTGCAGTCCCGGAACCGACGTGGCGATGGACTGCACCGGGCCGCCGGTTTCCGTGCCCGGTTTCGGGTCGAACGTTTCCATCTGACTGGGGCCGCCGTCCATCCACAGGACGATGCAGCGGCGGAGGCCCGGGGAACGGCTGATGGCCGCCTGAACGAGTCGCGGGCATCCGAAGCGCCAGGCCCAGGCAAAAAATCCGGCTGCACTGCTTCCGAGAAAACGGCGTCGCTGAATCATCATGGAACGGCCTTTCCTGAAACGGCTGAGACCCGGCCGGCAGCGGGGCCTGTCAGGGGCTGAATCGAAATTCGTCGGAATTCATCAGAGCGAACAGAATATCGCTGCGGCGTCGATCGGCGCACAGACGCTGTTCCCGACGTGTGGGACGTCGCGACAGAATGCGTTCGAACAGATCGGCGGTGGTGCGGTCCGGGACCCGCGGGATGTCGGCGGACAACTGCATCATGAGCTGCTGCATGGTGGTGGTGTCTTCCCACAGTTCCGTGAACAGATCGTCGCCGCGGTCGGACAGGAACATGTCCAGAAGCTGTTCCCGATCTTCGTCTTCCAGGGGTGTTCCGATGACGGTCGACAGCGAACGGACATACTGTTCGGGGGTCAGAGGCTTCAGGATGCGAACGGCGAATCGTTCCACGGCCCGATCGTGATCCGAATGGGGGCCGGCCTGAAACTGATAGGCGCGGGACCGGCAGATCAGCCGCAGCATGTGTTTCAGACGAAAGCCGGACGAACGGGCTTCGTCGGCCAGAAATTCCAGAAGTTCCCGGCTGGCCGGCGGGTTGCCTGCATGGAAGTCGTCAGCCGGATGCACGATGCCTCGACCGAAAAGCTGATACCACAGGCGATTGACGAAGGCCCGGGCGAACGGCCGGCTGCGCGTGGTGAACAAAGCGAATTCATCGCGCCAGCGCGTGGTCCGCGGGCGGGCACCGGTCAGAAACACGGGGCCGTCGTCTTCGTCGGCATAACCCGGAACCGAACGAACCCGCACATTGCCGGCGCTCATTTCGTCCAGCTCCAGTGTTTCGAAAAAACGCGTCATGCGTTCGTAGTCGTCCTGAGTCCAGCGATCGAACGGATGATCGTGGCAGCGGGCGCAGTCCAGCCGCACGCCCAGAAACACACGGCTGATCCGAACGACCGGTTCATCGATATTGGCCAGCAGAAAATTGACCGGGCCGTCGAATGCCGACTGTCCTTCCGCGGCGATCAGATCGCGGGCTATGCGGTTCCAGGGCACGTCCTGGCGGATCTGATCGGCCAGCCAGTCCCGCAGCACTGTGCGGGACACTTCTTCCCGGAGTTCGTTTCCGTATCCGGCCAGGGCCTGCGTCCAGACATCGGCCTGGAATTCCGCGAATTCGGGAGAATCCAGCAGGGAATCCACCAGAGCCGTTCGGTCGGGATCCTTCCGGAAACGGTGCAGTTCCTGGACGGTGGGAATGCGCCCGATGAGATCCAGCGACACACGGCGCAGAAACTGTTCATCGGAACACACCGGGGCCGGTGTGAGGCCTTCCTGCTGCCAGGTGCGCTGCAGAATGGCGTCAATCGGATTCGCGGTCAGACTCATCAGAGTCGCCGTCATCAGTACGCTGGAAATCGTCATTTTCAAGTTCCTCCCGTACGGCTTCGACATCCGCCAGGAATTCCGCAATCGATTCTTCCGCGTCGGGCCGCAGAACGAGACGCCCGTTCTGTTCTTCGAAGTGTTCGTCCACCCAGGCTTCCAGGCCGCTGTGTTCGAAACGACGCAGGTACTGTTCGAATTCTGCCCGCAGCAGCAGGCGGCCGCCCCAGGTGCGGAACGCGGCACTCAGCTCGTCGTCGCGGATTTTGTCCGTCTGCCGGTTCACAACGCGGGCCCGGCGGCGAAACACGCGGAATTCCTGAAGCAGGTCGCGGATCTGATTCTGCAGTTCGTCAGCCCGGTCCGCTCGCACGGTGAGTCGACCGTTTTCGTCTTCTTCCAGAACTTCAGCCAGAAGCTGTTCCACGGCATCGGCCGCATCCAGACCGGCTGCACCGAAATAAGCGGCCAGCCGCAGGCGCGGCAGGTCCGATGAAGACAGCAGTTTTTTCCAGCCGGCATCCAGCGGCGTGTCATCAGAAAACCGGTCAGCCAGTTCCGCCACGGCGTTCTCCAGCGCGGCGGCCGTTCTGGCGAGCTGTCGGAATTCCAGAATGCGGTATTCCAGTTCTTCCCGCATTTCGGGATTCAGCACCAGTCCGTCGGCCGTGTCCACCAGAAGGTATTCCAGGTCCTGGAAGAAATCGTCCAGACCCCGGCGGAACTGCGCCGGTTCGGCGTCTTCTTCCACGATCTGGGCGATCACGAAGATCGGGAACAGCGGATCGTTCACTGTCTCCCGGACCAGGCGATGCAGGTCGTCCGGTACCGACAGGCTGCGAATCCAGTCCTGCAGTTCCTCCCGGACAAAGTCTTCGGCCTGTGCACCCTGTTTCATGGCTTCCAGCAGGCGCTGCGCTTCCTGGCGGCGGGCCGGATGCACAGTGACCGTTCCGTCGCTGCGCATCACGAACACGCCGTTGGTTTCCTGCAGGACGGTTTCGGCATCCGGCCGCACAAGTCCCTGAACCATTTCCCGATACAGCATGACGGGACCGGCTTCACTGGTGGCGAAGCGTTTCAGAAGACCGACGGTGTCGGAAGAACCCGTCAGACGGACAGCCTTCCTGCGAAACACGCGCATCATTTTTTCCAGGTCGGCGTCGATGGCCTGGCTGTCTTTCACAATCCGGTCGCGATAGTCCCGCTGGTCGTCTCGCAGAATCCAGCCGTCGCCGGATCGTTCGAAATGAGCGGCCAGGAATTCATCCAGCAGATTCGCCTGAGCGGCTTCGCGTTCTTCTTCTGCAAGCTGACCGACGCGGTCCTGCAGCACGATGAGTCCGGGTTCGGACTGCAGGGCCGTGCGAAACGCGGCGGCCAGGCGGCTGCCGGATGTGTCGATCCGTTCGGCCAGCATGTCGGCTGTCTGCTGCCAGTCCTGCAGCGTCTGCGGTTCCGCCGGTTCTTCTGCCGTGTCGAATGTGTCTTCCTGCGTGCGGGCGACCAGATGAAATCGCACCGCTCCGGCCGCCACAACCCCGGCCATCACCAGCAGAATCAGGAATCGTTTCATCAGAGGCTCCCGGGAATGCAGATAGGGATTGTGCAGCAGGCGGCGAATGCGGCCGGTCAGCGAACGGCCCTGAACGGCTGAAACGCCCACCAGCAGAGACGTCCGGGTCCGGCGTTCGGCAAACTGCAGAAGAGCGCCGGCCAGAGCGGCCACCTGGTCGGGCCGATCGGCCATGGATTCGTCACACGCCCATTCGGCCGCTTCATCGAAACAGCGGGCGGCCCGCCAGGCCATGGGATTGAACCAGTGCGGCAGGGCCAGTACCCGTACCAGCAGCGATTTGACCACATCGTGACGGCACCGGTGCGCCAGTTCATGACGGAGCACGGCCTGACGCTGCGCGGCCGTCAGACCGGTCCAGGTGTCTTCCGGAACGATGATGCGGTAGCCGCGCGGCGTCAGACACAGCAGCGGACCGATGGATTCATGAACGAACAGCCGGACGGAGCCGGGCAGGCTGCGTTCCCGCGCGATGCGGTCGACTTCCCGCTGGAACCGTTCCGATGCCGGGTGCGCCTGTCGCAGCGCCACGACCAGCAGCATCCAGGAAGCCAGAGCGGCGGCTGCCAGACCCAGCAGGCCGGCCAGCCAGAACAGGAACACGGCCCGTGCTGCCCAGGGGGGCTGCAGCCGCCGGGACTCGTCTGCCTGTCCGGACGGCAGGGCACCGACGGGCATCGGCTGCTCGACCGTCCCGTCGCGGCTCGCCGCGACCGATCGGGAAACGGCAGGCTGTGACTCGGCAGACGGCACGACAGAGACGGACGGCCGGGAATCCGTGCGAGCCGGCTCAGACCGTGTCGCTGTCGCGATGGCCGGTTCGGCGGACATCGCCGCCGCAGGCAGATCGGCCAGGCGGGTGTCCGCCGGTGCGGCATCCAGCCACGGCAGTTCGATTGTCAGAGGTGTCACCAGAAGGCCGGTGGCCAGCACAGCCAGCCAGCCGGCCCGATGAATGCCCGCGGCGCGCGGCTGCAGCAGGCGAATCAGAACGGTCAGGATCGCACCACTGATCACGATCAGCAGCGATGCACGCAGCAGAGATTCGATGAACGCCGGAACCATGCTCATGACGACGTCTCCTCATGACGAGCCCGCTGTTCCGCCTGGCGGACGAGCTGTCGCAGGTCTTTGAGGTCATCGCGCGACAATCGGGCTCCATCCAGAAGCTGCGCGACCAGAGGAACGACGGAACCGTTGGCCACACGTTCCACAAGAACATCCAGATGCCCGGCACTGACCTCATCAGGCTGCACCGTTGCCGAATACTGCGTCGGTCCGCGACGCGGTTTCTGTTTCGCTGCCAGCCCCTTGTCCACCAGACGATTCAGACGCGTCTGAACTGTCGTGTAGCCGATGCGGCGGTCCATCGCTTCATGCACTTCCGACAGCGACATCGCACCTCGCTGCCACAGAAGGCTGAGCAGTTCCATTTCTCCCGAAGTCGGCTTCGGGCGTTTGCGAGACATTGAGGATCCTCCTGTTACGACCAATATCGTAAGCATTACGACGTACGTCATAATAGTCAACAACAACTTTGCAATTTTTCAGGAGGCCTCCGAGTGCGGTGCGTCCGCATCAGCGCCGCCGACGCGGTCTCTGCCGGTCTCAGAAAATGCTCTTCGGTTCGTGTGCCGGAATCTTCGAAACAGCGTCCAATAATCGGAGAACGCCGACGAATGATCGAATGCGTCTGAGCCGGCGCACGAATGTCGTGTTGCGGCGGA
Organism: Planctomycetaceae bacterium; assembly: GCA_015485495.1. Taxonomy (GTDB): domain Bacteria; phylum Planctomycetota; class Planctomycetia; order Planctomycetales; family Planctomycetaceae; genus S139-18. The sequence continues at coordinate 35,776 of WFTL01000014.1, forward strand.
ATGGCGTCTGGACAGGTCTCGGTGTTTCTTTCGGGGAATCGAAATGATGCCGACAGTTCGATGGGGTGTCTGTTCGCGACCGGTTGTGTCCCTGGCCTCCGCTGTGCTGGGGTGTCTGCTGCCTGGATGCACGGACGAACCGGCAGTCGTTCAGCCGGCTGAAACAGCGGACGATTTTGCTGTGATCGACGGAGTCCGCCTGGCGAATGAATCGAATCCGTATACGCAGATTCCCTGGTACGGAGACCTGTGGACCTGCACCTGGGCGGATGACGGCCATCAGTACGCGATCTTCGGCGACGGAACGGGAATGAAGGATCGGCTGCCCACTCTGCTGATGAACGAGCCGGATGAGATGGATGAACTGTACGAACAGGTGCGGCCCGGCTGGTTTCGAATCAGGGACCCGCAGGATGAAGCCGCGGCGGAATGGTGCGAAATCTATGACGGGTCGCGGATATATCGTCAGGCGCCTTATACACCGGCGGGCCTGGTGCGTCTGGAAGGGAACGCGCCGGCTTTCCGTCAGGGTGACGGACCTGATCAGAACATCGTCAGCCGGCACATTCCGTACGGAGACCTTCGGGCATTCGAACAGATGGACAAACCGTCCGGTCTGGTTGCCGTCGGCCGCCGCTTCTATGCGCACATGCATTATCCGCCTGGCGAACCGGTGTGCGGGTATCTGGCCTGGTCGGACGATCGCGGAACAACCTGGCGATGGGCAGACGATTCTCCCTGGAATGAAACGAGTCCGTTTCGTGTGACCATGTTTTTCAACATGGGGCAGGCGTACCGGGAAAACCGCGACGGTTTCCTGTACGGACTGGGCATCGGTCACGAAACGGCACTCGACCCGCCGACTCTGCAGCCCGTGTTTCTGCTGCGCGTTGCGCTCCATGCGGATCATGCCGCGTCCGGTCGGCCTCCGGCTGCCGAACACGATCCGGTTCTCGATTATGGAGCGTATGAGTACTTCAGCGGATTCGACGCGAACGGGCGGCCGGTGTGGTCGAGCGACCCTGGTCGCTCGGAGCCTTTGAAAGGCCTGCAGACGCTGTGTCAGGGATCGGCGCTCTATCATTCCGGGCTGGGGCGGTATCTGTTTCTGACCGGATTCGTCGGAGAGATGCCGCATTCCGGCGAGCCGCATTCCGGCGGGCCGGCCGGTGCTGTGTTCGAAGCGCCGCATCCCTGGGGGCCGTGGCGTGAGGCGGGACGGTTTCCCGGCGGCTTCATCGCCGGATTTCTGCCGAAGAATGCGGACAGGGACAGCGTGTGGTATGCGGCGGCCGGCGGCGGCGGGGTGACGTATGCCCTGAACGTGGCCCGGCTGCAGTTCGACCGGCGCGAACCGCGGGTGGAACCGGCTGCATACCGCGTGATCGACACGCGAAAAGTCGAACAGATCATCGGCGACGTGGATTTCGAAACAATGAAACCGACGCGGCAGCGGACCGGAACGCGGTTCAACCTGCTGCATTCGGATCTGGGTTCTTCGTTTCAGCACAAAGGAAAGCTGTGGTTTCTGTTCGGCGATTCGGATCCGGAATCACCGGGCTGGGATCCGCGGCACGATGACGCGGTGGCCTGGTCGGACGCGGAATCGGTGGAACAGTTCCGGCTGAATTTTCTGACGGATGAATCCAGTGGCCGTGGATACCGGAACCTGAAAATTCGGGGGACGGTCCGTGGCGGCAGCGGGCCGTCCGACGCGGACATCGATCTGGGCACTCTGAATGTGCCCCTGGACGGTATCAGTGATGGAGACCGCGTGTTCGTCTGGTTCACGACCGACGGCGCCCGGCGGTCTCTGGTTGCCTGCAGCGAAGATGACTTCCGATCGTTCCGGAAGGTGTTCGATTTCGGCGAAACGCACTTTGTCGACGTTGCGGTGGAACGGGCGCGCGGACCGATTCCGGGTCTGCCGGCATCCGAAGAGAATGATCAGGTGCTGATTTTCGGCAGCGGAAACAAACAACATCACCACGTGTACCTGGCGGCCGTCTCGTTTCAGAGTCTCCGCGAGGCGGACCGTTCGGCCGTCCGATTCCTGAAAGCTCTCACACCGCACCCGGACGGCTGGCGCCTGCAGTGGTCCGATCGGGAATCGGATGCCGTGCCCGTTTTTCGCATCGAGCACGGGGAGGGGCCGGGAGTGATGTCGGAAGTGCCGCACGGCTGGGGGTTCGGCGAACCGCTGGTGCACTACAACCGGGTCATGAAGACGTGGGTGGCCACATACAATTCGGCTCGCCGCACGATTCGGCTGCGCACGGCGGCGCAGCCGTGGGGGCCCTGGAGTGAATCGGTCGTTCTTTTCGATCCGGCACACGATTACGGACGCGGTCCGGCGTACGGCCGCTGCATCGGTGACGGTCGAACAGAACGTCTCGGCGGGCAGGGCGAACTGTACGGTCCGTATGTGATCGAACCATTCACGCGCATCGAAGCCGGCGGCCGCATTCGGCTTTCCTGGCTGCTGTCTCCCTGGCAGCCGTACACGGTGCTGCTGATGGAAAGCACGCTTCAGAATGCATGGTCGGCGTCTGAATCGGAATCAGCACGCCGCAGCAGGCGGTCCGGGCGTGGTCGCCCGTGGCGGCGTCAGACGACCGGTTCCCAGCCGGGTTCGTAATCGCGCTTCCACAGCGCGGCCGCTTCATCGCTGTTCAGAATGCGGCCGTCGGCCGGATCGCACTGCAGGGAGTGTCCGGTGCGCTGAGCGATATTGCCCAGATGACACAGCAGGGTGGATCGGTGGCCTTCTTCGATTTCCGCATTCAGCAGGGCGGGGTCATCGGCGCGAATCGCATCGATGAAATTCTGAGCATGATCGGCATCTGATCGCCGGCCGTCGGACCGCCCGGCCGGTCTGCCGCGATGGTCGAACATCTGCCAGCCCCATTCCGACAGTTTGATGGTGCCGTCTTCGCCGTGCAGGGTCACTCCGAAACTGTCGCCGTCGATTCCCCGACGATTGCAGCTCAGCCCTTCCCACACACACTGCCGCCGGCCTTCGAATTCAAACGAAACGACGTGCGTGTCGGGCGTCTGCTGTTCATCGTCGAACCGCCAGCGGCCTCCGGACGACGTGACGCGAATCGGGTAGTCTGCGTTCAGGCCCCAGCGGGCCAGGTCGAGCGTATGCACGCCATTGTTGCCCAGTTCGCCGTTGCCGTAGTGCCAGAACCAGTGCCAGTGGTAGTGCAGCCGGTTGGAAACAAAGGGCTGTCGCGGAGCCGGTCCCTGCCACAGGTCGTAATCCAGGTGCGACGGAACGGCGGCCGGTCGCCCGGGGGGAACGGGACCCCGCAGGTTCGCATACCAGCAGCGGGCGTAGTACACGCGGCCGATCTGTCCTGCCTGAGCCATGCGGATTCCTTCCATGATGGCCTGGCAGCTGCGGCGCTGACTTCCCATCTGCACGCAGCGGCCGTGTCGGCGGGCGGCGGCGACCAGCATTTCGCCTTCCCACGGATTGTGACTGCACGGTTTTTCGACGTAACAGTGTTTCCCCGCAGCACAGGCCAGAATGCCGGCCGGAGCGTGCCAGTGATTGGGGGCTGCGCAGATGAGAGCATCGATTTCCGGGTCATCCAGAATCCGGCGAAAGTCGCCCACACCCTGCGGTGTGCTGCCGTGCTTCTGTTCAAAGGCACGGATGGCCGATGCCAGACGGCGGCTGTCGGTTTCGCACAGATACTTCACCGTAACGTTCGGCAGACCGGCGAAGGTGTGAGCCAGAGACAGTCCGCGGCTGAGTCCCATGACGCCGACAGCCACACGTCGGGGGGCCGGACTGTCGGATTTCGCGAACAGGGGACGGATGGCGGATGCGGCGGTCATCGCGCCGATTCCCGCAAGGCCGGCGGAACGACGCGAGATTCCGGAAACGGGAACGGAATTCGATGCGGCAGTTCGGGAGATTGCTGACATGGAATCAGGTGTCCTGTGGGGCAGGAAAAGAAAGGATCGGTGACCTGGCGCACTCGGGAAGGCGGCAGATGGGTCGGGACGTGCGAGCTGCTCCGCGTCAGCGGCCGGTGTCCGGATCCGCCTGCAGGGTCTGCGGGCTGCTCAGTTCCCGAAGCAGATCGAAGTCCGGATCGTTTCCCGACTCACGGCGGGTGAAGTAGTTGAACATCATCAGCCCGTCGACGCCGTCGTCGTAAAGCTGACGAGCCAGCGTGCGGTAGGTTTCTGCTTTCGGTTCCACTTCGATCGATGCGTACAGCGGAAGCGATTCCGGAAGAAGACGACGGTATTCCCGCACCGGCAGTGGAAAATCGTTGCGCAGGTAGTGCGAAACGATCAGGAAATCCACCAGTCCTTCATTCGCCCAGCGAAACACGTCCAGACCCACGGCCCGGTTCTGTTCCGGCCGGGCCATGATGCGGGCCGACAGCAGGATCCGGCGGCCGCGACGGCGACCGAATTCCCGCGTTCGTTCCCGCAGCCGGCGCACGAAATCCGTCATCCGGTCCAGGTTCTGCTGTTCCTGTCCCGGGCGGAAGAACATGGGAAAACGCTGGAAATCCAGTTCCACGCCGTCGACATCGAAGCGTTCCAGGCATTCTTCGATCTGTGCCAGGCGGCGCTGCCGGACCGCATCGTGCGCAAAATCCAGGCCGCCCGGCAGCCAGGATCCCACCACCGGGCTGGTACGCGGTCCCAGAATGTCGCGGTAAAGCTGCGGCAGCGGATCGCCGGGCCGGCCGATGTGGTATTCCGGATGATCCTTCCAGAAACGGGAGATGATCAGAGACGACGGAAACCGGTTCGGATGGTCGACGCCGTGCACTTCGTTCAGACGAAACGACAGAAACACTTCCATTCCCTTCTGTCGGGCTCGTTCCACGACAATATCGACCGCATCACGTCCCTGTTCGACGAAACCGCGGTAATTCAGGGCGGCACGAGCCAGAGTGCCCGGCCGGCTGCGTCCCTGTTGTTCAATCTGTTTCTGAACGTCCGGATCCGCATCGTCGCCCAGCATCCGCGTGATCCGCCCCGGGAAACTCATGACCATCCCGTTGTTCGGGGAAATGCTGAATGTGGTGACGCCCGCCGCTGCCGCCCGGTCGATGTCCGGGTAGACGTCTTCGATGCGCATCGGCGGTTCCGCATAGATGAACAGATTGTTGCCGTCGCAGTTGTAAATGAACCGCTTTGGGCGTTCGGGAGAACGGTTTTCGGCCGCCTGGACAGCTCGGTGGCCGATCAGAAGACACAACAGCAGACAGGCACATGCACGCATGGAAGGACGAACCTGTGTCAGGAAAGGGAAACAGAACGGTCCGCGTTCCGCGACGACCGTTCCGCCGACAGAAACACTGCAGGCAGAATTCGGAGTGTGTGGAGGGAAGGCGATCTCGCCAAAGTGTACCAGGGAGAGGGCCGCGGAAGCCCGTGCGGACCCGGAAAAAACGGGACGAAACGCAGCAGAACACCACCGCCGGACAGATGGAGATTCCCGTGATGTCTGCAGGAAACGCGGAATCCGAAGCCAAAAGCCGATTGGTTCGAGCCCGTTTTTCCTGGAAAAATCGGAGTTCCGAACAGGAAAATGCGCAGCAGACCGCTTCCTGAATGCACCTGTAAGCTGACCATGAATCCATCATCCCCTGAGTCTGCAGGCAATGATACTGAGCGGCCGAGCGACGGCGACCTGCTGAAGCGGTTCGCACGCGATGGCGACGAATCGGCTTTCGCGGAAATCGTCCGCCGTTACCACGGACTGGTGATGAGTGTGTGTCAGCGGATCACGGGGTGCCGCAGCGATGCCGAAGACGCTTTCCAGTCTGTGTTTCTGGTGCTCGCCCGCCGCCCGCGATCCGTGCGTCATTCGCGGGCGCTGTGCAGCTGGCTGTACACGGTTGCCGTGCGGACGAGCTGGCGTGTTGTGAAGCGGAGAAATCGCCAGACCATGGAGCCTCTGAATCACGAGCCGGCCGTGGAGCCGCCCGGTCCGCTGGAACGGATCGAATCGACCCAGAACCTGCTCATTCTGGACGAAGAACTCCAACGGCTGCCCGACCGTTACCGGGACGTTCTGGTGATGACCTGTTTCGGCAGCCTGACCAGTCAGCAGGTGGCCGATGAACTGTGTGTGAGTCGTGGCACGGTGGACGGCCGGCTGAAGCGGGCTCGGGCCATGCTGCGCGTGCGGCTCATGCGCCGCGGAGTGACACTGACGGTTCTGGGGGCGGCTGTTTCCAAGGCGGCCGAAGCGGCCGCCGCCGTTTCCCCGGAGCTGCTGACTGCCGTCATGAAGCCGGAACGGACTGTCGGACCGGATTCAGCCACAGACGCGGCGACGCGGACGCGTCTGGAATCTCTTGTCAAAGCGGAGACTGCCATGATTTCCACTCGAGTTGTCGCGGCCGGCCTGGCCGGCCTGGTTGTTGCGGCCGGTGCCGCGGGACTGTTCGGTCTGAAAACCCTGGCCGCACAGAATGGAGCCGCACAGAATGGAGCCGGACAGAGCGGGGCCGGGCCGGACGGAGCGGCCGTTCTGGACGGCCGCCTGGTCGATCCGTCCACCGCCGATGGCCCTGCCACCGCCACCACCTTCGTCGGAATGAACGAACGTGCGTCGGATGAAGAACAGGCGGCCATACGGCAAGAGCAACTGAGACAGCGGAGGCAACTGTACGAGGAATTTCTGCAGACACATCGAGTCACTCTGTGTCCTGGTGATGCGTCGCCGACCGAACGATGGCTGTATGAACAACTGGAACGTCCCGTGCCGCCACTGGATTATCCGGGTGAAGTGTCGCTTGGCGAAATCCTGGACACGCTGGCGGAGTACTTCAGCACAACCGGTTCCGGGGATCAGAAATTTCGCATGCAGATCTGGCCGGATACTCTGGTTCTGGCTGGCGAAGGGATCGATTCTCTGGAGGAGGTCACGGTTCAGGACATCGTGCTGGACGGTCAGCCCCTGCGGATCGCTCTGAAACTGATTTTCGAACGCACCGATCCGAATCTGGACTACGTGATTCGCGACCAAATGATGCACATCACAACGGCAGAAGTGGCGCATTCGGATGATTATCTCACTGTACGGACCTACCCGATCGGACATCTGCTGGACGTCGGCCCGTCAGGAATCGGGCAGTTAGAATCTGGCAACCAATCGATCGGGACAGGCAGCGGCGTGTTCCAGATTCACGATCCTGGAGCATCTTTCGACAGTGATACGTTTCTGTCTCCGGATTCGCAGTCGACCAGTGGAGCTGAGCGAGCCGTTGCCAAACAGGAACTGATCGGCCTCATAACGGGGTTCACGTCACCTCCCTGCCGATGGGTCGATGATGACGGTGAAGGCGGAACGATCGCGGCGTTTGGAGACAGCCTGGTCATTCTGCAGACACCGGCCGGGCACGAAGCGATCATTGAGCTGCTGAATGCGCTCACTGAAGTCGTGGCACGAACGGAGTATCTTCAGTAGCGGGCTGCGCTGTGCGGAGAACCGATTCTCCTGACGGCTGACAGATGCGGACCATCCGCCTAGACTGTTCGCACGGCGGTTCGTTCGGAGTGATGAACCGCTCCGCCTTTCACTGGAACAGAAGGCTGTGAGATGGTTCGTCTGGCGATGCTGGGAACGGGCTTCATTGCGCGTTTCTATACGCAAACGGTGCAGGCCCGCCGCAGTGCCGACCGGGTTGAAATCGTGTACGGCCGGGATCCGGAACGCACGCGGATTTTTGCGGAACAGCACGGCATTGCACGGTGGACCACCGATCTGACGGAAGCCGTGCAGGGGGCCGAGGTGGATGCTGTTGTGGTGGCTCTGCCCAACGATCTGCATGAACCGGCCGTGATGGCCGCGGCGGCCGCCGGTCGGGCCGTGCTGTGCACCAAGCCGCTGGGCCGATCGGCTCAGGAAGCACAGCGGATGCTGGAAGCGGTGGAACGGGCGGGCGTTTTCCACGCCTACCTGGAAGATCTTGTGTATCCTCCCAAAACGCAGAAGGCGCTGCAGTCCGTTGGAGCCGGAGCGATCGGGGATGTGCTGTGGGTGCGCAGCCGCGAAGCTCATCCCGGGCCGCACAGCGACTGGTTCTGGGACCGGGAACGATCCGGCGGCGGCGCGATCATCGACATGGGGTGTCACTGCATCGAAATCGCCCGCCGGTTCATCGGCCGCGACATCCGGCCGGTGGACGTCATGTGCTGGGCCGACACGCTCGTCCATCCGATCGAAGCGGAAGACCATGCGATTGGTCTGGTGCGTTATGAAAACGGAGCGATCGGCCAGTTCGAAGTGAGCTGGGCGTTTCGCGGCGGCATGGATCTGCGGGATGAAGTGGCGGGAACGGATGGTACGATCTGGCTGAATCACTGGCTGCGAACGGGTGTGGAACTGTTCACGGCCACGGGGCAGTCCGATTATGTGGCGGAAAAGGCGGAATCGGAAACCGGCTGGCTGTTTCCCGTGGGAGACGAATCGTCCGCTCTGGGATATACGGACATGTTCGCGGATGTCTTTTCTGCTCTGGAATCGGGCAGGCCGGCTCAGGAAGACTTCTACGACGGGTTTGTGGTCAATGCGATCATGGATGCGGCGTATCGTTCGGCGGAAAGCCGGCGCTGGGAGGCTGTGGATCTGCCGATCTGGCGCGGCCGCAGCGGAGTTCCCCGCGTGGGCGGTCATCGCGATTACGACGCGGCCCACATTCTGATCAAGGAAGAAAAACTTCCCGACGGGACGACGCGCGTGATTCTGCGGGAAAAACAGACCGGCCGCATCATTCAGCGTTCCGTGTGATGCACGGGAACCGGCAGCAGGTATCCGGAAGGCCGACAGCATGCGGACATCGGAAGACGATTTCGGATTCGACTGCCCGCACTGCGGCAGCCCTGTTCCGGCCGGGGCGCGGCGATGCCGACACTGCGGGGCATCGGATGAATGCGGCTGGAACGAAGACGCGATGGAATGGCCTGACGGCGGGTATGCGGAAGAAGACGACTTCGATTATGACGCCTGGGTGGAACGCGAATTCGGAACCGCGGGCGGGGACACAGCCGGCAGTGCGGAGGCCGGAATGCGCGGCATCTGGCTGCTGGCAGTCCTGGGGCTGCTGACGATGCTGGCTGTGCTGCTGTTTCGCTGAACGGCCCGAAGCGGGACAGGTGGAAAAAACGGGTCCGCGATCGGGCAGGCCGTGTGCGGCAGCATGGCCGGCTGTTCGATTCAGATTCCGGCCAGCACGGTGGCCCGTCCCACGCGGCCGATGCCCATCAGATAAGCGGCCGTGCGCAGCGAAATGTGTTTTTCGGTGGCCAGCCGCCACATGTTGTCGAAGCTGCGGGTGAGTGTTCTGGACAGTTCCTGGCGCGTGCGTTCCAGGTCCCAGCGGAAGTACTGCCGGTTCTGGACCCATTCGAAGTAACTCACCGTGACGCCTCCGGCATTGGCCAGGATATCGGGCAGCACTTCGATGCCGCGGTTCGCCAGAATTTCGTCGGCTTCCGGTTCGATGGGGCCGTTGGCTGCTTCGATGATGTGCCGGGCCCGGATGGCGCCGGCATTGTCCTGAGTGATCACGCCGCCCAGGGCGGCCGGGATGAGCACATCGACGTCCAGTTCGAGCAGTTCTTCGTTGGTGATGGATCGGGATGTTTCGAATCCGGACAGAGTTCCGTGCCGCCTCACGTGCGCGAGGGCGGTCGGGATGTCGATGCCTTCCGGTTCGAAGCGGCCGCCGCTGACATCCGAAATGGCGACCACCCGGGCGCCGCGGCTGTGCAGATAATCGGCCGTGAACGATCCCACGTTGCCGAACCCCTGTATGGCCACCGTGATGCCGTTCACGGTGCGATCGTGTTTGCTCAGCAGGGATTCGGTCAGCAGTCCCACACCGCGGCCGGTGGCTTCTTCGCGTCCGCTGGCACCGTGCAGTTCGAGCGGTTTTCCGGTGACGCAGGCGGGATTGAACCCGTGAAATTTGTGGTACTGGCTGACGATCCAGGCCATCACCTGGGCATTCGTGCCCATGTCGGGAGCCGGAATATCGGTGTCCGGGCCGATGATGTCCTGAATTTCATCGACGAATTTTCGGGTGAGTCGTTCTTTTTCGCCTTCGCTGAGCTGTCCGGGGTCCACGGAAATGCCGCCTTTGGCGCCGCCGTAGGGGATATCCACGACGGCCGTTTTCCATGTCATCAGGGTGGCCAGGGCCAGCACTTCTTCGGCATCGACTTCGGGATGGTACCGGAGTCCTCCCTTCATGGGGCCGCGGGCGCTGTTGTGCTGCATGCGGAATCCCACGAACGTGGCAATGTCGCCGTTGTCCCGTTTCATGGCCACCTGCACCTTGACTTCCCGTTCCGGTGTCAGCAGCAGCCGTTTCATGTTGGGAGACAGATCCATCAGCCGGGCTGCCTGTTCGAAGTAGCGGCTGGCAGATTCGATGGCGTTCATCAGCATTCCCCGAACGGTGCGGAACCGGTTTCCGTGAGCACAGTGCCTGTTTCGTGCAATGTGTAGGCGTGCCGATCGGTTCCCGCAAGCGACTGCCGGTGCGGTCCTGCGGCCGTTTTCCGCGGCGCCCCCTGTTCTCCGGAATCACAGGGACCGTCCGGAACGGCGCGCTGTCATCGTGCGGATCTGCAGAACTGTGCGGGCCAGAAGCCGGGCATACAGGGCCGTTCCGTACTTCGACAGCCGGGGGATTTCCCGACGGAACAGTTTGTCCGGACTGCTGAATCGGCGAAATTCCGTGATGGAGGAGCAGACCGGCACGTCGTTCTGCTGCCCCCAGGCTGTCAGTGTTTTGAACGGGACGTCGTCCGTCACCGGTGCGGCATCGGTGATCCCGAAGCGTTTCATCAGGTCGCCGCATTCCCGCATGGACAGAACCTGCCAGGGGACCGGGGATGTGCCCAGAACCAGGATGCGGTCTTCAGCGCGCAGGCTCTCATGCAGAACGCGGACCGATTCCATCATGTGCCGCACCTGTCCGGACACGGACCGGCCTGCAGAGCGCGTCCATTGAAAACGGTCGCCGGCCCGGGTCGGGGTGTCCGGGGTCAGCAGGCGGCAGCCGACTGTTCGGAACAGAGCGGAGCGGCGCAGCAGCGCCAGAACCGAATCGGACGGCGGTCCGGCCGCCAGGCAGGGATGAATGCACACCCGCCGGCTGCCGTCCTGTCTGAGGAATCGGCGGAGGAACGTTTCGTCGGCGACGTCCGACATGTCCACATGCAGGATGACGATGTCCGGTTCGAGTTTCTGGAGGACGTGATCCCACATCAGGGAACTGAGAACGGGAGCTGCTCCCGGAACACCGCCGTTGACGACTTCCACGGGAACATCCAGGCGGTCTTTGAGATCGCGTTCCAGTCGGGCGGGCAGGGTGTACGGATCGGGCAGCCACGGCCCCAGAACGGTTTCGTCTCCCAGAAGCAGGATGCGCAGCGTGTCCTCCGGCGGAGGGATGTCGGGTTCCGGCCCGCGCAGCCCCAGGCTGTTGGTGCGGAACCGTATGCGGCCGTCCGGTCCGGCCACCTGCGCCAGCGGCCGCATCTGGTGGTGCAGGGTCGCGGACGGAAGCAGCTGTGACTGATCGAAATCGTCGCAGTCCGGAGCGACGGCTGCCGGAGGAACCTGGCGGGAGCTGCGCAGGAACAGTTCCGCCGCAATCACGACAGTTGTCAGCAGGCCCAGTGCGGTGAGCAGATATCGCAGGTGTTGCAGGAAGCGTGGCAGCATCGGTGCGGAAACGCCCCGTGTGGTGAAGACGTCTGATTCCGTTCAGACGCGGCCCGGAATTCTAGACCCCCTTCCGATCGGCCGGCAAGACGGAACATCCCGGGGATTCGGTGGGGATTCGGTGGTGCCGCGAAGGGCCAGGCCGGTTATTCGATCATCCTGGCGGCGTTGCTGGAGGGGGCTGTCTGCCGGCAGAGTACACCCGCGGAGCCGTCGGCTGCGCAGCGAAACGGGCTCTCCCGAAGAGAGCCCGTCGTGTCGGCTGGCTGTTTCGAACGAATTCTGACCGGGCCGGTCAGGCCGCTTTTCGTCCGGCGGGCGCTGAATGAACCCGCAGGTTGGATCCCGGACCTCCCCGGGGCGGGTAGCCGTATTCCCGAAGTTTTCCGGACAGTGTCCGCAGCCCGATCTTGAGGATCTGGGCCGTGCGTTCCCGGTTGCCGTTGCAGCGGGCGAACGTCGATTCGATCAGTTTGCGTTCCATTTCCCGCAGTGTCATGCCCACGCTTTCGACTGCATCGTCGGTGGCTCCGTGTTCCAGCCAGGGGCGGATATCGTCTGCCGTGATTTCCTGGGAAATCTGCGTCGTGCAGGTGCGTTCGATGACGTTCTGCAGTTCCCGCACATTGCCGGGCCACGGATGCGTTTCCAGAAGCTGCATGGCTTCCGGCGTCACGGTTCTCAGCGGGCGGCCTTCCTTGAGAGCGATCTGGCCGATGAAATGTTCCACCAGCAGGGGGATATCGTTCTGGCGAACCCGCAGGGGCGGCGACTGCAGCGTAATGCCGCTCAGATGCTGCAGCAGGTCATCTCGAAAACGGCCTTCCATGGCCAGCCGATTCAGATCCGAATGCGTGGCCGCAATGAATCGGATATCGGGAGCGTCCGTGCTTTCGTTGAGCAGCGCTGCGGCTCGCTGTTCCAGAAGCTGGGCCAGCCGTTTCTGGAACGGCAGGGCGACGGTTTCCACATTGTCCAGCAGGATCGACCCGCCTTCGGCCAGTTTCAGATAGCCCGGGAAACCGTCCGGAGTTCCGTCTCCGAACAGCTGATGTTCCAGGGTTTCGACCGAATGCAGGCTGCAGTCGATTCGCAGGAAGGGGGCTGAGGCCCGGCGGCTGCAGCGATGCAGCCCTTCGGCGATCAGAGTGGTGCCGCTGCCGCGTTCGCCCCGCACCAGCACGGTGCGTTCGTCGTCCGCGGCAATGCGAATGCATTCTCTCAGCGACTGCATCGCCGGTGTGCTGCCGACCAGATCCATCAGGTTGCGATTGAGAAGCTGCCGCCGCAGTTTTTCGTTTTCCTGAATCAGCTGTGCCTTTTGTACGGCCGAATGCAGGGCACTGCCGAAGCGGGTGGCGGAAAACGGCCGCTCGATGACTTCACATTCGAAGGCCGGCAGTGTTTCCCGTCCCCAGCGGGAATCTTCGGAAACGATGCAGATGATCTGAGCGGAACGCAGATGTCCGCGGATGGCGGCGTGCACTTCCTGCAGCCGGGAGACCGTGTCGGCATCGTCAATGATGCAGATCTGAAATTCCTGACGACTCAGGTGAAACAGCATGGCGTCCGGCGTGTCCGTTTCGCACACCGTCAGCCCACGTTTGCGAACGTCGTCCGCCAGAAGCTGGCGGGCCCCCGGGCGGGGAGAGAACACCAGGACGGACTGAGACGCCGGAGCGGCATCCGGGGCAGGGGTCAAAGTCGCATCTGCGGCGGGTGCTGCAGGAGCACCGGGAAACTGCAGAATCTGCGGCTCATGATGAGCGCCGGCAGGGAACTCGTTCATGATGTCCTCAACTTAGCAGGTCAGGTGGAGAGAGAGGTGAGATGAGAGAGTGAACACTGCCGGATCCCGCAGCACCCAGTTCGCGCACCAGGAATCTCAGCACTCTTCAAAGAACGAAGAGACGAGCGTTCGGGGTGTTCCGAAACGGAACGGAAGACAAGAGCAGAAACAGGAGAGGAGAGAGAGAAGTCTGAGGATTCAGAACTGAATCCGGTGTGAGAGGCCGAGTGATATGACCGATCGCCGATTCGTGTCAACACGGTTTCTGATCGAATTCTGCCGGAACCGTTCGGCCGTGGCGAAATCGTCCCGAATGCGGCCGCTTCTGCAGCCGTTGAACGGTCCGATTCGGCAGGAGTTGCCGGAGTCGCCGGTCTGATCCGTATGAACAGCGGGAATCGATCCGGTGAAGACGAAAAACCGTCACGCCGCTGTGTGTCGCAATGATGCAGTCGGGGCCGCCGTATCGGCTGTCCACGCAGTTGGCCGGTCCGCCGCATTTGCTTAGGCTGCCGTCCGCCGGAACCGCATCAGCGGCCGATCGTGCTGTCTGCAGAAACAGAAGGACAACAACTCATGGAACGACGATGTCTCGGACAAAGCGGAATTTCCGTCACGGATCTGTGCATGGGAACCATGACATTCGGGGAACAGTGTGACGAAAGCCTGTCGCATCGGATCATGGATCGGGCCTTCGATCGGGGCATCGACTTTTTCGATACGGCGGAAATGTATCCGGTTCCGCCGACGTCCGAAAAATTCGGCGTGACCGAACAGATCGTGGGCCGCTGGCTGAAAACGAAACCACGGGAATCGGTCGTCATTGCGACCAAAGTCACCGGCCCGGCGCACGGCTGGTTCGTGCCGCCTGTGCGTCACGGACACACGTGCCTGGACCGGCTGCAGATTCGCCGGGCCGTGGATGCCAGCCTGCAGCGGCTGCAGACGGACTACATCGATCTGTATCAGACGCACTGGCCCGACCATCGGGCCCGCTGCGAAGACATTCTGGGAGTGCTGACCGAACTGATTCACGAAGGAAAAGTGCGGGCCATCGGCTGCAGCAACGAAACGTGCTGGGGACTGATGAAAAGCCTGTGGGCGGCCGAACGGTTTTCCCTGACGCGTTACGATACCGTGCAGAACAATTTCAGCCTCATCAACCGCCGCTGCGAAAGCGAACTGGCGCAGGTCTGCCGTCGGGAGCAGGTGAGTCTTCTGCCCTATTCGCCTCTGGGCGGCGGTGTGCTGACCGGGAAATACCGTCACGACTTTCCGGCGGGAGCCCGGTTCACGGCCTACCAGAATGCCGGACCACGGCAGCAGCGGATCGCCGAACGGTTTCTGAATGATCGATCGCGCCAGGCCGTCGAACGGCTGCAGACGATCGCCGATGCTGCCGGGATGACTCTGACGGCCATGAGTGTGGCCTGGTGCCGTCAGCAGGATTTCGTGGCGTCCGTCATCATCGGAGCCACCAGCGTGGAACAGCTCGATGAAAGCCTGGAAGCCGCCGACCTGACTCTGGATGCCGATGTTCTGAATCAGATCGATGCGGTGGACCGGGACATCCCCACGCCTCTGATGGAAGACGGCCTGCGCCGGCTGTGACGCCTGCGTCAGGAACCCTGCGTCACGAACCCTGTCTGTTCAGTTTCGACAGAATTTCCTCGTGTTCCGGAAACCGGCCTGTTTCCTCTTTGCTGTAGATGAGCCGACCATCGACTTCCACGTCGAAGATTCCTCCCGAACCAGGAACCAGTTCGCATTCGATTCCCGTTTCGGACCGGATGGCGGCGGCCAGACTGGTCGCCTGAGGGGTGTAGTTTCACATGACGCAGTAAGTGATGCGAACGGACATGAAGGATCACCTTCCGTGCAGAGGGTTCGAACGAAGGGGCCGAACATTCATCGTATGGTCTGTTTTCCGCAGGGCAACCTTCGCACAGGTCCGATTTTCCGCACGGACGGCTGAATGAGCACCGCCGGGACGGCGAAGTGGATCCGGCTGCAGCCGGCTGCCTGCGACAAAACCGCCTCGGCATCAGCCGGCACGTCCTGCAATGTGATCGTTCAGGCGCCGTCCGAACCAGTGCTGCAGAACGGCATCGCCGGCCGCCGTGACGACGACGAATGTGCTCACACCCAGCACCACGGATGCCAGCACGGCGGCATACAGTTCCGGCAGATTCAGACTGGCCGTTTTTCTCTGGATGAGTGTGCCCAGTCCGGGGGGGCCGGATCCCACGAAGAATTCTCCGACGACCGCTCCCACCACGGCCGCTCCACTGGCGATCCGTGTGCCGCTGATCATCCAGGGAATGGCGCAGGGCAGACGCAGTTTCCACAGAATCTGCCACCAGGAAGCCCGGTGCAGCCGGAACAGGTCGTTCAGAGACGGATCGATCTGCAGCAGTCCGGTGGTGGTGCTGGTGATGATCGGAAACAGGCTGATGACGCCCGCCACGAGTGTGACACTGTGAAAACCGCGGCCGAAGGTGAGAATGATGAGCGGGGCGATGGCGATGACCGGAACGGTCTGCAGCAAAACCGCATAAGGGTAGAACGCGCGGCGGACGAACGACGAATGGGCGAACGCGAACGCCGTCAGAATGCCCAGCAGCAGACTGCCGCCCAGACCGCCGGCTGCTGCCAGAGCCGTGCGGGCAGATGCCTGCAGCAGCGGCCCCCGCTGCTCTGTCAGTGCCCGCGCGACATCTTCCGGCGGCGGTACGAGCCAGTTCGGAATCGACCACCCGACGAGGACCAGTTTCCACAGACTCACCAGGCCGAAGCACACCAGCAGCGGTGGTCCGATCACTGCCAGGAAGGAAACGATCCGGCGTTCAGACATCGTTCGGTTCCCGTGCGGTGCGCAGCACATCGGAAATCCTGCGAATGACGGTGGACAACATCTGCGATTCTCCGAATCGTTCGGATTCCGGAACCATCACAGCCGTCACGTCCTGCACGGTGGCCGGTTTTCCGTTCAGAATCCACACCTGATCGCTCATGACCGCCGCCTCACTCACATTGTGCGTCACCAGAACGGCCGTGATGTTCAGCGCCTTCAGAAGCCGGCGCACGTCCCGCTGAAGCTGTCGACGCAGCAGGTCGTCCAGAGCGGCGAACGGTTCGTCCAGCAGAAGCAGGGCCGGCTGCAAGGACAGCGCACGAGCCAGTGAGACCCGCATCTTCATGCCTCCGGAAAGAGCGGCCGGACGTTTGTTCAGGTCGTTTCGGGTCAGCCCCGTCAGTTCCGCCAGCTCTTCCACCCGGGCATCGCTCAGCGGGCACCGCTCGAGTTCCCCCGGGAGGCGGATATTGGCCGCGGCCGTGCGCCACGGCAGCAGAGTGGCTTCCTGAAAAACGAACCCGATTCTCAGCCGATCGCGCGATGCGGTGCGGCCCAGACGAACGGTTCCGCGGTCGGAGGGCAGCAGTCCGGCCAGAACCTTCAGCAGTGTGGACTTGCCGCATCCGGACGGACCGACGACGGCCGTGATGGTGCCCGCGGATGCCTGAGCATGATCGATGGCCAGGATCGGGGAGCGATCCAGCGTGATGTGCAGACTGCGAATCTGCAGATCGATGGGATCAGGTTCCATACGGTGCTCAGATGAACCGAACGACTCCATCGACCGGCTGTCGCGGCGGGCGGCCGCTACCGGTACGACAGCTCCGTGCTGTCCACAAACTGTTTCCAGATGTCCGGCACGCCGCCCTGGTCGGCATCGCCGTCGTGAAAATAGATGCCGTAAACCAGACGCAGCGTTTCGTCCTGCTGCAGAACCACCGGCTGAGCCGGCAGACGCCCTTTCGTGTAGGCGCGTTCCCCGAACGGGCTGATGGAAAACAGCCCGTAGTTGCGCACGTGATACCGGGCCGGGCGGAAATTGCCCGGATGATCCATCAGGGTCACGCCGTACGTTTTGTCGCCGATCTGTCCGGAATAATCGATCCACGCGAAGCGGCGTCCCCAGCAGGCCGCCGTGCCTTCGGTGCCATCACTGCTGACGACGTGTCCGCTGCGGCGTTCCTTCATGGACGGGGCCATGCGATAGCCCAGCAGGCCTTCCTTCGTGTCGCCGAACGTGACCGGGCCGTGTTCGGCGGAAAAGCGAATGTCGTAGACCATCAGACGGCTGGCGAAAATGGAAATGCGCGTCGTTTCCGTGACCACCGGCGCACTTTCATCGGCGTTCATCCATTCGGAAGAGACTTCCACGACGGCCGGATCCCCGGTGGCGGCGACAAGGGACACATCACGCACCGCGATTCGCCCGCGTTCGTTCCAGTATGAGATGCCGTTGACTTCATCGACGGCCACCCACACACCCTTGTGATGCGGATGGTCGTGGTCGTCCGGGTCGTTCAGAGCACGTGTCAGCACGGTTCCGTCGGCGGCCCGCACGGGCAGGAAGAAGGGTTTGCGAAAATCTTCCGAAAACACGTACGTGGCGAAATCCGTTCCGCCGATCGTCACCTGCAGCCGCCCTTCTTCACGGACGACCGACACCTCAGCGGCCGTCGTGGCGACAGGCAGACACACGGTCAGGCAGAGCGCCGAAACCACGGCTGATCGAAACATTCTGAGTTCCTTTACTGAGTCGCTGTACTGAGTTGCTGCACAGACGGTTGCTGCACAGAGGACCATCGACACCGGGACACACGGAAACGGCGACCGCGTTTCAGACGTTTCTGTGTTCCTTCGGAATGCGGTCGGTGCGGCCGAATGCTACACGAGTCCCCGGCGCTCCGCCATGAATTTCCCTCCCGGATCGGCGACGCTCCTGTCTGAACCTGTCTGAGCGAAACGGGGCCGCAGGCGTCAGAAACACCCGCCGGCCGCCGCCGGGACCTGCTGCCGAAAGAAAATGGCAGGCTTCCGGGCCGCCGGTGCGGGGCTGGTCCGAGGGTTCCCAAACCGGTCTGGCCGGGCCGGCGGTCGGAATTCTACAATTCCCCTTCGGATGGTCCGTGGCCGCCCCGCAGGGCGCACACTGTCGTGTGGTCGCGAACCGTGTTTCCTTCCCTCTGTCTGTTCCGGTTGAACCGTTTTCCCGCAGGATGCCACCATGCCACACGCCGCATTCCGACCGCAGTTGCCGCGACATTCATTCGCATCGCCGCGTTCCGGAGTGGCCGCTTCTGCGATGCTGATTGCTCTGTTCTGTGCCGGAAACGTTCTTCCGGTCGTTTTGAATCACCCAGGCGTCCGTAATGATCTGCTGGGTCGCGCGGTGGCGCCGCACGGCCTGACCGCTTCCTGCTCCGGATGCACGGGAGGCTGGCTGACGGAATTCCGGTTCCACGATGTCGTGCTGTCCAGCGATTCCGGATCGGTTCGTGTGACCATGGAGGCGCTCCATTCCGGTCAGTCCGTGATCAGTCGGCTGCTGGGCCGTTCGGGCGGCGTCACGCTGGTGCGTCCGAATGTGCACGCGGAGCTGCCGGTCAGGAAGGAGGGTGCGGCAGAATCCGATCCGGTTGTTGCGGCAGTGCCTGAGCGGGACCTGGAATTCGAAATCCAGGACGGTTCTCTGATTGTCACGCGTTCTGCCGAACCGGTTCCCGTCGTCGATCTGAACGGCCTGAACATTCGCGGCGTCATTCGAAAAGATGCTCAGGGGTGCTGGCTGGAAACGGATTCCATCAGAATCTTCGACCGGGCGCCGCTGTCTGACGTGCCGGTCCGGCGGCATCTGGTCCTGGCGGCTCCTCTGCTGGCCCGGTCCGTCCGGCTGACCGGTTTCGTGAGTGTCGAAGTGGATCCGGTTCGGATGCGGCTGGACCATCCGGTTTCGGAAGACAGTGTCCTGTTCAGCGGCACGGTGCAGTTGCACGAGATTCATGCGCATTTCGGTGATCAGTGGCTGCGGCAGATTGCCCGGCAGGTGCATCCGGGAAATCTGTCTCGGCCGTCCCTGCAGCTTGTCGGAAGCTGCACGGTGGCGTTCCAGGTGCTGCCTGACGGCATTCGCCACAGCGGATGTTCGCTGCTTCTGCCGGAACTGGCCGGGGGGCTGATGGTGGAATCATCGGGCATGCTGTGCCTGGATGAATCGATCGACCTGACGCTGCGCATCCGCCCTCAGGATTCCGGCGATCGTGCCGGGGAAACGGCTGACGGTCTGACGGCGTTTTCTGCCCGGGTAACCGGCACGGTGTCTCATCCCGAAATCGTTCTGTCCGGAGAAACCCTGCCGGCGGTTGCCGGAGCCGTTCTTTCTGCGGGTGAGCAGGACAGAGCCGTTGCGGGTGCCGTTCGGGGCATCATTCGGGCTGCGTCTTCGTCCCGCGATGTGCGGCGCCGGGAGCTGCCCGGCCGCATTCTGAAACTCATCCGGACCGTCGAGTCAGGCGAGCTCCGGCGGCCGCGTCAGCCGTGAATCGGATACCGGACTTCTGAGGGCAGATCGGTATCACACTGCTGTTTCCCGGATGGGCCCGCCGGATTTCGTGCGGCAGGACGAGCGGCGGCATCCTTCAGCCGGAAGAAACGGGTTCTGCCGCCGGGCCAGACCGGAAATCCGGCGCAATCCGGACCATCGGTGACAAAACGAGTCTCCGCAGGAGCCGAAAACCGAGCTACACTGAGGGCAGACGGAGAGCGGTTCTGCCGGAAGAATCGGGTGCGGGAAGGAATTCATGTTTGATGCCGCGATTCGGCGGAACGGACAGGCGGCACAACGGGGGGCGTGATGATGGAAGCGGCTCAGGGCCGGACGCGGCCGAACGAACACGACCTGTCGGTCGGCGCAGCGGGGCACGCGCTGCTGGTCCTGCTGAGTGCGGCGGGGCTGGCGGCCACCGGCTATCTGGCCTGGGCTGGTCTGGTGTCCGGCCGCGTGGCCGGCTGCGGAGCCGGCCAGGTGTTCGACTGTTCGCACGTGCTCACCAGCCGCTGGTCGAAAGTCATCGGAATGCCTGTGGCTGTCCCGGCTTTCGCACTGTATTCCGTTCTGCTGTCGGCTCTGTGGTTCACACGGCGATCGGTTCCGGCGGATCTGCGACGGCTGAGCTGGACGTGTGTGATGGTCTGCGGCCTCGCGGCCGGTCTGTCGGCTGTGTGGTTCATTGGCCTGCAGACATTCGCGCTGGAACATTACTGCCTCTGGTGTCTGGTCGCGCACACCTGCAGCCTGCTGATCTGTGCTGTGCTGCTGTGGCAGCGCCCACCGGGGATGATGCCGGTGCGGTTTTCTGCGGCCGGGGCTGTCGTCGGTGTCGGTCTTCTGGCGGCCGTTCAGAGTCTCACGCCGGTTCCACCGACCTGGGAGGAAGAACATTATGACGTGGTGACGGATCTGCCATCGCAGATTCCGGGCGGTTCCGATGATACCGGCGATCAGGGCGCGTCGTTCGGCCAGGATCCGGAAGCATTCGTTTTCAGTCCGCCGGACGTATCTTCCGCGGAATCTCTGCCGGATTCTTCTCCCGGTGTTTTGTTCGAACCTCCGGCGGCTGCTGAGCGGCCGGAACCGATCGCGCCGTCGCCGGAAAGCGTGCTGCCGTCTGAAGACGGACCGGCAGCGCCGGAAGGCAGTCCGTCAGACGTCTCGGCTGCGACGACTCTGCTGCTGCTTCCGGCTCCCCGTGTGCTGCTGCGGTTGTCTGCGGTGCCGTTCATGCTGACCGATTCGACAGACGGCAACGATGACAGTCCGGAAAAAAAGAAGGCGGCGGAGGCGGCCGATTCCGGAAGGCCTGCTGAGACGGACGGTGAGTCGCATCGGTCCGGGAACAGCGAAACAGACGGAACATCTGCAGAAGATCGGAAGTCGGCTCCGCCCGGACCGGCGCGCCGGCTGGTCGGAGTGAAGGGCAACCGTTTCGTTCTGGATGTTCGTCAGTGGCCGCTGCTGGGGAAACCGGATGCGAAGTACGTGTTTGTCGAGATGTTCGATTACACATGTCCGCACTGCCGCCGGACGCACCAGGCGATTCGCGGAGCGTTCGAACGTCTGGGAGACGATCTGGCGGTCATCGCACTTCCGGTTCCGCTGGATCGGAAGTGCAACAGTGCGGTGCGTTCCGGCGGCGGAGCGCATCGCCATTCGTGTGAGATTTCCCGGATTGCGGTGGCCGTCTGGCGGATCGATCCGGAAAAGTTTCATCGGCTGCACGACTGGATCTTCGAACGGTCCCGAACGGCCGACGCCACTCGGCGGCAGGCGGAGCGACTGGTGGGAGCCGACGTTCTGAAAGAGGAACTGAATCGGGGAGTGGCCGATCAGTACATCGCGCGGCATGTGGAACTGTATCGCCGCGTGGGGGCGGGAAAGGTGCCGAAACTGATGTTTCCGAAAACCTCCCTGGTGGGGGAGATCTCCTCCGCCGAGGTGCTCACCCGCCGCATTCTCCGGGAACTGAATTCTCCGGTGAGTTCACAGGCGTCGAACGACCAGTGATCCCACCGAATAGCCGGCTCCGAAGGAACACAGCACGCCGATGTCGCCGCTCTGCAGGTCTTCGTGAAAGCGGTGAAAGGCGATGACCGAACCGGCGGAAGCCGTGTTGGCGAATTCGTCCAGCACAACGGGAGCCTCATCAGGTGTCGCTTCACGCCCCAGCAGTCTGCGGACGATGAGCTGATTCATGTTGATGTTCGCCTGGTGCAGCCACCAGCGGCGGACGTCAGCGACCGCAATGTCCATGCGCTGAAGCTGATTTTCCAGGTGTTCCACCGTCAGCGGACACACTTCTTTGAACACGCGGCGGCCATTCTGGCAGAACAGCTTGTCCGGGCCGAACGGGTCGGCATCCGTGGCGTAGGCCAGGTGCCCGAAATTGGACCGCACGTTGTTCGAGTAGATGGTCGTCGCGCTGGTTCCCAGGATGCGGTAGCGGTGGGGCGAGACGCACATGTCTTCGCGTTCGACAATCATGGCCGTGCTCACGTCGCCGAAAATGAAGTGCCCGTCGCGATCACGGAAATTCACCTGGGGCGTCACCAGTTCAGGGTTGATGACCAGCACGCAGCGTGAGGAACCTGCCAGGACGGCATCGCAGGCCCGCTGCAGGGCGAATGTGGCGGCCGAACAGGCGGCCAGCATGTCGAAGCCGTAACCTTTGATGCCCAGTTCCTCCTGGACTTCGATGGCGATGGCCGGGTAGGCGCGTTCGGTGTAGGCGCAGGCCACAATCACCGTATCGATGTCGGCGGCCGTGCGTTCGGCCCGCTGCATGGCATCGCGGGCCGCCCGGACGGCCATTTCGGCCTGATGAGACAGTTCATCGTCGGCACGTTCTTCCAGTCGCGGCCGCATGCGGTCGAGATCCAGGATGCCGTCCCGCCGATAGGTGTACCGCTGCCGGATGCCGCTGGCTTTCACAATGAATTCCGGGCTGCTGAGCAGACATTCCTTCACGGTGCCCGCCGCAATCGCCTCCGCATTTTCGCGGTTGAAGCGTTCGGCGTACGCATTGTACGACGCCACCAGCTCCTCGTTCGTGATGAATTCTTCCGGATGCCACAGTCCGGATCCGCTGATCACTGCACGCGTCATGGATCGAATGGATCAACAGGTTGATGAATAAGGGTCAGCGGTTGCGGTCATCCGGCAGGCCGGCTGGTCAGCCAACCGGTATCGGTCCGGCGGCAGATGGTTCCGTCCAGGATCGGCGAATAGTGACGGGAGAAGTCCCTGGACGGCAAGCCCTGTGCGGCCGAAGAATCAGGAAATTGGCGGAACATCCGCCCGAATTTCGGATGCGATGGTCTGAGAACAGAAAACAGCCGTCCGGAACGGCCGTCTGAAAACTGTCTGTGAGAACCCCGGCAGGGACGGCCTGGCAGCGGCCAGGGCCGTGAACCGCGTCAAACGGCCGTATTCCGCCGGTTGCGGCTCGACCTGACCGGCCAATGTGGAAATAATCCCGCCTGTGCGTTCGTTTTGTCCGTGGGTTTCCTGCCGATCTGCCGCGTTTCATGCATGCTTCATCCGATACGCTGTCATCAGTCCACATTTTCGGCGGCCTGACACGTGAAGAAGCCACGGCGGTGTGGCACACCGTGGTGCAGAAACGGTTCGACGCCGGCAGCCGGATTCTGGAAGAAGGCGACAACGTTCAGGCTCTGTGGATTATTCTGGAAGGCGAATGCGTGGTGACACGCGACTGCGGCAACGGCCATCGCCGGGAGCTGGCCCGCCTGGGTCCCGGAGACGTCTTCGGTGAAATGTCGTTCGTGCAGACCGCACCGCACTCGGCCAGCATCGATGCGGTGACCGAAGTGTTCACGGCAGCCTGGCGGCGGGAAGATTTTCAGAAACTGACAGAAAAGAACCCGCGGGCCGGGTTCCGGATCGTTTCCAACATTGCCGCTGTGCTGGCGGAGCGAATTCGGCGGATGGATCAGTGGGTCTGTGACCTGATGGACCATCCCGGTACGGAAACGCACCGCGATGAATGGGAAAATTTTCGAGCTGCCGTGTACACGAACTGGCAGTTCTGACAAAACGGGGGGAGTACACTCGCGATGTCACAGACGGTGGCAGAACTGAATGTTTACGCTGAACAGATGGCCGGACGGGCCCGTCAGGCCGCTCGCCGCATCGCTTCGGCCACCGGAGAACAGAAGCTCCGCTGGCTGCAGCGCGTGGCGGACGGGCTGCGGGAACAGGCCGGAGACATCCTGGCGGCCAACGAGCAGGACCTGGCTGCTGCTGCCGAAAAGGGACTTTCGGGTGCCCTGGTCGATCGCCTGCGGCTCACGGAAGATCGGCTGACGGACATCGGTGATGCGGTCGTGGAAATCGGTCGGCTGTCCGACCCGGTGGGGGAGATCATCGAAAGCAACCGTCGTCCCAACGGACTGCTGGTGACGAAAGTGCGGGTGCCGCTGGGCGTTGTGTTTTTCATCTATGAATCCCGTCCCAATGTGACAGTCGATGCGGCTGCTCTGTGTGTGAAGAGCGGCAACGCCGTCATCCTGCGGGGCGGCAGCGAAGCGCGGCACAGCAATCGGGCGCTGCATCGGGTGCTGACGGCCGCTCTGGAAGCCGAAGGACTTCCGGGCGATGCCGTGCAGCTTGTGGAAACAACGGACCGCGCGGCTGTCGGGGAGTTTCTGCGCCTGGGACAGCTCATCGATGTCACTGTTCCCCGTGGCGGCCGGTCTCTGATCGAACGGGTGACCGAAGAAGCCACGATGCCGGTGATCAAGCACTTCGACGGCATCTGCCATGTTTACGTGGATGCGTCTGCTGATGAACAGATGGCGGCGGACATCGTGATCAACAGCAAGTGCCAGCGGCCGGGAGTGTGCAACGCGGCCGAAAGCCTGCTGATTCATCGGGAAGCGGCCGATCGCTTCTGGCCGTCTCTGGCAGCCCGCCTGCAGGAACGGGGTGTGGAGCTGCGCTGCTGTCCGGACAGCGCCGCAGGCATCGACGGAGCCCGCCTGGCGGAAGAAGAAGATTACGCCACGGAATTCCTGGATCTCATTCTGGCCGTCCGCTTCGTCGATTCCATCGACGAAGCGATGGACCGCATCCGCCGGTTCGGATCAGGACACACCGATGCGATTGTCACAGAAAGTCTCGAAGCGGCCGTCCGGTTTCAGAACGAAGTCGATTCTTCGGCCGTGATGATCAATGCCAGCACGCGCTTCAACGATGGCGGCCAGTTCGGCCTGGGTGCCGAAATCGGAATCAGCACCGACCGCTTTCATGCCCGCGGACCGTGCGGGCTGAGAGAAATGACGAGCTACAAGTACGTCGTGCACGGAACCGGTCAGACACGCTGACGTCCGGAACGGTCCGGTCAGGCCCCGACAGGTCCCGTGTTTTCAGACGGTCCATGCCAGCCAGCGCTTCATCAAAGACCGCACCCGCGGAGTCAGGCGGGTGCGGTTGTACAGATCGCCGATGCGGCGGATGGCTTCGGCGCGCGTTGGGTAGGGGTGAATCGTATCGGCAATGCGGCGCAGCCCGATGCCGTGATTCATGGCCAGAGTGATCTCAGAAAGAAGATCGCCCGCGGCGGTGCCCACGATGGTCGCTCCCACGATCCGGTCGCGGCCGCGTGCCGTGTGAATGCGGACGAAGCCTTCATCCTGTCCGTCCAGGACCGACCGGTCGACATCGGCGAATTCCAGCGTGTAGGTGTCGATGGAGATTCCGGCGTCGGCGGCGTCCTGATGCGTGTGTCCGACCTGAGCGAGTTCCGGTTCTGTATAGACCACGCGGGGAATCCGCAGGGCATCGGCCCGCATGCGGCCGCGAAACAGCGCATTGCGCAGCACGATGCGGGCCTGAAAGTCGGCGGCATGAGTGAATCGCTGCGATGAGCAGATATCGCCGGCTGCGTAAACGGACGGATTGGTGGTGCGGAGCCGTTCATCGACTGTGACACCGGTTTCGTCGTATGCGATGCCGGCCGTTTCCAGGTCCAGGCCTTCGGTGACGGGAGCCCGTCCGGTGGCCACAAGCAGCGCGTCGACCTGTTCATCGCAGGATGTTCCGTGCGATTCCAGGGTCAGGCGGATCTTCCCGCTGTCGGATCGAACGGCCATGTTCTGGCCGCAGCACAGCAGACGCACGCCGTCTCCGATCAGTGCCTTTCGGACGACATCGGCGGCATCCGGGTCTTCACGCGGCAGCACACCGTGCGACGATTCCACCAGAATCACCTGAGATCCGAAGCGGGCGAAGCACTGAGCCAGCTCGCAGCCGATCGGCCCGGCTCCGATGATGCCCAGACGCGGCGGCAGGTCCGTCAGAGAGAAAACCGTGTCGCTGGTCAGGAAGGCAACGTCCTTCAGGCCGGGGATCGGAGGAACGGCCGGGCGGCCGCCCGTGCAGATGACGGCGCGGGCGAACGAAAGCACATATTCCTTCCCCCCGGATTCCGGATCGGTCACGACGATGCGGTCGCGGCCGGCAAAACGGCCGGTTCCCGCAAACACGTCGACGCCCAGTTCACGAAACCGGGCGACAGAATCGTGAGGCGCGATGGACGCCCGCAGCCGCCGCATGCGTTCCATCACGGCGGAAAAATCCACGTGAACTGCCTCGCCGATGCGGACGCCGTATGATGCGGCTCTGGACACCGACGCCGCGGCCCGCGCCGCACTCAGGAGTGCCTTGGACGGAACACAGCCGGTGTTCAGACAGTCGCCTCCCATCAGATGGCGTTCGATGAGCGCCACGCGGGCTCCCAGCCCGGCGGCTCCGGCCGCCGCCACCAGACCGGCCGTGCCGCCTCCGATCACCACAAGCTGATAACGGTCCGGCGGAGACGCCGAAGGCGGTCCGGTCGGCCGGACCAGTTCTTCAAGACGGCGGTCATGGTCATCGACAGCATGGGCGGAAGCGGGCATGAGATTCATTCCGGAAGTTCGGAAGCAGGTGATGCGGCGATGGAGTCGGCCGCTGCAGCGGTTCGGCGAGCGGATCCCAGGAGGCGGCGGACCGCCAGAGGAAACAGGCCCAGAAGAAGAAAGGCGGCCATCATGCGGCGACTGAGAATCGGCTGGGGCGGCCGGATGATGTCCGGAAAGACGGCCACCAGGATGCGGCGGTTGATTTCCGTCACGATGCGGGAGGCGGCGGAGCCCGATTCGGTCTGTCCGCGGGGTGTTCCAATGAGCGACCAGGGTGGCTGCAGAGTCAGTTCGGGTCGGACGATCGCGGCGTTGAATGCTTTGAGCAGCGTTTCGGTCTGTTCCGGATCGGGCCGGCTGCCGGTTTCAGCCAGATGAGCGACCAGTTCCACGGTTCCGGAATCCAGATGGTGTCGAAGGGCATGTCCCGGTGAGTCGGCGGCCGAATGGCGGCTGACCGCGGAAATGAGAGCCGGCCAGTTCTGAATGTCGGCCGGTCGCAGCCGAAACGGATCGGCCAGTTCCGCCAGTCCGGGAATCGTTGATCCGGCGTACACGTAGACCATCGTTCCGGCCAGCATGCCGACCTGACTCACCCACCAGAATGTCCACGTGCGGATGCGCGTCAGTCCCATCACCACATTGATGACGAAAAACGGCACCACCGGAATCAGCCGCAGCGTGAACAGGTACCAGGGGCCGTCGCGATCGAGCGCGTCATGGAACGTTTTCAGGCGGTCTCCAAAACGGGCCTGCACCTGATCGCGGAGCACAAATCGACTCAGCAGGAACGCCAGGGTGGCTCCCAGAGTGGATGCGAAGCTGACCAGCACGACCGCCTGCGCGAAGCCGAAGTACCATCCGGCCACCAGCGTCATGGCGGTCGCTCCAGGGACAGACAGGGCTGTCACCACGGTGTAGATGCCGAATGCGGCCGCCGGAACGAGGATCGGATGACGGGCCTGAAACTGCCGCAGCTGCTGTTCATGAGCGGCCAGGGTGTCCAGGGACAGCAGGTTGCGGTACCGCACAGCCGGAATCAGGATCATCAGAGCCGCGGCCAGAACGATGATCAGCCGGGGAGCCGGGCGCCAACCGGCAGAATCGGGGCGAAATGATGAAGAAGAAGACTGCGGCATAC